>JAPHRD010000091.1 GCA_026196225.1 Motiliproteus sp.
GATGATCAAAAAACGAGCAAATGATGGCGATCATGCGGCCGAATGGCTTTGATGAGCGATATTGTTCAATAAACAGGACTTAATCACAGGATCCCTAACCTTGATCCAGGATATATTTTCTGGGATTACTAGCGGATGGTCAGCCAGACTCCGGCGATAATGACCGAAACTCCCGCCAGTTTACTGAGATCCATGGTCCGAATTTCAGCGCCAAACAGGCCGAAATGATCGATCAAGGCAGCACTGATAAATTGCGCCGCGACAATCAATGTAAATCCTGCCAGAGCACCTATTCTGGAGACGCTGATACCGATGGAGGCGACAATAACCAACCCCAGCAGGCCAGAGCTTAGAGTCCACCAGGGGAGTTGTTGCCACTGTCCGATGTTGCCGCCGCGATAGAATAACAGTAGCAGCGTCACCAACACGCCGCCAATCCCATAGGTCAGAAAAACACTTTCCAGAGTGCCTATCTGGCGATCCATCAAACCCATAAACTGGCCCTGGAGGGAGACAGCGATGCCGCCGACCAGAGCGATAGCAATAACCAGAAAAGGTGTGCTCATCGATTAGGGTTGTTCGTAGAATACGTAGGAGGTGGAGTAGTCACTAAACTCGAAATAGACTTTCTTCTCACCGGGATCTTGAACGCTGTTGAGGTTGGTGTCCAAAACACCGTATCCGAAGCGATAGGGGCGGGGTACACCGTCACTGGTTCCGGCTGCGGTAGATAATTTATCGATCTCGATAAAACGCTTGACCAGCTTGTCGCCAGCGTAGACCTCCAGCACACCATTGGTACCGGTCCAGTTTTGTACTGCTCGGCCGAATTTGTTTTGTGTCTCCTGGGTGCAAGCGCCAAGCAAGGTGATTAAAGGAAGTGCGATTAAAACTTTCCAGCTGTTGTTCATCATTTTGCCTCTAGAGATTGGTCCACCACCTGCTATTTCTCTAGCGTTTCCATTTGTGGTGGGCAAACCATATCCCAACTGTTAAGGAATACAGGATGTCAGCTCAATAGTATCAATTGCTTAGGCTATGGCAACCGTCAGGCATTGGCCGAAAGCATTTTATCCAAAGCCAGTAGTTGGTCTTCGACAACCTGCTGACAGCTGGGCCGCTTCTCCATCATCTCCATATAGGCACCGACACCGGGCAGCTTGGACATTGGATCAGGTCCATGTAGGCGTTCCATAATCGCCTGGGCAAAACCAAAGGTGGTAAACGCCGCCAGATCTGCGTGGGATAGATCTGGCCCTGCGATAAAGGGTGAGAACCCGGCGATCTGGCTTAGGGCAGCGACATTGTGCTTTAACTCTTTGCCAATACTTTCAACGGATTCGGCATCGGTTTCTTGGCCGAAAAATGCAGCTCCGAGCAGACGTCGAGCCGGCTCATCGATGTAGAGATCGATAAATTGGTGTATCTGCTGGGCTCGGCCAGAAATCATTGGATCAAGGGGGTACAGGCGGGGAGTGGGTTTGAGGAGTTCCAGATAGAAGAGAATCGCTTGAGATTCGGACAGGTAATAGGTTCCGTCCTGTAAGACAGGGATTTTCCCCATCGGGCTGTTTAGCAGAAATTCCGGTTCTTGAGAGGGGGAGATGGCCACCTCGTCGAACTCAATGTGTTTTTCCAGCAATGCCAATTTGGCGATATTGTAGTAGTTACTGACAGCCAGACCGTGAAGTTTCATGCTCAACCCTCCCTGAAAGTTTACTCTGAGTCTGGTTCAGAGAGGGGGAAATGCAAGTACGATTCACCGAGATTTTTATCGATGATTAATCACCCGAATCCGCTGGTTTTGTTATCTGAACAAAACTCTGTTTATCGACTGTTCCTAACTGATTGATTGACCGTTGTTTTTCAGTATGGGCATGATCGGGACTTTGGCGGTGGCTCCAGCCAGCTCTTTGACCAGTTTTGGCACCAGATAGCCTGGCAGGCTGTCGCACATTTGGCCTACCAGGTTCTTTGCCGTGGTTTCGCTGATCTTAAAATGGCTGGCTCCTGCTACTGGATCAAGCAGATGAAGGTAGTAAGGCAGTACACCGGCATCAAAAAGCGCTTCGCTGAGCTGACATAATATTTCGCCCTGGTCGTTAATTCCTTTCAGCAACACGCTTTGGTTGAGCAGTTGATCTGTTGCGTTTCGCAGTTCTTTCAGTGCTGCAATTAGCGAGTCATCCAACTCTTGGGGGTGGTTGATATGGGTCACCACAACAGTTTGAAGGCGACTGTTTTGTAGGAGTTGAGTTAGCTCAGGAGTTACCCGCTGGGGAATCACCACCGGCAATCGAGTGTGCAGGCGCAGGCGCTTGAGGTGGGGAATCTCTTCCAGGTCACTTACCATCGAGGCCAAGCGCTGATCAGTAGTGGCCAGAGGGTCGCCGCCACTAAAGATCACCTCTTGGATAGAATTGTCCTGCTTTAGATAATCAAGCAATTGCTGCCACTGTGCCCCACCCAACTGATTATCGCCGTAGGGAAAGTGACGACGGAAGCAGTAGCGACAATTGATCGCGCAGCCACCACTGACAATTAACAACACTCGACCGCGGTATTTGTGGATCAATCCCTGTTGCTGATTGCTGCTGCGTTCATCCAAAGGGTCTGTGACGTAGCCTTTGACCTCGAGTTGCTCCTGGGGTTGAGGTAGCACCTGTAACAGAAGCGGATCGTTAACATCTCCCGGTGTGATTCGCTGCAAGTAGGGTTCCGGTACTCTCAACGAGAACGAGTCATGGGCGGCGATCATCGAATCCAACATGTTTGCGGGCAGCTGCAGACGTTCCAGCAGCATTGCTGGATCGCTGACGGCGTCTGCCAAAATTTGCTGCCATTGAATTGGATTGATGTGGTTTAACGACATAGTCTGCACAGCGGCTCCCGTTCAGGGTATGATTAGCGTTTTTCCTGGTTGGCAGGGCAGTTTGCAACAAAAAAAGTGAGCGATCTCATTTTTTAGCCTGCGCCAGGGGTTCGACAGTTAATTTGGTGAGGAAAAATGGCTAGCTATTCTACCAATGAATTCAAGTCAGGTCTTAAAGTGATGATCGATGGCGATCCTTGTGCCATGGTCGATGTTGAATTCGTCAAACCCGGTAAAGGACAGGCGTTTACCCGGGTCAAGATGCGTAACCTTAAAAGTGGTCGGATCTGGGAGCGTACATTTAAGTCGGGTGAATCGGTTGAAGCCGCAGACGTAATGGATCGGGATATGGAATATCTGTATACCGATGGTGAATTCTGGCACTTCATGCTGACTGATGGATCTTTCGAACAGTTTGCTGCCGATAAGGCTGCTGTGGCTGACGCTACTCAGTGGCTGAAAGAGCAGGATGTTTCGGTTGTTACCCTGTTTAATGGTGTTCCACTAGCCGTTACCGTAGCAAACTTTGTTGAGCTGGAAGTGACTGAGACTGATCCTGGTCTGAAAGGCGATACCGCTCAGGGTGGTTCTAAGCCAGCTACATTGAGTACTGGAGCGGTTGTGCGAGTACCGCTGTTTATCAATGAAGGTGAAGTGCTGAAGATCGATACTCGTACTGGCGAGTACGTCAGCCGCGCCTGATCGAGATAAGTAAGTTTTAAAACGGGTCGGGTTTAACCGGCCCGTTTTTGGTTCTATTGCAACGATAATTTGAGAGTACAGACCATGGCTGATTGGCAGCCCTCCGCTGGCTTGGATCAAATTCGGGCGAGAGCAGAACTATATCGCACTGTTCGTGAGTTCTTTTCTGAGCGGCAGGTGTTGGAGGTGGAAACTCCGATACTCTCAGCCGCTGCTGTTGCTGATCCCCACCTGGATCCACTGCGCAGCAGCTATCGAGGACCTGGGCAGCAGGGGTTGCAACTCTTTTTGCAGACATCTCCTGAATATCCTATGAAGCGTCTGTTGGCTGCGGGTAGTGGTCCGATATACCAGATCTGTAAAAGCTTCCGCAATGGTGAATCCGGTCGTCGTCACAACCCAGAGTTCACCATGCTGGAGTGGTATCGTCCCGGCTTCGATGATCGTCAGTTGATGGCAGAGGTGGAAGCGCTTTTGTTGGCAGTATGTGGTTGCTCTTCGGCTCGGTATATCAGTTATCGGCAGTTGTTTATCGAACACCTGCAGATTGATCCTCACCCGGCGGATGCGATGCAATTACAGAAAATTGCCCAGCAGCACCTAGATATCGATCTTCAGCTGGATGACCGGGATGGTTGGCTGGATCTGCTGTTCAGCCACCTGATTGAGCCGCGGCTACAGCAAGCGACCTTTGTTTTCGATTACCCGGAGACTCAAGCAGCATTAGCCCAGGTTTGTGAAGATGAGGCAGGGGTGAAGGTTGCACGCCGCTTTGAACTCTTTGTACAGGGGATTGAGTTGGCCAACGGTTATCTGGAATTGACCGATGGTGAAGAACAGCAACAGCGTTTTCTCAAGGATCAAAACACCCGGCAGCAGCTGGGTTTACAACCGCTGCCAATCGATGAACGGCTGGTGGAGGCGTTGAAGTCGGGCATGCCTGCCTGTGCCGGTGTCGCCTTAGGTATGGACCGTCTGTTGATGATTGCAGAATCCTGTGAGCATATCGATCAGGTGCTGGCTTTTCCGTTAGCACGCGCCTGACCGATTCTATTTACTAAGTATTGTTCTTTAGCACGGCGGTCGTTATACGCTTGACTGCTTCTTCCAGTAGCGGGCGAGGGCAGCCGAAATTCAGCCGCATATAATTCTTGTCACCAAAGTCAGCCCCCGGTGACATGCCCACACCAGCGGCTTCGAAGACTGCCGGTGGGTTACTCAGCCCCAGCCCGGAGACATCGATCCAGGCTAGATAGGTGGCCTCGAAGGGTAGTAATTTCAGACCAGGAATCTGGTTGATCTGCTCCAGCAGATAATCGCGGTTGCCGCGCAGATAATTCAGTTGCTGTTGGTTCCATTCATCGCAGTCTCGGTAGGCGGCGATGGCTGCGGTATAGCCCAACAGGTTTACATCCGGCACGATCCCTTTTCGAACCCGCATAAAGCGTTGTCGAAGTTGTTTGTCGGGAATGATCGCCAGAGAGCATCCGAGACCGGCAATATTGTAGGTCTTGCTCGGTGCCATCAGGGTGATGGTTCGCTGGGCTGCGTCTAGGGATAAGCTGGCTGCAGGAATGTGTTTGACTCCCGGTTCTAGAATCAGATCACAATGGATTTCGTCGGAACAAAGAATCAGATCATGACGTTGGCAGATCTCCATTAACCGCTCAAGTTCCTGGCGACGGTAACAGCTACCGCCCGGATTTTGAGGATTGCAGAATAGCACTAGGCTGGTTTGATCTGTGATGGCATTTTCCAACGCTTCAAAATCCAATACCCAGCGTTCGTCCACAAGAGTCATGGCTACCTGAACCAATGAACGATCGGAAAGGCGCGGCGAGGACATAAATGGCGGGTAGATGGGTTTCGGCGAGATCACCTCAGACTGGCTTTCTCCGACACTGCGACAGGCCAGGTTGAGGCCGCACACCAATCCCGGCAGCCATACCAACCACTCAGATTCTACCTGCCAATGGTAATTGCTATGCAGATGTTCGATCACCGCATCGGTGAGCTCCTGAGGGGGAAGGGTGTAGCCAAAGACTCCGTGATCGATCCTTTGTTTAAGTGCATCGAGAATAGCCGGAGGCGATACAAAATCGGTATCGGCTACCCACATCGGTAATATGTCCTGGTCGTGGTATTTGAGCCACTTTTGACTGGCGCTGCTGCTGCGATCGATTGCCTGATCAAAGTCGAATTGATTGGAGCCGCCGGGAGCGGGGTGTTGGTTGGACATCCGTAGTTCTACCTGTTTATGGTTTGCGGTTTTTGTGGTGCACCGACCACAGTTGCCATGCTGGTTCAGTGTTCATCTTATCCATTTGTCAAACATGCTTGCAAAGCAAGATTTTAGCGTTATATTAACGAGAATCTAACCCGTTTCAGATGATCGAGTAATCATGCAATTCACATTTGGACACAAAACAACTGCCACTGCGGGACACGCCTGTGCTCTGCGTGCGGTTTATCAAGTTGCCCGTCCTCTACTCCTACGACTGCCGTAAGGGCAGTTTATCTTTGCATCCGTACATTTTTGATCGTCTTGTTTTCTGTAGAAAACTGAACTGTATTTTTTGATCTTCCCCATGGGAAGGTTGGTTTGGAGTAAGTTATGAGCAGCAACCGCGTAATTATTTTTGATACCACTTTGAGAGATGGCGAACAGAGCCCTGGCGCATCCATGACCAAGGATGAGAAGCTGCGCATCGCCAAGTCTTTGGAAAAGATGAAAGTGGATGTCATTGAAGCAGGCTTTGCCATCGCCAGCCCCGGTGATTTTGAGTCGGTAAAATCCATCGCCGATACTATCAAGGACAGCACCATCTGTAGTCTGTCCCGTGCTCTGGATGCGGATATCGATCGTGCCGGCGAAGCGCTGCAGAATGCTAACTCCGGTCGTATCCATACTTTTATCGCCACCTCACCGATCCATATGAAGTACAAGCTGCAGATGGAGCCCGATCAGGTGGTCGCTCAGGCCATTCACGCTGTTAAGCGCGCTCGTAATCTGATCGACGATGTGGAATTCTCCTTGGAGGATGCTTCCCGATCCGAGCTGGACTTTATGTGTCGCATCATCGAAGCCTGTATCGATGCCGGTGCCCGCACCATCAATATTCCGGATACGGTGGGTTACGCTGTGCCAGAAGAGTACGGCCACACCATTGGTCAGTTGATCGAACGTATTCCTAATTCTGATAAAGCGGTGTTCTCCGTACACTGTCACAACGACCTGGGTTTGGCCGTAGCCAATTCACTCTCCGCCGTCAATAATGGTGCCCGTCAGATCGAATGTACTATCAACGGTCTGGGCGAGCGTGCCGGTAACGCCTCCCTGGAAGAGGTGGTGATGGCGATCCGTACCCGTAACGATGTGCTGGGGCTGGAGACAGGAATTGACGCCACTCAGATCGTACCTACTTCGCGTCTGGTTTCCGGGGTCACTGGTTTTCCAGTGCAGCCTAACAAGGCTATTGTGGGTGCCAACGCCTTTGCCCATGAATCTGGGATTCACCAAGATGGCGTCCTGAAGCATCGCGAAACCTACGAGATCATGACCGCTCAGGATGTGGGTTGGAATACCAACAAAATGGTATTGGGTAAGCATTCTGGCCGGAATGCCTTCCGCACCCGCCTTGAAGAGTTGGGTACAGTCTTTGACAGCGATGCCGAACTGAATACCGCTTTCGCGCGCTTTAAAGACTTGGCGGATAAAAAACATGAGATCTTCGATGAAGATCTGCAGGCGTTGGTGAGTGATACCAAAATTGCCAGTTATAACGAGCGCTATGGCCTCAGTTCACTAAAAGTGACCTCTCAGACCGGTGAAACTCCCGTGGCTGATGTGGTTGTCATCGTGGATGGTGTTGAACACACTTCCTCTGCTTCCGGCAGTGGCCCTGTGGATGCGGCTTATAAGGCGATTGAAAGTGTGGTGGATACCGGTGCCAGTTTGGAACTGTATTCGGTCAATGCCATCACCAGTGGTACCGATTCTCAGGGTGAGGTTACGGTTCGGCTGGAAAAAGGAGGCCGTATTGTCAATGGACTGGGTGCCGATACCGACATCGTTATCGCCTCTGCCAAGGCATATCTACATGCCGCCAATTTGCTCGATTCCTCCGTTGAGAAAGCTCATCCGCAGGTCTAACACATAGGGTTAATATGGATCAGCGGGAGCGGGAGCGGGAGCAGTGCCGGCAGCAATATCTGGCCGCTATGGGGGTTACCTCATGGCTGCCAGTGGATGCGCTACCTGGAGCTGCTCCATCACCGCAGTGGGTCTGGGAGTCGGAACAGCCAGGGTCAATTGATCAGCAGGCTGTTTCCGGTCCTAGTCCAGAATCCCAAGCGACAGCTGCCAACCAAGCTAGTCTTTCCGGATCACCAGCAACATTACCAGTAACATCCCCCGTAGCGGCCGACACTCCTCGCGCCGGAGCGGCCGATGCCAAACGAACCACTGCCGCACTTCAGCAGATGCTCTCCTCCGAGAGTTCCAGTTCTGCGGCTAAATCAAGAAGCGTAGAACCAATTGTTCCGGAAACGCCTGCGGTCAATTCGGCACCTGCGGAACAACTGTCAAATAACTCTCCAATACCAGAGTCAGAGCTACCCATACCCAAAGGCGATATTGTTGCCGAAGAGCCTGTTGTTCCCCGCTTCAGGGTGGCGGTATTGGCTTATGAAGACTGTCTGGTGGTTAACGAACTGCCCTTGGATGTACTTCAAGGCATGACTACAAAACACCAACAATTGTTGCAACGCATTCTCGGCTCGATCGCTTTAGGCAAGGGATCCCCTAAGGTGCAGTTGCTGGCTTGGCCTGTGGTCAACAGCGATCATATTGATCAAGGTAAACAGGTGGCGCGGGCAGGGGTTAATAATTTAATCATTCGGATGCAATCCAGCGCACAGTTGCCGATGTTGCTGTTAGGGAAAAATTCAGCCGATTATGGACTGCCAGAATCGTTTCAAGGCGCCGGCGAAGTTGTGAATGTTGCAAATCGTTGGGTGTTACCCGGGCCTAGTCTGAACGAATTGATGTGCATTCCGGGCCTCAAGCGTGATCTTTGGCACCAATTGCTGAAATTGCAGCAACATTTATCCCATTAATTCAACACTCGGTGCCGATAGGATGGCGATGAATCTAACAATCCGTCCCATTGTCGATACCGATCTACCTTCCGTCGCCGAGCTGGAAAGCCAGCTGTTCAGCCATCCCCACAGTATTGATCAACTGCAGAAAATGGTTGCTGCTCATGAATCTTGTTGGGTTGCCGAAATAGATAGACGCTTGGCCGGCTATATTTTTGCCAGTTTTGGTGGTGGTCAGGCTGATCTGCTGATCGTTGCGGTTGATAGTAAATATCAGAAGCAGGGTGTAGCGACTCGGCTAATGGAACAATTGATCGACCAGTTACATAGCCTGTTGGTAGACTCGCTGTTTTTAGAGGTCCGTGCATCCAATCAGGCGGCGATTGGTTTTTATCGCCAGCAGGGGTTTAGTGAGATCGGAGTAAGGCGCAATTACTACCCGCTGTCGTCCGCTATTCGTGAGGATGCATTGCTATTTAAAAAGGATTGTTAATAATAAAAATTTGCTGTTTGGTGATTATTGGAGGAGATACATTGGATCAAAAACACGTTGTACCAAACCAGTTTTCAGATCTACATCTTAGCGTCGGGGATTCTTTCAATATCGAATCTTTGGCAAATAATAATCGTTATCAGGTACGCCTGATTGGCTATGTCGAGGATGACAGTCTTATCGTCAGTGCTCCGAAAATAAAGGGCAAGGCGATACAGCTTCCCGAAGGCAAGCTACTCAAGGTCAGATTGATTGCCGGTAAATATGCCTGTGGTTTTCAAACTCAGGTTATCTGCAGTCGACGTTTACCTTTCTTGTATAGTCACCTTTCCTATCCAGAAAAATTTAATGCTGTTGCCATTCGACAGGGTAGCCGCGTGCGATTGACTATGGCGGCCGAGATTGCTGAAGCCGAAAAGGGAACGCTTCACGGCGAATGGCCAGTCTCCGCTCGAATTGTTGATTTGAGTAGTAGTGGGGCCCGAATCCTCAGCAAGAAACCACTGGCGGCCTCTGGCAGCCGCTTGCGTGTCTCTTTTCAGACGGAAGTAGATGGAATTTTCAGACAGCATCAATTGCAAGCAATCGTCCGTAATATCGCTGAAGCGGATGAGGGCTATCTGTATGGTGTTCAGTTTAACGGTGTTATTGATGAACAGCGGGTCCACATCAGTGGCTTTGTCTATCAGCAGATGCTGGGGCGAGGAGAGCTAGCTCCGGTGTCGTAGAGACATATGAGCCGGAAGTTTATTATCGCCAGAGCGCCGGATGACGTTCTGGCGATAATGCTTAGGCCAAGGTGTCGGTTGCTACGCGGTACTTGGGGTCTTCAATTACATTTACTTCAACCAGATCACCCGCTTTCTTCAAAAGCTTTTGGCACTCAGGACTTAAGTGACGAAGATGCAGGGTTTTGCCCGCATTGATGTAGCGTTCTGCCAGCGTGTCCACGGCGCCAAGTCCGGAATGATCCGATACTCGTGAGAACTGGAACTCGATAACAACGTCATCGGGATCGTTCTTGGGATCAAACAGGCCGAGGAAGTTGTTCACCGATCCAAAAAAGATCGGACCGTGGAGGCGATAGATCTTGGTTTCGCCCTCCATGCTGGTTACTACTCGAATATGCTTGGCATGCTCCCATGCAAAAACCAGTGCCGAAACAATCACGCCCACCACAACGGCAATGGCCAGATCGGTCGCGACCGTTACACCGGAAACCAAAATTAGTACGAAGGCGTCAGCCTTGGGGATCTTTCCCATGATCCGGAAGCTGGACCATTCGAAGGTGCCCAGTACTACCATAAACATGACCCCGATCAGTGCTGCAATGGGGATCTGTTCAATCAGGGAGGAAGCAAACAGAATGAACGCCAACAGGGAAAGGGCGGCAGTAATTCCGGAAGCACGGCCTCGGCCACCGGAGTTAATGTTGATCATGCTTTGCCCGATCATGGCGCAACCGCCCATGCCGCCAAAGAAGCCAGTAACCACGTTGGCAGCGCCCTGGCCGATACACTCTTTGTTACCGCGTCCGCGGGTATCGGTTATCTCGTCGATAAGGGTGAGTGTCAGCAGTGATTCAATCAATCCGATAGCAGCAAGAATCACGGCGTAGGGGAAGATAATAATCAGTGTTTCCAGATTGAGCGGCACTTCGGGAAGAGCGAAGGTAGGCAAGCCACCGGCAATAGAGGCGACTTCACCAACGGTTTTGGTGTCCAACCCAATAAAGGCAACCAGCAGACTGACGGTGATTATTGCCGCCAGAGATGAGGGGATGGAGCGGGTAATACGGGGCAAAAAGTGGATGATTACCATGGTTAAGGCGATCAATCCCAGCAATGTATACAAAGGAGCGCCGGATAACCACTGGCTGACACCTTGATCATCGATGAACTTAAATTGGCTGAGTTGAGCCAGGAAGATAACGATTGCTAGTCCGTTGACGAAACCGAGCATCACTGGATGTGGCACCATCCGAATAAACTTACCAAGTTTTAAAACCCCGGCGAGAACCTGCAGTATTCCCATCAACACCACGGTTGCGAACAGGTACTGCACACCATGGTCAGCCACCAGTGAAACCATAACGACCGCCAAGGCACCCGTTGCGCCGGAAATCATTCCCGGGCGTCCACCGATGCAGGCGGTTATCAGGCCAACCATAAAGGCAGCGTAGAGTCCGACCAAGGGCTCCACACCAGCAACAAAGGCGAAAGCAACCGCTTCCGGTACCAGGGCAAGTGCAACGGTTAACCCTGACAGTACGTCAGACTTTAGATTGCGAGAGGTTTTTACAGCTAGCTGAAACATCGATATTCCCTTACGAAACAGATACTGTTGCGTAATTCTAATTTAGAATGCGTTTAATTAAGGCGATGGATTGCGTTGCGATGCACAAAATTTTGCTGGCGATTGTACAGGATATTCACCGATGACATAAGTCAAAGCTGGATTTTTGTACAATAAATTAGTGCTTTCTTGCCGAGGGTGGTGAATGGCTGAGGAATTGGTAACGGGTTTCTGGTGGTGGTTTTGTACTCTGATCTATGGCGTGGCCATGATCGTGGCGCTGTATCGTTCACCCTGGAAAAGGTTGTTTGCTCACCGGGTGTTACAGCACCTGTTTTTGGGTCTGACGGTATTGTTGATCGGCCTGTGGCAGATGCGTGCGGGTTTATCGCCGGGACTAACCATTCATGTGCTGGGTGCAACAATGGCGGCGTTGATTTTCGGTTGGGAGTTGGGGTTGCTGTGTCTATCGCTGGTTCTGGCTGCTATGACGGTAGTTGGGCGCGAAAGCTGGCAAGCCTTTCCCATCAATGCCTTCGTAACCTGCATGATTCCAGTGCTTTTGAGCTATGGACATCATCTGTTGATTCGTCGCTTGTTGCCTAAAAATTTCTTCGTCTATTTTTTGGCAACGGTCTTTCTAGGGATCCTGTGATTAAGTCCTGTTTATTGAACAATATCGCTCATCAAAGCCATTCGGCCGCATGATCGCCATCATTTGCTCGTTTTTTGATCA
>JAPHRD010000094.1 GCA_026196225.1 Motiliproteus sp.
ACCGCCCAACACAGGGGCACCTTTACCGTCGACCCACTTCTCGACACAGGCTGTCTTCAAACCCAGCTGCGCAGCGCGGATGGCTGCAACATAGCCGCCGGGGCCTGCTCCAATTACGATAACATCAAACTTTTGAGACATGTCCTAGCCTTCCTATCTTTTAAACTTTTAGCTTTCTAACCTTTTGGGTTGTCTTAGACATCCAGCAGAATGCGAGCTGGGTCTTCTAGCAGATCCTTGATGGTAACCAAGAACTGCACAGCATCCTTTCCGTCTATCAAACGATGATCATACGACAGCGCGAGATACATCATTGGAAGAATTTCGACCTGACCGTTAACAGCCATAGGACGCTCTTGAATCTTATGCATACCCATGATGGCCGTTTGTGGCGCATTTATAATCGGTGTGGACATCAAGGAACCGAAAGTACCACCATTAGTAATGGTAAATGTACCGCCCTGCATATCCTCGATACCTAGCTTGCCATCACGACCTTTCATAGCCAAATCAGCGATACCGCTTTCGATATCAGCGAGCCCCATGCCATCCGTGTCACGCAAAACAGGCACAACCAATCCACGGGGAGTAGAAACCGCTACGCTGATATCTTGATAACCATGATAAACAATGTCATTACCGTCAATAGAAGCATTGACAGCTGGGAAGCGTTTCAGAGCTTCAGTTGCAGCCTTAACGAAGAAAGACATAAAGCCTAAACGAACACCGTTATGAGTTTTCTCAAACAGGTCCTTATATTGCTTACGTAACTCCATAACAGGCTTCATGTTGACTTCGTTGTAGGTCGTCAACATCGCAGCGTTCTGCTGAGCCTCAACCAAACGCTTGGCAATTGTAGCACGCAGACGTGTCATTGGTACGCGCTTTTCAACTCGCTCACCAGTAACCACTAGGTCAGAAGCAGGCGCTGCTGCAGGTGCAGCAGCTGGGGCCGGTGCAGCAGGAACACTCTTAAGGTAATTCTGGACATCTTCTTTAGTGATGCGACCGCCTTTACCGGTACCAGGCACCTGAGCCGCAGTCAGATTATTTTCTTCGAGCAGCTTACGGGCAGCCGGGCCGGCAATTGCATCTTCATCACCAGAAGCAGCAGGCGCATCAGCGGCTGGCGCTGCATCGTTAGAAGCTGCAGCAGGTGCGTCTCCCGCTACGAAATGAGCGATAACCTCATCACTCAAAACCGTATCACCTTCACCTTTAACGATTTCAGCCAGACTACCGTCAGCAGGCGCTACAACTTCGAGGACAACCTTATCGGTTTCAATATCGACAATCAGTTCATCGCGAGTTACCGCTTCACCTGGCTGTTTATGCCAAGTTGCAACGGTACCATCAGCTACAGACTCAGGAAAAGTTGGGGCTTTGATTTCGATAGACATGATTCTTCCTTTATAAATTCTCGGCTAACTCTGATGTAGCCTGTTAACCATTGATTGCGTCGTTAACCAGCTTCTCTTGTTCTTCGACGTGCTGGGACATATAACCTGATGCAGGTGCAGCTGAAGCTTCACGGGCAGATACGCCGAGGTGCTGTTTAGGGAACAACTCTTCAATGGCATGTCGCATGTGATGCTGACTGCAGTACCACGCACCCTGATTGAGCGGTTCTTCCTGACACCAGACCACGCTTTCGGTATTGGTATAAGGTTCCATCGCTTTCTTTAAATCGACTTCAGGGAACGGGTAAAGCTGTTCGATACGGATAATGGCAACATCATCACGCTCGTCTGCAGCTCGCTTGTTATAAAGATCGTAATAAACCTTACCGCTACACAGAACGATACGTTTAACTTTCTTAGCATCCAAATCATCTACTTCCGGGATCACTGTACGGAACGAACCGTCAGTTAACTCCTCAAGGGTAGATACCGCCTGCTTATGGCGCAGCAGACTCTTAGGAGACATAACAATCAATGGTTTACGTAGCGGTCTGATGACCTGCCTACGCAACATATGGAATACCTGTGCAGGCGTAGTTGGCACACAGACCTGTACATTGTGCTCGGCACAGAGTTGCAGATAGCGTTCCAGGCGAGCGGAAGAGTGTTCTGGCCCCTGCCCCTCATAACCATGTGGGAGCAGCATGGTAAGGCCACATAAACGCGCCCACTTATGCTCACCACTGGTGATAAATTGGTCGATAACTACCTGAGCCCCGTTGGCAAAATCACCAAACTGAGCTTCCCAGATAACCAAAGCATTTGGCATCGTGGTCGCATACCCATATTCGAACGCCAGCACAGCTTCTTCTGACAGGAAGGAATCATGCAAGGTCATTCGAGGCTGTTCGGGGGACAGATTCTGCAAAGGTACATAAGTCGATGCATCTTTTTGGTTGTGAAGCGCCGCATGACGGTGCGAGAATGTCCCCCGGCCGACATCCTGACCCGTGAACCGAATGGGATGCCCTTCTGCCAACAAACTACCGTAGGCTAGAACCTCAGCAAAACCCCAGTTGATAGGCATTGCACCGGAACCCATTTTCTTCCGATCTTCGAGAATCTTAGCGACCTGGCGCTGAATAACAAAACCATCCGGAACAGAATCCAGCTGCTCTGCCAATTGCTTGACTAGCTCGCTGGAAATTCGAGTATCACACTCGTGAGTCCACTCATGCCCCAAATAAGGACGCCAATCAACAAACAACTCTTCATTTGGCTCTGATACCAAACTCTTAGCTACGTGACGACCATCTTCCAAGGACTGACGATAATCAGCCTCTAGCGCCTTGCTCTCTGCATCATTAATAAAGCCTTTTTCCATCAGATACTCTGCATATAGAGTACGAGTGGTCTTCTGCTTTTTAATCTGTTGATACATCATAGGCTGAGTGCCAGACGGCTCGTCCGCTTCGTTATGACCACGACGACGATAACAAACCAGATCGATAACTACGTCTTTATGGAACTCATTTCGATAATCAAGAGCAACCTTAGTAACGAATGCAACCGCTTCTGGATCATCGCCATTAACGTGGAATATCGGTGCCTGCACCATCTTAGCAACATCGGTACAGTACTCAGTAGAACGCATATCTTCTCGTTTACTGGTAGTGAAACCGACTTGATTGTTGATAACGATATGGACTGTACCACCGGTTTTATAGGCACGAGTCTGAGACATCTGGAATGTCTCCATGACCACACCTTGACCAGCAAAGGCTGAATCACCGTGGATATTGATCGGCAGAACCAGATCACCTTCTTCGTCATTACGACGATCTTGGCGAGCACGTACAGAACCTTCGACTACTGGTGCGGAGATTTCAAGATGCGATGGGTTAAAGGCCAGAGCCAAGTGCATTTCGCCACCTGGAGTTGACACGTTTGACGAGAAACCCTGGTGGTACTTAACATCACCGGAAGTTTCTAACGTCCGTTTGCCTTCAAACTCTTCAAACAGCTCTTGAGGGTTCTTACCGAAAATATTGACCAGAACGTTTAGACGACCTCGGTGGGCCATACCAATTACGATCTCTTTAGAACCGTACTTACCGGCACGCTGGATCAGCTCATCCAGACAAGGAATCAGGCTTTCGCCCCCTTCCAATCCGAAGCGCTTAGCACCGGCGAAACGGGACCCAAGGTACTTTTCAAGACCTTCAGCCGCAGTCAGTCGCTCTAGGATATGCTTGCGATATTCGGGATCGAATTCAGGATGGCAATGAACTGGCTCTAGACGTTGTTGAATCCAACGTTTCTCCTGAGTATCAACGATATGCATAAACTCCGCGCCTACCGTGCTGCAGTATGTATCACGTAGGTCATCGACGATATTTTTCAGGGGAGCTTCTTCAGGACCGAAGAACAGGGAACCTAGCTGGAAGGTTGTATCCAGATCGGCTGCAGACAATTCATGAAAATGCAGATCAAGATCCGGTATTTCATCACGAACTTGTAATCCTAATGGGTCAAGCTTGGCTTGCTGATGACCACGCACACGATATGCGTTGATCATACGCAGCACACGAACTTGTTTCTTTTCGTGTTCAGAACTAACGCTTGCAACCGGGACCGGATGCGAACGATGCTGGTTCTTTGCCAAGTATAAAAAGTGTTCTCTTACTGTTGAGTGAGGAACATCTTGGGTAACTGTTTCCTGTACGCGAGGGAGCTTATTGAACTCCTCACGCCATTCCGGGGGAACTTCGTTTGGATCTCTTAAAAAGAGCTCGTAAAGCTCTTCGACGTAGGCCACGTTCCCACCGGACAAATGGGAAGTTTTCCACATCAGCTCCATTATGCCTTCTTGCATTCTAGATAACCCTGTACATAGGAGGCGGACGCCAAAGGCAATGATCCATTTTCACAGACTGACCTATGTGAAAACCTGGGCAAACCCAATTGCACTCAGGGTGACCCGTCCCCGTTCTGGTTGCTTAATTGAGTATTATATAGGGGCCTTTATCGCTAGACCCTTGGTAACTTGCGGAGCCAAGTCTACAGCACTTAGCGGCTTGTAAATATAATGCTTTCTACTTACAAGCTAAAGCATTTATAGACGTTAATAGCCGATATCTCCGCAAAAACACCAGCTAAAAAAAATGGTGCGCTGTATGCGCACCATTTTCTGTCTGCTTTTCGATCAGGTTGCCTGTTGCAGCAACATGTTCCGAATGTGGCCGATTGCCTTAGTGGGGTTCAACCCTTTAGGACAAACATTCACACAGTTCATGATACCGTGGCAACGGAAGACGCTGAACGGATCATCCAGATCAGCCAGACGCTCGCGAGTTGCGGTGTCACGACTATCTGCCAAGAAGCGGTACGCCTGTAACAGACCGGAAGGACCGATAAATTTATCGGGATTCCACCAGAATGACGGACAGGAAGTGGAGCAGCATGCACAGAGAATACACTCGTACAGGCCATCCAGCTTCTCACGCTCTTCAGGCGACTGTAAACGCTCGATAGCAGGAGCCGGCGTGTCATTGATCAGGAAAGGCTTGATCTTTTCGTACTGTTTATAGAATTGAGACATATCTATAACCAGGTCACGAATGACAGGCAATCCAGGCAACGGACGCAGCACAAGCTTGTCGTCTTTAACCACTTCGGACAGCGGCGTAATACAAGCCAGACCGTTGGTACCGTTCATGTTCATACCGTCGGAACCACAAACACCTTCACGGCAAGAGCGACGGTAAGCCAGACTAGGGTCCTTATCCTTCAGCAGCTGCAGAAGATCAAGAACCATGATGTCTTTGCCACCAGGGATATCAATATGGATATCCTGCATGAAAGGCGCATCATCAACCTCGGGATTGTAACGATATACACTAACTAGCATGACGCGTCCCCTTAGTAAGTTCTCGCCTTCGGTGGGAAGGCCTCTACAGTCTTAGGCGCGAAGTTAACATCACGCTTACCAACCCGCTTCTCCCCTGGGAAGAAGATAGAGTGCACCAGCCAATTCTCATCATCACGCTCGGTGAAGTCGTTACGAGCGTGAGCTCCACGACTTTCCTTACGGACTTCAGCAGCGATTGCGGTAGCTTCAGCAACTTCCATCAGGTTCTCAAGCTCCAGCGCTTCAATACGTGCAGTATTGTAGGCCTGACTCTTGTCTTCGAGGTGCAGATTAGCAACACGCTCGCGAATACCCTTAAGAAGCTCAAGACCCTTCTGCATGCTTTCGCCGTCACGGAATACACCGAAGTAAAGCTGCATAGTCTTCTGAAGGTCGCCACGAACCTCAGCAACACTTTCACCACCGGTGGTGTTGTTAAGACGATTCAAGCGAGACATGGCGCGCTCAAGATCTTCTTCGGTAGCATCGATAGCGTCGTAGCCTTCAGAAAGCATTTTCTCGATCTGAATACCAGCAGCGCGACCAAATACAACCAGATCAAGCAACGAGTTACCACCCAAGCGGTTTGCACCGTGAACGGAGACACATGCAACCTCACCACAAGCAAACAAGCCTTCGATTGGCTGATCATTGCCATCAGCATCAACAGTCAGCGCTTGACCACCAACATTGGTAGGCACTCCGCCCATCATATAGTGACAGGTTGGAACTACAGGAATTGGCGCTTCAACCGGATCAACGTGAGCAAATGTCTTGGACAGCTCACAAATACCTGGCAGACGACTGTGAAGAACCTCTTCACCCAGGTGATCCAGCTTTAGGAATACGTGATCCCCTTCTGGACCGCAGCCGCGACCGTCAAGAATTTCCAGAATCATAGAGCGAGCCACAACGTCGCGACCTGCAAGGTCTTTGGCGTTTGGAGCATAACGCTCCATAAAGCGTTCGCCGTCTTTATTGATCAGGTAACCACCCTCACCACGACAACCCTCTGTTACCAGCACACCTGCACCGGCGATACCGGTTGGGTGGAACTGCCACATCTCCATATCCTGTGCCGGGTAGCCCGCACGCAAAGACATGCCAACACCGTCACCGGTATTGATTAGAGCGTTTGTGGTTGATTGATAGATACGACCGGAACCACCCGTTGCCAGCACAGTAGCCAGCGCCTTGATGTATACGGTTTCACCGGTTTCCAGGCAGATAGCGATACAACCAACAACAGCACCGTTGGCGTTCTTAACCAGATCTACGGCATACCATTCATTAAAGAAGGTAGTACCCGCTTTCAGGTTAGCCTGATAAAGAGTATGCAGCAGCGCATGACCGGTACGGTCGGCCGCAGCACAGGTACGAGCAGCTTGACCGCCCTCACCAAAGTTTTTGGACTGACCACCGAAAGGACGCTGATAAATACGACCGGTTTCAGTACGAGAGAAAGGCAGCCCCATGTGGTCCAGCTCAAATACCGCCTGAGGACCAACACTACACATATACTCGATAGCGTCTTGGTCACCGATGTAATCGGAACCTTTAACGGTATCGTACATATGCCAGCGCCAATCATCGTTTGGATCAGAACTTGCGATTGCACAGGTGATGCCACCTTGTGCAGAAACAGTGTGAGAACGCGTGGGGAAAACCTTGGTTACACAGGCAGTTTTCAAGCCTGATTGAGCCAGCTGCAGAGCGGCGCGCATACCCGCACCACCACCGCCGACTACGATTGCATCATAGCTTAGCGTACGAAGTTTAGACATTGCTTATAACCCCCAAAGAACCTGAACACCCCAAACCACGTAGACGAACATCGCCGTTCCGCATACTGCCTGGAACAGGAAGCGAGGCCCGGTAGGCTTGATATAATCAGTTGACACACTCCAAAGGCCAATCCAGGCGTGAGCACCAATGGACAGCAGGGTTAACAATGTGAACACCCGAACCCAGGTCTGCTCAAACAAAGCTTTCCACTGCGTGTAATCCAGATCGGGATTAAAAAGCAGATATGCCAAAATAAACAGGGTGTATGCCAGCAAAATAACAGCGGTTGCACGCTGCATCATCCAGTCATAAAGGCCACTACGGCCAAAGCTAGTAATAGAAGTTACCATATCCAAACTCCTGCCAGAATCGTTGCCACAGCACCCGCGATAAGAGTGGTCTTAGCTGCCAAAGTGCCGCTTTCGAGCTCTTCACAGTAGCCGCAGTCCATCACCAGGTGCTTAACACCGGCGAATAGATGGTAAAGCAGAGAGGATACCAAGCCCCACGCAATGAACTGTCCAATAAAACTGTTCGAAAGCATGTCGGCAGCAGCATCAAAGCCCTGCTGAGATTCCAACGACAGATCGAATGCATACAACATAAAAGCAACACCCACAAAAAGGATGACGCCTGTTGCGCGATGCAAAATCGAACTGATCGCCGGCAGAGGTTGTTTAATAGTACGAAGATCGAGATTTACAGGTCTATTTTTGTTCACGGCTCTAATTCACACTCTTTGGCCCAACCGTTGTGGGCGATTAGAAGGACGTGCTTGCTTTATGGAGCTAGGAGTCTATTCAAACCAGCAAAACTGGCGCGACGCCCCTAATCTCCGACGGGGCATTATAATCAAGTCGAAGCATGAAAACAATTCAACCGATCTAATACAAAGGCCAAACAAAATAATTCATTAGTATTAAAAACATTGAGCTCTTCAACTAAAGAGCGATTCAATTTTCACAACAATATTGGTATTTGTATATCGTTGCTGCGACGCATCAACGCGACTTTTAGTTTAATTGACTTTACAGTTTTAAACTCTATAGTGTTTGGGTCTTTTGAAGCTGACCTCGTTCACATAATGAGGTGTGGCAATTAGCAAAATTGCTCAATTTTCGCCACATTTACGAACTATAACGAATGATAGGAGCCTCCATGGCTGACAAAAAAGCGTATCTGAAGATTGATGGTGTTGAGGAGACCATCGAACTGCCAGTGTTACACGGGACTGAAGGTCCTGATGTAGTAGACGTACGGGCCCTCACTGCACAAGGCCTGTTTACCTACGACCCTGGCTTCGTATCCACCGCGGCTTGCGATTCCGCCATCACTTTTATCGATGGTGGCAAAGGCATACTACTTCACGGCGGTTACCCCATCGAACAGCTGGCAGAAAAGTCAGACTACATGGAAGTTTGCTACCTCCTTCTTAACGGAGAACTTCCCAACGCCGAACAAAAGCAGGAGTTTGTTAATACTGTTAAGAACCACACCATGGTTCATGAGCAGTTAAGCCACTTTTACAACGGCTTCCGCCGTGACGCACACCCAATGGCCATCCTGTGTGGTGTTGTTGGCGCACTGTCCGCCTTCTACCACGACTCTCTGGATATCGACGATGCCCATCATCGTGAAGTTTGCGCATACCGTCTGGTTGCCAAGATGCCTACTCTGGCTGCTATGTGTTACAAGTACTCCAACGGCCAGCCGTTCATGTACCCACGCAACGACCTGAGCTACGCAGAAAACTTCCTGTACATGATGTTTGGTACCCCTTGTGAAGAGTATGTACCTAACCCTGTACTGACCAAGGCAATGGATCGCATCTTCGTACTGCACGCAGACCACGAACAGAACGCATCTACCTCTACCGTACGTCTGGCTGGCTCTTCTGGTGCCAACCCATTCGCTTGTATCGCATCCGGTATCGCAGCCCTTTGGGGTCCTGCACACGGCGGCGCAAACGAAGCCGTACTGACCATGCTGGAAGAGATCGGCGACGCCGACAACATCCCAGAGTTCATTGAAAAGGCTAAAGATCCTAACGATCCTTTCCGCCTGATGGGCTTTGGACACCGCGTCTACCGTAACTTTGACCCACGCGCCAAGGTTATGAAGGTTTCTTGTGACGAAGTTCTGAAAGAGCTTGGTTTAGAGAACGACCCTCTGCTGAAGATCGCCAAGCAGCTGGAACAGATCGCTCTGGAAGACGAGTACTTTGTATCTCGCAAGCTGTACCCGAATGTTGACTTCTACTCAGGCATCATCCTGAAAGCAATGGGCATACCTACCAGCATGTTTACGGTTATCTTTGCCCTGTCACGCACTATCGGCTGGATCTCGCACTGGAATGAATTCCACAGCAGCCCCAATCGTATCGGTCGTCCACGCCAGCTTTACACTGGACCTACCAAGCGCGACTACCCAGGCTAATCGCCTAAACAACAAATACCAAACCCCGCCATGTGCGGGGTTTTTTTATGACCTTTCCGAATCACCTCAATCACTCACAACACAAGGTACAAGCACTCTTCGCTTTTCACACCAACACCGAAACATTACATCTCGCCGAAAAACCAAACCCCACCACCCGAAGACAGAGGAAAACACCGTAACCAGCAAAGCATAGCAACCTCAGAAACTCCACCCAACCAATAACACAAGCCCCCACAGCCTCCAAAACACCTCAACACAAAACGCTGCATCGCAGCATACCAGCCGTTTTCCCCTCTGTAATCGCACAATATCAGTGCAAGGAAACCTGTTAAAGATATTTAAATAGCACCCTCCTAATTGACAAATGTTATTTAAATAAAGAGGTCTTTTATTTATTCAGCAGATAAAAAAAGCCCGCTTATTTCTAAGCGGGCTTTTTAGTTTAAGTATCGGTGTTATTTATTTACCGATACCATGACTACCCATAATTTCTGAAATCTCAGGTAAGCTAGCTGGATCATCGATGGTAGACGGTACGCTATATTCTTCACCATCTGCAATCTGACGTAACAGCTTACGCAAGATTTTACCAGATCGAGTCTTAGGCAGACGATTGACTACGATGGCCTGACGGAAGCAAGCCACCGCGCCGATCTCTTTACGAACCATAGCTACCAATTCGGCTTCTAGCTCTTTTTCGTCAAGCTCTACACCGTCTTTAAGCAACACTAGCCCTACGGGATTCTGCCCCTTCAGGGAGTCAGCAATACCAATAACCGCACACTCGGCGACTGCAGGGTGATCCGCTACGACTTCTTCCATCTCGCCGGTAGAAAGACGGTGACCAGCAACGTTAATTACATCATCAGTACGACCCATGATAAAGACGTAACCATCATCATCTTTATAACCGCCGTCACCAGATACATAGTAGCCATCGAAGATTGTCAGATAACTGGTACGGAAGCGCTCAAAATCACCCCATACCGTAGGCAAGCACCCTGGAGGCAGAGGACGCTTGATAGCGACGTTACCCTGCTCATTCGCACCCAGTTCATTACCCTTTCCATCGAGGATCTGAACATTAAATCCAGGCGTAGGAAGCGTCGAAGAACCAGGCTTAGGCTCCTGAGGATCAACACCCATCAGGTTACCGCAGATTGCCCAACCAGTTTCAGTCTGCCACCAGTGATCCACAACAGGCAGACCCAGCAGATCTTTAACCCAGTGATAAGTCGGAGGATCAAGACGTTCACCGGCCATGAAGATGTATTTCAGGCTAGACAGGTCATATGGCTTCAAGCACTCAGACTCAGGATCTTCTTTGCGAATCGCACGGAAAGCAGTCGGCGCAGAGAACAAACCCTTAACCTTATACTCTTCACAAACACGCCAGAACGCACCGGCATCTGGAGTACGAACAGGCTTTCCTTCGTAGAATACGGTAGATAGGCCAGCCAACAATGGTCCGTAAACGATGTAAGAGTGACCTACAACCCAACCTACGTCAGAAGCAGCCCAAAACACATCGCCAGGCTCCATGTCGTAGATCGCCTTCATACTGTAACGCAGTGCCACAGCATGACCGCCGTTATCACGCACAACCCCTTTTGGCTTACCGGTAGTACCCGAGGTGTAAAGCACGTACAGAGGATCGGTGCCTTTAACCGGTGTGCAGTCCGCAGGCTCGGCCTTGGAAACTGCTTCAACCCAATCCAGGTCACGCCCTTCGGTCATTTCCGCTACTACTTGAGGACGCTGGAACACAATACAGTTCTTTGGCTTGTGAGCAGACAGCTCGATCGCCTTGTCCAGCATTGGCTTATAAGGAATTACTTTCTGAATCTCGATACCGCAAGAAGCAGTCACGATCACTTTGGGCTCTGCATCATCAATACGAACCGCCAGCTCGTTAGGAGCAAAACCACCAAACACAACCGAGTGGATAGCGCCCAGGCGGGCACAAGCCAGCATGGCAACAGCAGCTTCGGGAATCATTGGCATGTAGACAACAACACGGTCGCCCTTCTCAACACCCTGAGCTTTCAGCGCACCAGCAAAGCTTGCTACTTGATCGCGCAGCTCGCTGTAAGTGTAAGCTTTCTTGGTGTCAGTCACTGGAGAATCATAGTAGATCGCTACCTGATCGCCACGACCACTATTCACATGGTAATCCAGTGCCATATAGGCAGTATTCATCTCACCATCTGCAAACCAACGGTCGATACCGTTATCATCAACAGACAGGATGGCTTCAGGCTTTTTAAACCACTCCAGGGCTTCCGCCTTCTCTGCCCAAAACTCAGCGGGACTTTCGATAGATCGGTTGTATTCGTTTAGATAGGCCATTGTACCGTTCCCTTCTACTTATAGATTTTTGGAGATACAGAAGGCACCTGCCCAACAACACATTGTAGACAGTTGCCCCAAAACGTGAAGCTACTCTAACCGAATTGTAGACGTTTTTATCTACGACAATAGGCGTACAACTAAAGCTAAAAATTGATTTCCAGCCCATACAGCGGGGCTCTCAAGTAATATCCTATTAACAAAACAACCACAAACCCAAACAGACCAAGAACCCCAAAAAACATCAGATTGTCGACAATCATCCCAAAGGCATAAAAAAACCCCGAATCAACGGGGTTTTTCAATGGAAAGGCCAGTTGTTAGCCAGTTTTTCGCGGAAGTACCAGATTAAGAATGATCGATACGATGGCAGCCAACGCAATCCCTTTAAGGGTGAATTCGCCAATACCCAGCTGCATACCGCCAATACCGAACACCAGGGTCAAGGACACGATAACCAGATTTCGAGCTTCGGAAAGATCGTCACCCGCCTTTATCAAAGTATTAAGACCAATGGCTGCAATCGCCCCAAACAGCAGAGTCATAATCCCCCCCATAACTGGAGTTGGTATAGAACTCAGTAGCGCACCGGTCTTGCCGGAAAATGAGAGCAGGATCGCAAATACCGCCGCCCAGATCATAATGCGAGGGTCAAAAGCCCGGGTTAAGGCAACCGCACCAGTCACTTCTGAGTAGGTGGTATTAGGTGGCCCACCCAACATTGAAGCAGCACCTGTGGCCAAGCCATCGCCCAGCAGAGTTTTCTTAAGCCCAGGCTTTTTCAGATAATCCTTACCCGCCACATTACTGATGGCGACCATATCTCCGATATGCTCAACAGCGGGAGCAATAGCTATTGGCAATATAAACAAGATCGCCTCGAGACTGAATTCAGGCGCAGTAAATTGCGGAACGATAAACCAAGCTGCTTTTTCCAGCCCCGAGAAATCTACGATTCCGTAAAGCAATGCGGTAACGTAACCCACAATCAAGCCGACCAAGATCGGCACCAGACGCATCATTCCCTTAGAGAACACCGCTGTTGCCACAGTGGCCAACAATGCCAGCATGGAAATCACCAGAGCCGCATCAGGATCCACCAGCACAGCAGCACCATCTCCGGTTTTACCCAATGCCAGATTGACCGCAACGGGCGCCAAGCTCAAGCCGATCACCATAATTACAGGCCCCACAACTACCGGTGGCAATAAACGGTGCAGAAAACCACTACCCCTCCATGCCACCAGAAAGCTTAGAAGCACATAAAACAGACCGGCCGCCACCAAGCCAGACATAGTCCCGGCAATACCCCAAGTTGCAACGCCATGCATAATGGCCGGAATGAAAGCAAAAGAGGAAGCCAGAAATATCGGCACCGACCCCTTAGTCACCAACTGAAAAATCAGCGTCCCTAAACCTGCGGTAAACAGAGCCACATTGGGATCAAGGCCAGTTAAGACAGGTACCAACACCAGAGCGCCGAATGCGACAAACAACATCTGTGCACCGAGAATACTCAGCTGCAGAACAGATTTGTCTTGAAACTCGTTCTCCGCTGCACCAACACCAGATTGATTCATAATCAAACTCTCACAAAGACTATTTAGTACCGAAGATCTTGTCGCCGGCATCACCCAGACCTGGCAAAATGTACCCCTGCTCGTTCAATCCCTGATCGATAGAAGCGGTGAAAATCTCAATATCCGGATGCTGCTCCTCCACTTTTTCGATCCCTTCAGGAGAAGCCACCAGAAACAGGCCCAGAATCCGATTGCAACCTGCGTTTTTCAGCATATCGATGGTTGCGATCAGCGTGCCACCAGTAGCCAGCATCGGATCAATAATCAGCGCCGTACGGTTTTCGATATCACCAACCAGCTTTTCAAAATATGGAACCGGCTCCAGGGTTTCTTCATCTCGGTAGAGACCCACCACAGAAACCTTGGCGTTAGGAATGAGCTGCAATACACCATCCAACATGCCCAATCCAGCGCGAAGAATCGGTACTACCGTAATCTTTTTACCTTTAATCACATCAACCAGAAGTGGCTCCCCCGTCCAGCTTTCAATCTCATGGCGTTCTGTTTGCAGGTTTCGCGTGGCTTCATAGGTGAGCAGATTCCCCACCTCTCCGGCCAGCTCACGGAAATGCTTGGTGCTGATGCCGTTTTTTCTCATCAATCCGATTTTGTGTTGAATCAACGGATGCTTGATCTCATGAACAGCCATGAATAACTCCTAGGTAAGATACCCCTGTGATCACATAGACAGACGCCCGTTGATTACACAGGTAAAAGATAATTTGGTGCAAAAAACAACGGCGAGCCGCACCAATGAAAAAATTTGACAGATTGTAAAGAATCATTAGACGAATGTATAACACCCAAATCAAATCTGCATCGCTTCTTTGATCGGTTACAATTAAATAAATCGTTCTTAAACACCGCAGAAAAACACCGACGTTATTAGATAGCGACACTCATCAAAGGAAAGCACATTGGATTCAGAATTAGCTAAGTGGTTTATCATCATCCTTGCAGCCCTCTCCTTCATCACAACGCTGTACCAATATCTGCGCAGTCGACGAAAGAAGATGCCGCTATCAGCACAAAATGATGTTAAAGCTAGACGCCTTTGGCAATGCGACCCTCAAGCCTATCAAAGAAAATTCGGTGATATTGATCGCAAGTTGGAAGATAACTTGCGCGAACGATCAGAATCTTAGCTACTAAGAATTTGATTTCACTACAGAGTATTTGAAAGGACCTGTTTGGATGTCTACAACCATCGAGCTGAACAAAGAGAATGGTTACCTAATCGTGACGCAAACCGGTCAACTGGACCCGCAACAGATTAAAGAAGCCAGAGAAACGTCACTCCCCATGTTTCAATACTGTGATCGCGCGCTGGTGGATTACCGAAAGGCCGACCTAAGCGGGTTGAGACTTATAGATCTCGATGATCTTTCCGCAGAATTTCACCAGGATGTTCCCGACTGCAAAAAGATGGCGATTATTCGTACCCAGGGAATTGACGATGACTATTACGCTCATCTTCGCAATGTTTGCAGTATCAAAGGAGTGGAAACCGAGCTATTCACAAGTGAAGAGCGTGCCGAGGAATGGTTACTACTGGATAAAACCTAGTCAGAAACTAGGCCGCATTTTTGCCTAGCAATTCCTGCAACTGATTCATCCGCTTGCGCAACGCCTTATCGGTAACGATCTGACGTTGCTCTTCAAGCACATCAACCAGTATTTCTGTGGTCGTCAACGGATTCGCCAACACAACCCGATACACGGTTATCAATTGCTGATCGTAGCGCTTGGGAGTTAGCCGAGTACGGGAAACAAATGAGCGACCGTGTTCCCGCAGCGCCTTTTGCACATAGCGGTTGATCTTGTTGAGAATATCGTTGGCTCGCTTGCGAACATCTGGGTCAGCATCCACCAAAACTCGTCGAACAGATGCAGGTGCCCAACGGTAGGTCAGAATATTAAGCTCGGGTTCGCTGATCACCTCAAAGTCATCAGATTGGCGAATCATATCGGCAAACAACCTGGCCTTTTCGATCCCTTGATCTACCAGTAGCTCATAGCCCTGACGGCCAATGATATTTAGGCCCGAGTGAACCAGCATTGCCATACCTGGCCGAGAACCTTCGAGGGTATTACTGCCCAAATCCTTAGAACCTTGGCGAATAATATACTGCGCGTGGTGTTCGATGCTGTTAAGAGCAGCAGGATCCTTAAACAGGACCATCCCCACCCCCATCGGAACATAGAGCTGCTTGTGAGCATCAATGGTGACGGAATCCGCCCGCTCAATTCCCTTAAGCAGTTTACCGTGAGCCCGGGAGAAAATCGCAGGACCGCCCCACGCAGCATCTACATGGAAATGAATACCCTCTGCTTCGGCGATGTCGGCGAGTTTATCCAAAGGATCCACGTTGCCGGTTTCGGTGGTACCGGCGATGCCGACAATAGCCAGCGGCTTAACGTTTTCCTTTTTTAGCAGATCGATTTTTTTCTGCAGCAAGTCGGGGCGTATGCGATTGTTTTCGTCGGTATCGACGGCCACAATATACTCACGACCAATACCCAACACATCAACTGCCTTACTTAAGGAGTAGTGACCCCGTTTTGAGACCAAAATTGCCGCACCATCAACGCCATAGTGCTTAAAAGCCTTGAAAACCCCCTCTTGGGCAATACCGCGGAATTCACCGTCAGCCCCGAAAGCCCGGTTCCTGGCAGCCCAGAGTGCGGTGATATTTGCCACTGTACCGCCTGAGCAGAATGCACCTAGGTGCTGATGACTGTCGTGCAACCAGCGCTGGTAGAATTCCTCACCAGATTGGTAGATCAACCGATGCATCATTCCAAGCACTTGCCGCTCTAGAGGCGTGAAGGCTTTGGAAGTTTCGGTTTTCACCAAATTCTGATTGAGGGCGATCATGATCTTTGAAAGCGGGATCATGAAGTAGGGTAACGCTGAGGTCATATGACCGATAAAGCTCGGAGAAGCGGTGTGGACAGACTGCGCCACAACTTTTTCGAGTAAAAACTCGGTTTGTTCCGAAACGAAAACAGGCTCTTCCGGAATATCTGTATTGGTAAAGTCCTTCTCAATCTCTAACAGGTCGGTCTCTTCGGCAACGATATGCTGTTGCAGAAAGCCGATCATATTGTCTGAAATTGCATCATCCAACTGCATAAGCGTTGAATCAGGCGCTTCCGGAACCGTAAAGATTCGGTAGAGATTTTCTAGGCTGGCACAAGCGTGCTTATTGCTGTCGGTCATTAACGCTGACTCCGCTACGAACGGCAGAGCGAAGAGATGTACTTTCTACTTACAGCGACTGCCATAGCCTTCATTTAAAACCACCCACGGCAATCGAAAAAGCTTTTCTTCACTCACCGGGCGACATCCCGGCTTAAAAAGTCGAGGCAGTATTTCAGAGCTATTACGATAAAGCAATTGCTAACCCTCATTTTTATGGGACAAATTGGGCCAAAGTTCACTCTCTTCAACCATCACCCTTAGGCATCACGCATTATATTCAGGATAAGATGAAGCCATTTCAGTAGCTTATCGGCCCTGAACCAGTACAATGCCGTTTTTACCCTGATACTGGCCTATCTTCACCGCGATAAAGTCCGTAACGGGGCTAACTTGTCTTTTATATATAGGATTCAGTAAGTGTCCCAAGCTATTGTAAATCAAATTAAAAGCCAATTAGAAAACCGCATCATGATCCTGGATGGCGGTATGGGAACGATGATCCAAGAATACAAGCTTCAAGAAGCGGATTATCGGAGCCAACGTTACAGTGACTGGCATATTGACCTGAAGGGGCACAACGACCTGCTGGTCTTGACGCAGCCAGCAATGATTCAAGAGATCCACGAGAAATACCTGGAAGCCGGCGCAGATATTCTCGAAACCAACACCTTTAACGCCAACGCCATCGCCCTGGCGGACTACGACATGGTCTCTCTTTCCCGAGAGATCAATCTGGAGGCCGCACGCCTGGCTCGCAGCGCCGCCGACAAGTTCAGCGAACAAACACCGGATAAGCCTCGCTACGTTGCTGGTGTGCTCGGCCCGACCAACCGTACCGCCTCAATTTCTCCAGACGTCAACGATCCGGCCGTTCGAAATACCAGTTTCGATGAACTTGTAACGGCTTACGAAGAGGCCACCGAAGCGCTAATCGAAGGTGGTTCAGATCTGATTCTGATCGAAACAGTGTTCGACACCCTCAACGCCAAAGCAGCAATCTACGCCGTTGACCGTACTTTCGAACGAGTAGGCACCAGCCTACCGGTCATGATCTCCGGCACCATTACCGATGCTTCAGGCCGCACACTCTCCGGACAAACAACAGAAGCATTCTGGAACTCCGTGCGCCACGCCAAACCCATCTCTATAGGTCTTAACTGTGCCCTGGGCCCGGGTGAGCTTCGCCAATACGTCGAAGAATTGTCTACCATTGCCGAAACCTACGTCTCCGCACACCCCAACGCTGGCCTACCCAATGCTTTCGGTGAATACGACGAAACTCCAGAGCAGATGGCCGACGAAATTGGTCAGTGGGCTGAGAGCGGCTTCCTTAATATTATCGGCGGTTGCTGCGGTACCACCCCGGAGCATATCCGCGTCATCGCCGAACGGGTTTCCAGAGAAGCGCCACGAGCGATTCCCGATATCCCTGTAGCTTGCCGACTGTCAGGGCTGGAAGCTTTTAACATTCAAGATGACACGCTGTTCGTCAACGTAGGCGAGCGGGCCAACGTCACCGGTTCCGCCCTGTTCCGCCGTCTGATCAAAGAGCAAGATTACGAAACTGCCATCGATATCGCCCTCAAGCAGGTAGAAAACGGAGCCCAGGTCATCGATATCAACATGGATGAAGGAATGCTGGATTCGGAAGCAGCCATGGTTCGCTTCCTCAATCTGATCGCCGGTGAGCCCGATATTGCCCGGGTGCCCATCATGGTGGACTCCTCCAAGTGGGAAATCCTTGAAGCTGGCCTGAAATGCATCCAGGGTAAAGGCATCGTTAACTCCATTAGCCTCAAAGAGGGCGAGGAGAAATTCCTTCAACAGGCCCGCGAGATTCGACGCTTTGGTGCTGCCGTAGTGGTAATGGCGTTTGACGAAACCGGTCAAGCCGATACCTATGAGCGTAAGGTTGAAATCTGTAAGCGCTCATACGAGCTGCTGACCGAAGCAGTAGACTTCCCACCGGAAGATATCATTTTCGACCCCAACATCTTTGCCGTTGCCACCGGTATCGATGAGCACAACAACTACGCCGTCGATTTTATTCAGGCTACCCGCACCATCAAACAGACCCTGCCCCACGCCATGGTCTCCGGTGGTGTATCCAATGTTTCTTTCTCGTTCCGCGGCAACAACCCGGTGCGCGAGGCAATCCACGCCGTATTCCTTTACCACGCCATCAAAGAAGGCATGGATATGGGTATCGTTAATGCTGGCCAGCTGGCTATCTACGAAGATATCCCTACAGCCCTGCGAGATGCGGTAGAAGATGTAATTCTTAACCGCGACAGCGACGCCACCGAGCGCCTGCTCAATATTGCCGGTGATTTCAACACCACCGGTGACCAGGCTCAGGACCGAAACGATCTGGAATGGCGCGAACAAGACGTAGCCCAGCGACTCTCTCACGCTTTGGTAAAAGGCATCACCGAATTTATCGATGAAGATACTGAAGAGGCCCGGCAGCAGTTCGATCGCCCATTGCAGGTGATTGAAGGGCCCTTGATGGCCGGCATGTCAGTCGTTGGCGACCTGTTCGGCGCTGGCAAGATGTTCCTTCCCCAGGTAGTAAAATCCGCCCGCGTAATGAAAAAAGCCGTAGCCTACCTAATGCCCTTTATCGAAGAGGAGAAAGAAGGTAGCGCTTCCAATAGCAACGGCAAGATTCTGATGGCCACGGTCAAAGGTGATGTTCACGATATCGGTAAGAACATCGTCGGCGTTGTGCTGCAATGTAATAACTTCGAAATTATCGACCTCGGCGTCATGGTGCCTGCGGATAAGATCATCAAGACCGCTAAAGAAGAGAAGGTCGATCTGATCGGTCTATCCGGCCTAATCACCCCATCCCTGGACGAAATGGTTCACGTAGCCAAAGAACTTCAGCGCCTGGATATGGACATTCCGCTAATGATTGGCGGTGCCACCACGTCCAAGATGCACACGGCCGTCAAGATCGAGCCCAATTACCAGCACCCCACCGTCTACGTCAACAACGCCTCGCGCAGTGTTGGCGTAGCCAGCTCATTATTAAGCGAAACCAAGCGTGAAGGTTTTGTAGCCGATCTGAAAGTAGAGTACGCCGAAGCGCGTGAGCGCCACTACAGCAAAACAAAAGATGCCCGCCGGGTTAATCTGGAAAAAGCTCGTGCTAACAAGCTTCAGCTGGATTGGGACAACTACCAACCACCGGTACCTAAGCAGTTGGGTATCCAGGTGTTCGATGATTACGATCTCAACGAGCTGGTGGAATATATCGACTGGACTTTCTTCTTCCATGCCTGGGAGCTGAAAAAGCGTTATCCGCAGATTCTGGATGATGAAAAACTTGGCGAAGAGGCTCGTAAGCTGTTTGCCGATGCTCAAGCGATGCTCAAGCGGTTAATTGACAATAAGCTGATCCAGGCTCGCGCCGTGGTAGGGCTGTTCCCAGCCAACCAGGTTAACGACGACGATATCGCTGTCTATACCGACGAAAACCGTAGTGAACGCCTGACCACCCTGCACCACTTACGCCAACAGACGCTGCAACCTAAGGGTAAATTCAATCACTGTCTGAGCGACCTGGTAGCCCCTGAAAACAGTGATAAAGCCGATTACGTCGGTGCCTTTGCAGTGACCGCCGGATTGGGTGTAGACAAGCTGGTAGCCGAATACGAAGCCCAGCACGATGACTACAACGCAATCATGGTTAAAGTGTTGGCAGACCGTCTTGCCGAAGCGTTCGCCGAGCGAATGCACCAGCGTACCCGTAAAGAGTTCTGGGGTTACAACAGCGATGAAGCACTCAGCAATGAAGAGTTGATCAAAGAGACCTACCCCGGCATTCGACCTGCTGCGGGCTACCCAGCCTGCCCTGACCATACTGAGAAGGCTCTGATGTGGGAGCTACTAAATACCGAAGCCAATGCGGGCATCGGTATCACCGAGCACTTTGCCATGACTCCAGCCGCCTCCGTTAGTGGTTGGTATTTCTCCCACCCCGATAGCCGCTACTTCTCCGTAGCCAAAATTGCTGAAGACCAGGTGGAAGACTACGCCAAGCGTAAAGGCATGGAGCAACGAGAGATGGAACGCTGGTTGGCTCCTAACCTGGGATATGAGCCTGAAGACAGCTAAGCTCTGAGCAACAGCACCTAGAATGCAACCGCTGCTGGTCTCTAGCAGTGGTTGCTTCATTGAACGAGGTCTCTATGCGCTGGATACTAACTATAGCGTTGTGCTGTAGTTTCTCCGAAGCCTTTGCATCCAGTGAGGCCTGTTACGACAGTGCCGTCAGCCAAGCACAACTCAATCGCTGCGCCCAACTATCCCGTCAAGAAGCCAAAACCGAGATGGAACAGGTATTGTCAGAGCTTCAATCCACCCTAACTCAAGATCTCCAATACAAACTGCTGGAAGGTCAAACAGCCTGGCAACAGATGACCGATAGCAACTGTGCCATCGAATACGGGTATATGCACCGTGGCAGTGCCCGCTCAATGATCCTATCCCTCTGTTACGCTCGTCATATTGAGCAACGAACTCGAACTTTGCGGGGTCTTATGTGTCACCCTATGAAGGAAGAGTGTCCGCCCGACAACTCTAGACAGTCACAGTAGCAGCCCATTAGGAAAACCTATGACCAAACGACCAGAAAACATCCACACGGCCTATCATGCCCACGTCTATTACGATCAAGACTCCCTAGAGCATGCCCAAAAACTCTGTGAGCAAGCCGGTACACTTTTTAATGTTAACGTCGGTCGTTTACACCAACAGAATGTTGGTCCACATCCTTGCTGGAGTTGCCAGATCGCTTTCAGCAAGAATCAGTTTGAGCAGCTTATTCCCTGGCTAGATCAACAACGTCAGGGGCTGAGCATTCTTATTCATGGTGTCACCGGTGACGACTGGAAAGACCATACCGACCACGTATCCTGGTTGGGAGATGCGGTTGAACTTAATCTGTCCTTTTTTAAAAAATTAATAACCACGCCGTAGGACCCATCAATCGAATTCCTAACTCCCCGACGCTGTAATGCTGGCCATAAATATCTAATCTGGTAAAATTCCGTTTTTAGAAACAGGCACCCAATCCCGCCATCTGACCGACCTGCAGATCTGCAGCCTTCGGTCCATTTCTAAAAAAACCAAACAGCCCCCATAATTCGGGGCTTTGTTGTTTAATTGAACTAACGACAGGACAGTTTGAGATGAGTCTTGCTGATAAAGTATTGGCGGTAAATAACGATCTGCCGATCCGTACCGTCGCCCCCGTTCACAGCGGTAAAGTCCGCTCCGTTTACTGGTTGACTAAAGCCGACAGCGCACGCCTGATCGAAGAGAAAGGCTACGATGTGGCCCCAGATTCCGATCTTGCCATCATGGTGATCAGTGACCGCATCTCCGCGTTCGACTGCATCTGGCATGGCGAAGGCGGCATGAACGGTGTTCCTGGCAAAGGCGCCGCACTTAACGCTATCTCCAATCACTGGTTCAAACTGTTCCGTGAACAGGGTCTGGCAGACAGCCATATTCTCGACATCCCCCACCCCTTCGTCTGGGTGGTACAGAAAGCCAAGCCAGTTATGATTGAGGCGATCTGTCGCCAATACATCACCGGTTCCATGTGGCGCTCCTACGCCAAAGGCGAGCGTGAGTTCTGTGGTATTGAGATCGCTGACAATCTGGAAAAAGATCAGAAGCTGCCAGAACTACTGATCACACCTTCCACCAAAGGCATCCTTGAAGGCATCCCTGGTGTCCCCGCTGTTGATGACGTCAACATCACTCGCAGCGATATCGACAACAACTTCGAAGCCTTCAATTTCCGCGACCAAGCAGATATCGATCTCTACGAGAAATTGCTGCGCGAAGGCTTCGACGTTATCAGCAACGAACTGGCCAAGCTGGACCAGATCTTTGTTGATACCAAATTCGAGTTCGGTTATGTGACCGATAAAGATGGTCAAGAGAAACTGATCTACATGGACGAAGTGGGTACGCCCGATTCCTCTCGCATCTGGGATGGTCCTCAATATCGTGAAGGCAAGATTGTCGAAAACTCCAAAGAGGGTTTCCGTCAGCTGCTACTGAACCACTTCCCTGATCCTGACATCCTTCTCAACAAGGATCGCATGGAAGAGCGTAGCGCTTTGGCTCGTGACAATGCCCTGCCAGAAGAGGTACTGATGGCGGTGTCCGAAACCTACCGCGGTATTGCCGAAAAGATTACTGGCCAGCCCATCGTGCTGTCAGAAAATCCCAAGGCGGAGATTATCGCTATTCTGTCTGAGCAGTATGGTCTGATCGACTAAGACTTGCTTAACGCAGACAAAAAAACGCCAGCTATATGCTGGCGTTTTTGTTTGTGTATGATCAAAGACGGTTAAAGTTTAGCTTATTTAGGCCGGTTGGCGATCCCAAAAGGAATATGCACCGACGGCAATACGCTCGAAGTCGCATCCAGATGCAGGCGCTGATCATCAAAGAAGATATGGGGGCGGAACACTTCCAGTACCCGCTTCTTATCGATCCCCCCCAAGAAGAACGCATCATTGATCATCAACTCCCAACTGCGCATGGTGTTGATCACCCGCTCGTGAGCCGGGGCATTACGGGCAGTGACGATAGCAATTCGCAACATGGGACTATAGTCAGGGTCTTCGGCGCTGCGAGCCTGTTCCAGTGACTGTATCCGGGATACTTTTTCCAGAAACTCTTTCAACAGCCCTGGATTATGGGGGATGTCTGCTTTGGACTTTTCGTGCTGCTTAAACTGCTCCAGACCTTCGCTTTGGAACACCGCTTCGGACTCATCGTCTACGATTACGCCATCAAAATCGAAGGCCAGGCGAAGCTCGTCATCCTCCTGATCATCATTAATCTGGGAATGCAGCACCAATCCAGCGGGAATACCTACATCCACCGCTTCATGAACATCTTCTTCGTTGGCGGTAAGGAACAGACTGATATTAAAGGCGGGAACATACTGGTAAGGATTTCGCCCCTGCAGAAACACTGCACGGGTAATATTGAGTCCGTGATGCTCAATGGACTTAAACACCCGCAAGCCGGTATCGGGGTCGTTATGAGACAGCAGCACCACTTCGACAGGTGGATTGTCAGGATCTAACTGATTCAGCGATAGCAGCCGGCGTACAAACGGAAAGGCCACCCCTGGCGTTAATGGCGTATTCTGATGTTGGCGCTGGTATTCGCGATAAGGTTGCTCACCCTGACCACGAAAAACCGCATCAGAATCGGAAAGGTCAAACAGCGCCGACGAAGCCAATCCGATCACCAAGCGATTATCGATATCGTAAGCCAACGGCCAACTCCTTTTAACGGGCTTTTATAGGGGCTGCAATAGCGGACGGTGCCATTGAAATCTAACACCGTCCCACCATCTTAGTTATACCGCCAACACCTCATAACCTTGACCATCAAACTCGGTCGCGGTTTTGGTGTCGGTGACAACAGCAACACTGGCAGTCTGATCTTTAAGGTAGGTCTGAGCCACTCGCTTAAGATCATCCAACGTCACTTTCAGAACCTTGGTACGGAAGCGTCGACGCTGCTCTGCAGTACGTCCAAACAGTTCATTATGGAAGGCTTGCTTGGCCTCACCGGCTGGAGATCCTGGCTTATCAATAGTGCCAACAACGCCCAGAATAGCTTCCACCAAACGCTCTTCTTTATGTACTTCTGTTAACAACCAATCGATAGAGGCGTCGAAATCGCTCAGAGTCTCCTCCAAGCGTGGATCTCGATAGGAGAAGAATCGGAACGAAGCGCTGGCCGAATCCTGCCCTGCACCACCACCATAGGCGCCACCCTGCTCGCGAATCGATCGATGAAGGAAACCATTACGGAGGAAACCACCCAGCACACTCAGTGCAGGAGCATCCTCATGTTCCACCGGCACGGTGGGATAGGCTTTTGCACAGAAGTTTACCTGTGTACTGGTGGTCCACAGCTGTTTAACGCTGTGCCGTGTGGTTGGCAGGCTAAATACATTGAAGTTTGCTACATTCTGGGATTGCCATTTTGCTTCGACGGCATCACCCATCAGTTGCTGCTGCTCAGCTTCTGCGACACACAGAAACTGTCTTGGTGCCTGCAACAACAGCTGGTGTAGTTCCTTTAAATGTTCGGCATAACCGGCCAGTTCGGCATCATCTTTAAGACGATCGTCCAGCGACTTGATATAGCTGATACCGGCCAAGCCACTCTGTTTGTGACTGAGCGCAGCCGATGGACTATAACCACTCACCGCTGCTGCCATAGCCAAGCCATGACCGTTACCGGTGATGCTTTGTTCACGACGAGCCCGCTGCATAGCAACGATCTCACGAATACGATTGAGTTCATCAAAGCGAACGTTGTTAAAGGTCTCGTGTATCAGTTCGGTCAGCGCCTCAGCATTTCTCGCCAGCGCCTTTCCGGACAGGGTGAAATAGCCATTCACTTGCTGCTCATTGTCAATACCGCCGCGGATAGAACTAAATGCATTTACTCCACCGCTAACACTACTCTGCCACGCCTGAACCTCTTGGTAGCTTTTGTCGCCACACCCCAGCTCGGTCATACAGCTGGTCAGATAGGGCAGCAACAATTGTTGTTGTTCGCTCAATTGCGGTAACTGAACCACAACCTGCTGGTACACCAACCCATTGGTGCCCTGACTGAAACTGGTCAACTCACCGGGTTTTATTTTCCGCGTTTCTCCGCTGGGGATCGCCAGGGTTTGAGGGATATCTTCCAAGCCAACTTTGGGCAAAATGGATTCATCGTCCTGTTGCATCTGACGCTGCTCCAGAGCCGCAGCCCGTTTGACGATAGATTGTTTCTGTTCATCACTGAGGCCCGCCTTGATTCTTTCCAGACGCATCGCTTCAGCAGCATCACGACGCCCTGCCAGTTCGGCACTGGGTCTCAGGGTCAGACGTACTCGGTGAGCATTATCCAGTAAGTAGCGTTTCACCAGTGATTGAATATAGTCGGGCTGTTTGATCTGTTCACGCAGAGTAGCCAACACCGGATCGATATTCATCACGGCAATTGGATCACCACGGTGAATAGCTGTGGACAGACCGGACAGGATCAATTGAAGTCCGTAGGGATGACTGTCGCCACCAATCTCCCGCTGGCACAGTTCCAACTGGTGCAAAACGGCTTCGACCTGGGATTGGGGTACACCCTCTTTCGCCACCTGCTCCAGAACATCTAGGATCAGGTTTTCAACCTGCTCGGCCTGCTGAGGATCACAGCCCTCCAAGCCGCACATAAAGCTCATCTCGCGATTGGAATCTTCCAATCCACATAGCGGTGACGGTGCGCTACCAAGATCGCTGGTTTCGAGAGCATGGCGCAGCGGCGAAGCGCTGTTATCTAGAAGCACCCGCGACAACAGATCAGCTTCAAGCTGCTCCTGCAGATCGATACTATGGCCTAGCAGCCAACCGGTAACGATATGAGTCTTGTTACTAATATCTTCCTCTTCCAGGGCGTAAGCTTCTTCAACCCGCAGCGGCGCGTGGTAACGTTTTTCATCGTCAACAGTAATCACTTGTTGCAAGCGCTCAAACTGGTCCAACACCAGGCTTTCGAATTTCTGCTGATGCTCCGCCGCTGGAATATTCCCGAAGGTCATAAATACTGCATTGGAAGGATGGTAGTGAACCTTATAGAAAGCCTTCAGCTGCTCGTAGCTAAGATCCGGAATACATTCTGGTTCACCGCCACTGTTAAAGTGATAGGTTGTAGTCGGAAACAGGTGCTTGGTCAGGGTCTGCCACAGAGTGCTGACCGGAGAACTCATCGCTCCCTTCATCTCGTTGAAAACCACCCCTTTGAACTCAAGATCAGAATCAGGATTTGAGGGTTCAGAAAATTCTAGACGGTGACCTTCCTGAGCAAAATCCATCTCGTCCAGACGGGAGAAAAACACTGCGTCTAAATACACTTCCAACAGGTTGTTGAAGTCTTTGCGATTCTGGCTGGCGAAGGGATAAGCGGTCCAGTCACTGCTGGTAAAAGCGTTCATAAAAGTGTTCAGCGAACGGCGGATCATCATGAAAAATGGATCGCGCACCGGGAAGCGCTTACTGCCGCATAAAGCCGTGTGCTCAAGAATGTGTGCCACACCGGTTGAATCCGTGGGAATGGTTCGTAGCGCTACCAAAAAAACGTTCTCTTCATTATCGGCATCGATATGAAAATGTTTGGCACCGGTCGCACTGTGCTCATACTCGGAAACAGCGACACCCAGGGAATCGATGGTTTCAGTGCGTAACAATTGAAAACTGGGATGGGCTTGATAAGTGTTGGCTACCACGGTGTCATTCTCTGTGTTGTTATTCATTCAGAATCCTTATAAAACCGACTCAACCTCGACGCAGAAGTTCATCCATTGCTGTGGTCGGCAACAATCGCTTCAAATAGGCGAATAGATAAGTAGGAAGAGTAACATAGTAACGGTGCTTCGGCCGCTTTGATTCCACTGCTTTCAATACTTTATCAGCCACCGTTTCAGGTCCCAGAGTGAACTGAGTGGTAGGACCCTGCTTGGTAAAATGTTCGATCATCCTGCCGTATTGTTGACGGTGAGCACTACGCTCTGGATCAACATGACGTTGAAAAGCCTGGTAAGCATTTTCACGAAAGCGACCGGTGATTGGACCCGGTTCTACCAAAACAACCGCGATCCCCGTTTCCCATAACTCTAACCGTAGCGTGTCGGCATAGGCCTCTACGGCAAACTTGCTGGCGTTGTAGGCACCGCGATAAGGCATACAAACCAAACCCAATACCGAGCTGTTAAAAACAATTCTGCCACTGCCTGCTTTTCGCATCGAAGGTAACAATAATCGGTTAAGCTCATGCCAACCGAATAGATTGGTCTCAAACTGTTGCCGAAGCGCTTCGCGGCTGAGATCTTCGAGCGCTCCGGGCTGGCCATAGGCTCCGTTATGGAATACCGCATCCAAACGTCCATCAACCCATTCTAAGCACTGCTCAGCGGCCTGATGAATAGAATCGTCGCTATTGAGATCGAGCAGCAGCGCTTCAAGGCCCAATTGCTGAAGTTGCTCAACATCGGATTGGGTTCGGGCGCTTGCGATAACCCGGTACTGGTTTTGTTGAAACAGTTTGGCTGTCTTCAGCCCGATACCGGATGAACAACCGGTTATCAATATGGATTTTTTCATGCTTCTTATTATGAAGTTAAGTGAGCGAGAAACAATTCTATTTAATTCAGATCAAATTCATAAAAATAATATTTGTGCAGAGCACAATTATGAGTTGACTAAAAATCGCGCAACCTCTATAGTCCTACTGATTGCTGCGTCGCACAAATACAGGCGCCCGTTTCAAATTTAAAGCTTGCTATGGAGCATGAAAGCCATGTACGAATCATTCTTTAAAGAGATCGAGTCCAGCCTGAAGCCGGCGCTGGATGTAGCCGAGATCAACCGTAAGGCAGTTGAAAAACTAGCCTCTGTACAATCTAACTGCCTGAGCGAGTGCATTGAAGCCAGCGTTAAGCAGTTTCAAGCGCTGACCACTGCAACTGATCCTCAATCTGCTGCTGAACTGCAGATCAAATTCTTCCAAGATTTCGAAGCCAAGCTGGTTAACACTGCCGAGCAGAATGTTGCCACTCTGACTGAAGCTTCCGAAGAGCTGAAAGTTATCATGGACAAGAGCTTCGAAGATCTGGCCAAAATGAGCCCTGTGAAGCTTGAAGAGATGTTCTCTTCCGTTAATCTGGAAGAACTGTCCAAGCTTAACCCTCTGGCCGACCTGCTCAAGACTTCAGCCCCGGCTGCTGCACCTGTTGCGAAAAAGCCAGCTGCTAAGAAGCCAGCACCTGCTAAGAAAGAAGCAGCTCAGCCTGCAGCTAAAAAAGCACCTGTACGTCGTGCTGCTGCAAAGCCTGCGGTTAAAACTGAAGCTAAGCCTGCGGCCCCTAAAGCCGCAGCTAAGAAGCCTGCTGCTAAAAAAGCCGAACCGACCAAGAAGCCAGCAGCTGAACCTGCTGTAAAAGCTGCCGCTAAGCCAGCAGCCGAAGCGGTTCAAAAGCCAGTTAAAACCAAGGCTGCTCCTGCAGTCGCTAAAGCTGCACCGGCTCGCGCCGCTGCGCCTAAGCCTGCTGCAAAGGCATAAGGTATTCGAAGCTAATCAACTTCGAAAGTAAATAAAAAAAGCCGGTCGAATGACCGGCTTTTTTGTGCCTGCTATTTAATGATTGCAGCTAGATTTTGATCGACTGCTTCACTTTCGCGACAGCTATCTTTTAGCCAGCTGAGGTAAAGGCCCTTCCAACCCCATAGCAAAGCGCATTGCTTTGTTTTTTGCCGGGGTCAGGCGCTGGGCTAAACCTAAGCCAAGATTCCGTATTAATTTTGTCGGCAGCTTATCGTCACCAAAGACCCGATAGAACAGATCCATAGTCGTCATCATCGCCAGGTTGTGTTTACGTCGTTGCTGCTGAAACTTCGTCAATACGGACAGGCTAGCTACATCTTGATGCTCTCTTGCAGCTTCAGCCAATACCTCCGCTAGAGCTGCCGCGTCCAGCAAACCAATATTAACGCCCTGACCGGCCAAAGGATGGATCATGTGAGCCGCATCCCCCACCAGGGCCACTCCCTGTTTTACGTACTCCAAGGCATGCTGGCGCCTTAGTGGAAAGCTGGCTCGACTGATGATTCGGTTGAGCTCTCCCAATTCACGGGGAAATTCTGCAAAGAGTTCCTGGGAGAAATTCTCATCTTTCAGTGCCAGTAGTCGTTTCACTTCACTGGGAGTGTTGTACCAAACCAAGGAGCCGTAGTTTCCAGTCAGTGGCAGAAACGCCAAAGGACCGCTGGGAACAAACTTTTGCCAGGTTATATCCTGTTGCGGATACTCCGTTTCCACGTAAGCCACCAAGGCATGCTGCTTGTACTCCCAACTGTGAATGCCAATACCTGCAGCCTGTCTGACCCGTGACTGACCACCATCTGCACCCACCAACAATTTTCCGGTCAACGATTCTCCATTTTCCAGAGCCACCTGACTACAACCGGCTTGATAATCTATGGATTGAATACGTGCAGGACAGTAGAGAGTAACGTTGTCGAACTGACTCATGCTTTCCCACAACGCCAACTGAGTGATGCGGTTTTCGACAATATGTCCCAACACCGGCTCGTCGATGTCCCCGCTTTCGAATAGGGTATCGCCTTGGGACTCGGTCTCCCACACCCGCATACGGCGATAGGGGCAACTGCGACGGGTTGCAATTCCTCCCCAGGCACCGACATTCTCGAGAATGCGCTGGGATGCGACACTAAGTGCCGAAACCCGAAGGTCATGGGGTTGATCCGCACTGAAGGGCTGCGGAGCCTGTTGATCAATCACCGCGATTTTCAGATCGCTGTTCCCCAAGGCACAGGCCAGGGTGGCACCGACCATGCCGCCACCAACGATGATCAGATCATATTGACTGGATTCTGACATTTTCTTTCTCTTCTATTTCCCTGATCGGCAGTATACTGGAGTCGTCTTCAATTCGCCTGGAGTTTCAACGATCCTTTAACCGTCATAGGCTTACAACTGCTTTCGTAGACGTTTAATAAACACCTGCATCTCTTTTTCAGCCTGCTTATCTCCCTGCTCGACTGCGACCTCTATTCCGGTTTGGTAGCTATTTAATGCCTGCTCTAACTTCTCTTGCTGTTGCTGGGCTTTGGCAAGCAGCTTCCAGGCCGCTGTATATGAAGGTTTTTGATCAACACAGGCCTGCAGGTGTTTTTCCGCTGCAGCAGCTTCTTGCTGGCCAAGATAGGCATTTCCCAAACCAAATCTGAGCTCTGCACTATCTTTTCCGTCTGCCAGCAATTTTTCCAGCGCTTCTATCATTGCCCTTCTCCTGAATCATTTTCAACCAACCGACACTGCATTGGTTTTTGGCTGAACGGCGCGTCTATTATGGACTTATACTTAAATTCTCATCTATCACCCTGTGGCATAGTCCCACAGGCCGCAGACCTGCAACTTACCAACAGGGTAGGAGGAATGTCTCAAATGGCGATATCGATTCCATTAACGGAGTATCTACGAGATACCCACATTGAGTATGACGTACTCAAGCATAAAGCAACCACTAATGCCATGGACACCGCCTACAGTGCTCATATACCCATCGATAGCCTGGCCAAGGGCGTGATTCTCAAGGATCATCGGGGCAACTACCTGATGGCTGCAGTCCCTTGTCATAATCGGCTCAATTTAAGTAGTCTCAATCAAAAGCGCAGCAGCCACTATAATCTGGCCTCTGAGTCGCAAATCAAACAGCTTTTCGGTGATTGTGAATTGGGTGCTATTCCCGCCTGTGGCCAACCCTATGAGCTGGAAACCATCTGTGATGACCAGTTGCTTAATCAACCCGCGGTCTATATCGAAGCAGGCGATCATTGCGCCCTGCTTAAGTTTAAACAAGAACAGTTTAAACAACTGATGGCTAATGCTCGCCATGACCTGATTAGCGATAAAAGCCATCATAAATAGTGCTCTACATTTAACTCTCTACCATCCTGCTGCTTTCCTGCACAACCGTGCCAAGCCCAGGCCGTTTCGGCCTAGCTGTCATGGCTGAAATGACATACATCAAGGACACTGCCTACCCCCAAATCGATACTGACCGTCCGTCTATGGAGGTAAAAGATGACATCTATTGCAGAGTATATGACTACCCAACACCGCTGCTGCGACGATAGTTTCGTTGCTGCAGAATCAGCCGTATCAGATAAGAATTGGGATGAAGCCAGAAGCCAATGGCAAACCTTTTGCAATGATCTGGAATCACACCTTCAAAACGAAGAACAACAGCTTTTTCCCGCGTTTGAGCAGATCACCGGCAACAGCGCCGGGCCCACCGCGGTGATGCGGATGGAACACGAACAGATGCGGGCCATGGTCTCTGACATGAATGATGCCCTGGAACAGCAGAATGGTGAGACCTATCTGGGTTTATCCGAAACCCTGATGATCCTCATGCAGCAACACAATATGAAAGAGGAACAGATCCTCTACCCGATGACCGATCGTGTCATTGCGGATTCTGCTGGTCTAATCGAAGGCTTAACCGATCTATGATGTGATCCTGGAAATGCAGCGTTTCGTCTCTCTGGATGTTAGTGAACTGGAGCCTCCTGAACCAATGGAGGAGATATTTGAACAGCTCAGAGATCTACAAAGCGGCGCTGCATTAAAGGTCTTCCACCGCCGCGAACCTCTTCCTATTTATCCCATGCTCGACAAAATGGGATATTCCCATTGCAGCCAACGGTTGCAGCGGAACAAGTTTGTTATCTATATCTGGCCAACAGTAGATAAACAGCTGGGAGAGTTCTGCCGTCACGCCGCCAATATCGACACACAGCCATGAACACCGCCGGACTTTCACTGGATAATATCCCCAGCTTCAATGTACCCATGGGATTCTTTCTGATCGCTCCCTGGTTCGGCATACTGGCTGCCACCTCGTTGTTGTTTTATCCGGATGCCCTCACCAGTCGCTGGAATCCTGCGTTATTAACCTTTGTCCATCTGCTCACCCTGGGGTTTGCAGCCATGGTGATGTTGGGCGGAATGATTCAGGTATTGCCAGTAGTCAGTAATCGCAGTGTACCTGCTACCGACTACGTGGCCCCGTGGATCAAGGGTTTTCTCTGTCTGGGATGCATCTTTTTAGCTGGCGGATTTATCTGCACCGAACCCTTTATGTTTGGCACGGCCATCGTGCTGCTAGGTGCGGTTTTTATCTTGTTCCTAGGATTTGTCGGAGCTGCCTTAGTGGGGGCCGGTCGCGGTGGCTCCACCCTGCTTTGCCTGCGATTGGCGGCGCTATCATTACTCTCCACTATCAGCCTTGGCATCCTGCAATTATCCACCTACCTGGATCTTGAATGGATCGATTACCTCACCAAACACACCGACAACCATATGATGCTCGGTCTTCTGGGTTGGGCACTGCTTCTGATCATGGGCGTTAGTTACCAAGTAATTCCCATGTTTCACGTTGCCCCGTCTTTTCCCAAGTGGCTAACCACCATCGTACCGACAACCTTATTCGTTGCTTTGATTGCTGCCGTGTTCAGCAACGAACAGCTTTATCCCTGGCTCCTTTATTTGGTGCTAGCCTGTGTTTTTCTATACGGCGCCAGCGCCCTAAGAGTGCTCAGGCAGCGCAAGCGTAAACTGGTGGATTACACCGTACGCTTTTGGCAGTTTGCTTTAGGTAATCTGTTGGCCTTGTGCGGCCTCTACCTAATCAGTTCTAGCGGAATGGATATAGGCATTTCGGATAGCCGAATGGAATTGTTGCTGGGATTCGGTTTTGGCCTTGGGTTTGTGGTTTCGGTGATGCTGGGAATGCTACAGAAGATTGTGCCCTTCTTGATCTACTTGCACCTGCAGCGGGCTTGTATCGAGGATGTTAACGCTTTTATGTCGCTACCAAACATGAAAGATATCATTCCTACCAGCCGCTCAAAATGGCAATATCGACTTCATATCGCCACAGTTGTAATGTTCTATCTATGCCTGCTGGTTCCTGACTTGCAGCACTACCTTATTGTTACCGCGTCTCTAATTATGGCTGCCAATTTTGGCTGGTTGTTGCGCTCTCTGTTGATTGCCAACGGAATCTACAACAGCAAGCTGCCTAGAAAAGTGCTATCTACCGCCAGTTGAGCGTCACCACTTTAGGCTCACCGTGGCCATGAACGCTATCATTCGCAATGATCTTGACCTGCTTTAAACCATTTGGAATCTCAACTCCGGCAAGGCTACGGGTAAAAGGTTGTTCATTAACGTGGGGATGAAACAGGGTACGGGTTCCCAAAACATCACCATCCAAGGTCTGGACTTGCCATTCATTGGCATAGTGCTCCCAGCCTTCATCCTGATGTAATAGTGTGACATCAAATCGACAGCTACCGGCCTGGCAATGAGCAGTGACCTTCACCACTTCTACCGCTCCGGCATATAGCTTGCTGTAATTTAATAAAGCGACTGTTACTGCAACGAACAGGAAAACTCTCTTTGAGAGCGTCATAGTTTCTATCCTCTTACCCTTTACGACTAGGAGCATGGCAATTCTGAAAACTGAGAATTTAACCCCTCGATACTCAGGCATATCCTAAACTCAGATGTCTTAGCATAGACATTTTTAAAGTATGAGGTTCAGTGAACAGCAGTTAAAAACTGTAGTTGAACGATAAGCTATGCTTCGCATAACTGCTCATTATTCGATCAACAGTCATGATTATGTAAATATTTTACCTCCGACTCTTTTTAATATCTGTTTGTTTTCACTTGATTTTGACTGGTCGATGTAACAAGTTTGCCTTTGCCTCGTCTTTTCATGAAGAAAACAACCTTACAGTGCTTACAGATCACCGAACCGGCACTGATAAACACGCTGCTGGGTCAGCCCGCTGACCACAACTGAAATTGCAAAAGGCTCAAGAATGAATTTGAAGAAATTGTCGGTACTGGTTGTATTGCTGCTCATTGTGGCAGCCTTTTTTATATTCGATTTAGGTACCTACCTGAACATCGACTATTTCAAAGAGCACCAAGCCCAGTTTGATCAGTACTACCAGGAAAACCCCCTCTTCACCCTGGTGGCCTTCTTTTTCATCTACGTCGCCGTCACTGGCCTCTCTTTACCCGGAGCCGCCATAATGACGCTTGTGGCGGGAGCCCTGTTTGGACTTGCTATGGGTACGTTAGTCGTCTCCTTCGCTAGTTCATTGGGCGCTACCTTAGCCTTTATCTTTTCGCGCTATTTTCTCCGTGATGCTATCCAGAATCGTTTCGCTCACCAACTTATCGCCATCAACAAGGGCATCGAGCGCGACGGCGCTTTATACCTGTTCACCCTGAGACTAGTACCGGCCTTTCCCTTCTTTGTCATCAACCTGGTGATGGGACTAACCCCGATAAAAACCTGGACCTTCTACTGGATCAGTCAGATCGGTATGTTTGCCGGCACCATCGTATACGTCAACGCGGGTACTCAGTTGGGTCAGCTTGATTCGCTATCCGGAATCTTGTCTCCCGGTATCATCCTCTCCTTTACCTTGCTGGGTATCTTCCCATTTGTTGCCAAAGCGGTGACCAACAAGATCAACGGCAAAAAGGTCTATGCAGGACACAAACGTCCAGAGCATTTTGACACCAATATCGTCGCCATCGGAGGTGGCTCAGCGGGTCTGGTTACCTCCTATATTGCTGCAGCAGTGAAGGCCAAAGTCAGCCTGATAGAAAAACATAAGATGGGCGGCGACTGTTTAAATACCGGTTGCGTGCCATCCAAAGCATTGATTCGCTCGGCTCGTTTTATCGCCGAAACGAATCGCTGCCAGAGTTTGGGAATCGACAGTGCCGAAGTGAAATTTGATTTCGCCACAGTGATGGAAAGAGTACAGCGCGTCATCAAAACCGTTGAGCCCCACGATTCTATCGAACGCTATACCGGTCTCGGCGTGGATTGCGTTGAAGGGGCCGCCAAAATCCTTAGCCCTTACAAAGTCGAAGTAAACGGCAAAGTAATCACCACTCGCAATATCGTCATCGCCACCGGTGCGCGCCCGGCTATTCCACCTATTAAAAATATCGAGGCGATGAATCCACTCACCTCAGACACTATTTGGGATATTCGCGAACAACCAGAGCGCATGCTGGTACTGGGAGGTGGCCCTATTGGCTGTGAGTTGGCTCAAGCCTTTAATCGCTTAGGCATCCAGGTGATTCAGGTGCTCCGTGGTCCTCGTATTATGCCCAAGGAGGACCCAGAAGTTTCAGAGCTGGTTCAAAAGCGTTTTATTGAGGAAGGGATCGATCTCAAACTTAACCACCCGATGCAGGAATTTGTCGAAGAGAACGGCCAGAAAAAACTGATCTGCGAGCACCAGGGTGAACGGGTCGAAGTACCTTTTGATCAACTATTGGTAGCCACCGGTCGTCAAGCTAATACCAGTGGCTTTGGCCTCGAAAACCTGGATATCGGCTTTACCAAATCCGGCACGATCGAAGTTAACGAGTACCTGCAAACTCGTTTCCCTAATATCTATGCCTGTGGTGATGTAGCCGGACCTTTCCAGTTTACCCACACCGCTGCCCACCAGGCTTGGTACGCAGCCGTAAACGCCCTGTTCGGCAGCTTTAAGAAGTTCAAGGTGGATTACAGCGTTATTCCGATGGCTACCTTTACCGAGCCCGAGGTAGGTCGTGTCGGCCTCAACGAGCAAGAAGCCAAAGCTCAAGGGATTGCCTACGAGGTGACCCACTTTGACCTGGCCGAACTGGATCGAGCCATCGCCGATGAAGAAGCAGAAGGCTTGGTCAAAGTACTCACCGTGCCCGGCAAAGACCGTATTCTTGGTGCTACCATTGTGGGCGAACATGCGGGTGAATTGATCTCAGAATTTGTGAGCGCCATGCGCCATGACTTGGGACTAAACAAGATCCTCGGCACCATCCATATCTACCCCACCCTGACCGAAGCCAACAAGTACGCAGCAGGTAACTGGAAGAAAGCCCACGCACCGCAGAAAGTACTGGAATGGGTCGAGAAATTCCATCGCTGGCAGCGGGGGTAGAATTAGAGAGATTTCGATTAGCTAAATCTATATAGCAAGTTTCAGGATAGATATTGAACGGTAGATCACACTTAGGTGCAAAAATCACACCTAAGTGTTTTAAGGAAATTAAGCTGCCTTAAACTTTTTACGTCGCGACAATCCAACTCCAAGCATCCCCAAAGATACGAGTGCCAATGTAGCTGGTTCAGGAACAGATGCACCTGTTGTAATAGTGAGTTCAGAAAAGTTTACAGAAAATCCTTCACCAGTACTTCCATTCAAGTAATTAAGGGTCAGAGTATCGTTTCCTGTAAGCAGAACATCCAGTTACTTAATCAATTATCACGCCCGCAAATACATACCTTATCTAAAACAAAAAATTCCGAAAATATAGTGACACCCTGCCTACGAGCATGATCAGAAACCTGGGAGAGGATGTACTGCGCACGATTCGGACCTTGGGTGTCGGTCACCGACTCCAGTACCTCCATCCAATCTGCCGGGTCTTTTGGCAATCGCTAGTCATTTGGTGAATCTTTTGAAATCTAGGGTCGAAATCTATTGGTCAGATCAACCAGGACATTCAGCTGCTGCCATTACAATCATGTTTGATAACAATTAGGATTCGATGGGATAAATATATCCGTTACCATGTAGATTAATCCTGCATAATTGCTAATCACGAGATCGCTTTTAGCCACTTCAACTGCTTTAGATTTGATTGATGGTGAATTGCTCCAACGCATCCAAGCGACACCTATCCCCGGTCCAATCTGGCCATATATGGAGAACTTAAATCAGGAAAGAAATGAAACCTGGTTGGTAATCGCTAGAGCTACGAACCTGGGTAGTCGCTGTTTGGCAACAACAGTCATGCGACCTGATTCCGACCCTTCCGCTTAGCAACATATAACGCAGTATCCGCCCGTTTCATCAACTGATCCAACTGATCACCGGGTTTAAATTCGGTGATCCCGAAGCTAGCGGTTATTGACTGGTTGATACTATCGATATGATGGTGGGCTATTTTAGTTCGGATGTTGTCGATAATTTCATGGGCTTGCTCCAGCGATACCTTAATCAGCAAGATGGCAAACTCCTCCCCACCCACTCTGGCCACAAAATCTGATTTACGGATGTTTTGCCTCACGGTTTCAGCAAAGGTACATAGCACTAGGTCACCTATATCATGGCCGTAACTATCATTGATCAGTTTGAAGTGATCGATATCAGCAATGGCAAGACACATGGGTTCTTGGTAGCGGGAGCATCGTTCGATATCGGCGTCGGCGCGCTGCTTGAGATGTCGCCGGTTTGCCAAACCGGTGAGTGAATCCGTCAGCATCAACTGTTTGTACTTCTCTTCGCTGCGGGCCAGCGCTCTGTTTTTTCTCACTAACTCCCGCTGCATATCAGCCATCTCATTGTTGAGGTCGATCACCATGGCATTGAGGTTTTCCAGATCGGAAACATTGTGTTCCGCAATAATTAACAACAGATCTCCCTGCTGAAAAACAGAACCGATCACCGAATGATATCCGTTGTGGTCACCTATGTTTAGAATTCCCTGATAACAGGGGTCTGGAAACGTCTGTTCCGTGCTGGCAGAAAGGTCTGCCAAAGTAGGTTGCAGAAACATCGTTCTGACATTTCCAAGATCGGTATCCGACTGCTCTTTACCCAGCAAATAACGAAAACCGCGGTTAGAGTCCCGCACATTACCGTCAGTGTCTGCGATAAGTACCACAACGGCTGTGATCTGTTTCAGAAATGGAGGAATGACCAGCGTTTCCAGCAGACTCTGCAGATTCATCAATTCAGTTCCTCAAGCAGGGTACGCGCATCGACGAAATGGTAATCGCCCCAGAGTTTTTTGGTCAGCATAGGGTGGGTATTTAGAGCCAGCCCTCCGATTATGACAACAGGTGCCTTACCCGCAAAATTGCTGTTGATAATCTCGGTAAGCTTGGTCAGTTCCAGCAATTGGTATGGCATACTGACAGATAGCGCTAGCGTATCTGGAGAGACCTTATCAATGTGTTTGATCAGATCGTTGGTTGGCGTGTCGGCCCCCAGATAATTCACCTCCCAACCTTTGGTTTCCAAGGCATCGCTAACCATACGTAATCCCAACTGATGGTGATTACCTTCAACACAGGACAGCAAGGCTGTGCGGCCGTTGGGGGCTTCAAATTCAGATCTAATAAAAGCCCTGGCCAAGGCGTTTTGTGAAATCGCCGTAGCCAGGTGCTCCTGGGCCACGGTTATTCGGTTGGCTTGCCAAAGGTAGCCGATCTCGTACATAGCCGGTTGCACGATATCCACGGCAACATCCACCATGTGCAAGCCGTCATCCAACCCCTGTTCAACAACCTCTTCCGCATTTCGGCGGTTACCATCCATAAGCGCTTGGGAATACTTCATCCCAAGAAGTCCAGAGTGTTCTTCCACTTCAAAGGGAACAATCTCAGAACGATCTTGCAACGCAGCTAATCCGGCATCCATAACCTTTTCGACAGTATCAGCATCAGAACCTTCAAGCCGGGAGGTCAAACTATTCTTTAGTATTCCAAAAGAATCGATGGGATGGTCCATGGACAGTTTTCGACTTTGTAACACCGAACGCAACCAGTGGGCATATTCGGAAAATACCTCAGGAGCACCCGAAACCAAGGCCGCAAATATAAATCTAGTATGATGCTCCAGGTCTGATTTACAGATTTCACGAATTCGATCAGGACTAGGGATCCTGTGATTAAGTCCTGTTTATTGAACAATATCGCTCATCAAAGCCATTCGGCCGCATGATCGCCATCATTTGCTCGTTTTTTGATCA
>JAPHRD010000033.1 GCA_026196225.1 Motiliproteus sp.
GAGCACGATCTGAACCAGGCAGAGCATCTGCTGCATGGTGATGAAACCTATGTCTTTGCCGATGCGGGCTATGTCGGCATCGAGAATCGGGATGTATTTAAAGACAGCGAAACCCAATGGTATGTTGCAGAACGACCGGGTCGCATTCGAGCACTGAAAAAGCGAACAGCCATCAACAAGGTCAAGAAGGCTATTGAGCGAACTAAAGCGAGTATCCGCGCCAAGGTCGAGCATCCGTTCTGAGTGATCAAAATTCAGTTTAGTTTCACTAAAGCCCGCTATCGTGGCTTGGCTGAAGGGGTTACTGGGCGATGCATTCAATGTTCTGCTGTGCGCGTGTGGCCAAAATCTGAGAAAATCACTTCGGTGGTTGTCATTTTATCCGGTTTTATGGGCTGCTTTTTGGCACAACGTTGAAAGTTTATTGAAGCCAGGTGAGAAACAACGACTTCCACAGCATGTTTGATGTCAGAAAACAAAATTAGTCAGGTAGCCTTTTAACACTCTCTTCAGTATGCTAAACGTTAAATTTACCCTCGGAATTTATAGACTGTTTCCGTATTATTGAATGCGATATTAATAAGAAAGGTATAGACCTGATGAAGCCATCAAAATCGCTAACCTCACACAGAATGTACTCTCGGTATGGGCTCTGTGCTGCCTTGCTGCTGCTGACAAGCTATACAACTGGAAATGACAATGTTAACAACTCATTGGAAGATCAAATTGCTGCGGCCCAACGTTCTGCCGAAGAGCTGAGGACTCAGCTAAACCCTTCGGACTCGACCCCCGCGCAACAGAAACCATCTGCGCCAGACCTTACTGGTGAAAAAATGAAAGGGATGGGCAACCAAAAGCACAATGGTAAGAGTATGGGCGGAATGATGAAGCAGGAAAGGAAGCCTAAAATGGCCATCATGAAAGCACCTATGGAAAGGCCGATGGGCTGCCAGCGGTGCCGGCGCATGATGGGAATGATGAAAGCTGCTAGTGAAGACAAGCGCGACAGCAGTTTACCAGCTTTTCCCGGTAATCAACATCTATACCATATCGGTTCCGATAACTTCTTTCTAAATCAGGCGGAAACCATTCGTTTAACGGAATCGCAGCGGCAACAGCTCACGGAAATGCAGCGCAATTGGCAAGTTACGGATGATCAATATAGCCAAAATATTGACCTAGCAGAGCAAAAGTTATGGCAGTTGACGGGAGAAGATGCCCCGGATATCCAGAAAATCGAAACAAAAATCCGGGAAATAGAAGAGATAAAAACCCAACAACGTCTCGCCTTTATCCAGGCCATCGGCGAAGCCGCAACAATACTGACGGTGGAGCAAAGGCGGTCACTAACCCAGAGTGATACCCAGCCGCAATCTATGCGACAGCAATAATTTATTAACAGGACCCGTATGTATGTTTACGAGATTCCGCAATGCACCTATATCAGATTTTCTCGCGCTTATGCTGTTAGGTGTATTGATTCTCTTCACCAATACAACTTTCGCGCAGACGGAGCACGATGAACATCACCCCGACGCCGCTAGCCAGAATAACCCGCTCGTGAACCAAGTGACAATCCAGCCTGGAAAAGGGCCTGGAAAAGGATCGGGTATGATGGGGGGTGGGGGGGGGAATGGACATGGAGAAGATGAGACTGGGAATGCAGGGTGCACTGCCAACCCCGAAAGATCTCTATCCCACCTTGATGAGCCTACCAGAACTTAATGAGGAGGAGCGAGACAAAGTCTTACAACAGTCCCGACAGCGTATGCAAGATGGGATGGAGCTGATAAATACTCACCTGGGCTTGATGGGGAGAGCTGCGGATAAAGATGATTTTGCAGCGATGCAAACGGCTACCTATAACCTACATCAGGGCCTGGCTCGATTTGACAGTGGGCTCGCTGTGCAAAGGGCGTTGGCCGAGGGACGCAAACCGCGCAATATAGCGCTGGAATGGTTTAAGACTGAGTTGAACCTTAACAGCACAAGCTCTTTGCAAAGATCGGGTGGACTGTCCTTTTTTCACTGGTTCGTGATGGGCCTGTTACTGGCTTTCGTTGCTCTGGTACTGGTGGTTCATCTACTCAAAATGCGCCACGCGACTAAATTGCTACAACATCTGGTGGATTCTGATAGTGCTAAAGAGCTGGATACACCCGCACCACCTCCGGTCCCTGCGCCGAGGTGGAATGGTCGCCTACAGGTGACACGTATTTTTCAGGAAACGCCTGATATCAAAACTTTCCGTCTAGTGAATGCCGACGGCGGGCCAGTTCCGTTCACCTATGAGCCGGGGCAATTTCTGTCGATACGCATGAATGTCGAAGGCGAGACGGTCAAGCGCACTTATACCATTGCATCTGCACCCACCCAGCGTTATTACTGCGAGCTGACCATCAAGCGCGAGGAGTTGGGTAAAATGTCGCGCTTTATGCATCAGCAGGTCAACGAAGGTGATCTGATCGAGGCAGATAAACCCGGCGGCAAATTCACGTTCGACGGCAGCGAGGCCGAAAGCATCGTGCTGATTGGCGGCGGCGTGGGCATAACGCCGTTGATGGCGGTATTACGCTATCTGACCGATGCCGGCTGGAAAAAACCGATTTATTTTTTGTTTGCTTGCAAAACTCTGGATGATTTTATCTTCAGACGGGAGCTTGAATATCTGGATGCCCGCAATGACAACCTCCATTTACACTGTTTCGTCTCTGCGCTTGAGGAGTCGGTTTTCTACGCCGAGCAGGGGCGCATCAGTGCGGAACGGATAACAGCGCTGGTGCCTGAAATTCAATCCCGCCGCGTACATCTGTGCGGTTCACCGCCGATGATGGACGCCGTCAAAGCCATGCTGGCAGAACTGAGTGTGCCTAAAGATCAGATCAAAATAGAAGCTTTTGGAACCGGTAAACCGAAACAGACGGTTTCACTGGACAGCGCTGTTGAAAGCGATCCCAAAGTGACGTTTCAACAGTCCCAACAAACGGCGCCTTTTCCCGAGTGTTGTACGTTACTGGACGTGGCGGAAAATATCGGCGTGGAAATCGAGAGTTCCTGCCTCATGGGGAGTTGTGGCATGTGCATGACCAAACTGGTATCCGGTGAAGTCACCATGGAATGTGAAGACGCGCTGGATGACAACGACAGGGCCGCAGGTATGATCCTAGCCTGTCAGGCCAAGGCCAAATCGGACGTGGTCGTGGACGCCTAGAGGGAGTTGCCATGAGAGAAAATGAACGCGTTCTGATGAGCGGCCTAGTGCTGCTGCTGGTTGTCGTTTGGCTGGGATTCACCTTTCACGCGGACCCTCAGTTTGCAGGCAGTGCTCTGGGTGGTTTGTTTGGTGTAATAGGCGCTCTGTTAATGCTGTTGCCTCTGTTTTATCTGATCATCAAACGTATCAAATCGCTTAAAACCACGGTCACCCGACATGTGTCTATGCGCAGTATGCTGGCCTGGCATATCTATGCGGGTGTTGTTGGTCCGATCCTAGTGATGATCCATACCGGCCATAAATTCAACAGCGTTATTGGCATTGGTCTAACGGCCATGACCCTGATTGTGGTGCTTAGCGGCTTTGTCGGTCGTTATCTGCTAAGTCAGATCGGAGGTGATATTAAAGACAAAAAACAGTTACAGGAGGGGCTTAAAGCCGCTTATCGCTACGCGCAGTACCAACTACAAACATGTTGCGCAGAAGAACGTCAACGTATGCAGCCCTTTGCTGGCTTCTTTTCACGCCTGCTACCGTTAATAGTGAGCAAACAACAGCTCGCAGACCACAGTGCCAAACAGATTCCAACCGCGCAACGCGCACTGATGTTAAGCGACGCCCTTGCTGATGTGCAATATAGCATTGCTGTTCACGAACGGGTTAAACAGACTTTTATGCGATGGTTGAAGCTGCATATAGCTATCTCTTCTATTTTATACCTATTGTTGGTCTGGCATATTTTTTCAGGTATTTATTTTGGTTTGAGGTGGTTTGATTGAAGCATTTTCTCATTATTACGGTTATTTTTCTGGCGATACTCGCAGTGGGTGTTACCCTAGACACCTCGTCGTCTATACAGACTAGCCTCAACCAATTCAATAACAATATTCGCTGGCAATCACTGTCATCCCCCGGTGAGTTATCCCAGGCGCACCAGTTTCTCAAAACGCAATGTGAAACCTGCCACCAGCCCCTCGCTGGCGTTGACGATCGGCAATGCATTCTCTGTCACTCCAATGAGCGTTCGCTGTTAATCCGCCAGCCTACCGCCTTTCATGCTGACATTCAGGAATGCTCTACTTGCCACCTTGAGCATGGGGGGAGCGATGCCTCGCTGACGCGAATGAACCATTCTCTGCTGGTGACTGTTGGTCAATCTCTGGTGAATACTGACGGGGCAGATTCGCAGGACAGTCAGGCACTTGCTGATAGGCTGGATCAGCTACAGCGGCAAGCTAGAATTCATAACGGAGGCAATCCATTATTATCAAAAAACGAGTCGCTGTTAAATTGCACAAACTGTCACGCCAACGATGATCGCCACTTCAAGCTATTTGGCGAAGATTGCGGCAGTTGTCATGGGGTCGATCGGTGGACCCTGGCGGATTTTCGCCATCCGCCCTCCAGCTCTATGGACTGTGCACAGTGTCACCAGGCCCCGCCCAGCCACTACAAACCCCATTATAAAAAGATGTCCCAGAAAATAGCGGGCAGGCCGAATACACCGGTAGAGCAGTGTTATCAATGCCACCAAACCACCGCATGGACTGACATTCAACAATTGGGCTTGTATAAGCATCACTGATAAATATTGAAGGCCGGGCAACTAAAAGGATGATTGGTGACATGTAGACTAAATTCCCAGTGTTCATCGGTGGCGGTCAAGCATTGATTAAAAAATGAACCCAGATGCTGGCGCCGTAGCCGAGGGCAATCACAGGTGTCCACTTCAAGTGGCTAAAAAACGTATATTGGCCGCGGGCCTGGCCCATCAGAGCAACGCCGGCAGCCGAACCAATTGATAATAAGCTGCCACCCACCCCTGCCGTCAGCGTGACCAACAACCACTGGACATAGGGCATTTCCGGGTTCATGGCGAGTACCGCAAACATCACCGGAATGTTATCGAAGATGGCCGACAGGATGCCAACTAGGATGTTGGCATTGGTCGCCCCCAGGACGCCATACATAAAACCGGAAGCCATGCTTAAATAGCCGATAAAGCCGAGCCCCCCCACAGCCAGGATGACGCCATAGAAGAAAAACAGGGTGTCCCATTCAGCATGCGCAATTCTTTCAAAAACATCGAAACCAGTAGAGTCATCAGTAGAGCACTCGGTGCACGGCAGGCAGGCTGTGCTGTCAGTCGAGGCTGCTAATTTTCGACGTAGAAAGAAAGCGTAGAATTCCAGATAAGCCAATCCTGTCATCATGCCAAAAACCGGGGGTATGTGCAGAAAAATGTGCACACTGACCGCAGTAATGATTGTTAAGAGAAAAAGACCGACTATAGTCGGTCCGCCATATTTCATGACTTTTTCTTCAACCTGGGTGGCCGGAGGTTTACCGGGTGGTAGCGCAAACTGCATGATAAATGCGGGTAAAACAAAATTTACCAGGGACGGAATAAACAGATCGAAGAATTGCCAGAATTCAATAACGCCTTTTTGCCACACCATCAGTGTCGTAATATCGCCAAAGGGGCTAAACGCACCGCCAGCATTGGCACCGACAACGATGTTAACGCAGGCTACTGTCACGAATTGCGGTTTCCCGTCACCGACCGCCAGCACCACAGCACCCATTACCAATGCCGTTGTCAAGTTGTCCGCAATGGGGGAAAGAACAAAGGCCAAGGTTCCCGTTAGCCAGAACAATAAACGATAGCTAAAATCTTTGGCGACCAGCCGGTTGCGCAGCTCCTTAAAAACATTGCGCTCCACCATGGAGTTGATATATGTCATTGCCACCAGCAAAAAGAAGAAGAGCTCGGCGTATTCCAAAAAGGTGTGGCTAATACCCGCTTCAACCACCTCGGGTAACTGGTGCTCGTAAGCGAACGCGATCAGTATCCAGATCAAGCCGGCGGCTAAAAGTACTGGCTTGGATTTTCGCAGTTGCAAGCGGTCCTCCAGAATGACTAGAACATATGCTGCCGCAAAAATAGCGACAGCGACAAAACCGGCCCAGCTACGGGTCAGGTCCAGCATCGCATTATTGCTATCGGAAGCCTGTGCGGGAACAATCATTAACAGACACCAGGTCAAGATAAAATACCGTTTCATGTATGCGGTTATCCCTTTTGTTAGTCTGAATCTATCTTCGGAACAGTCGAAGAGACAATGCCGGGGCTTTTATATCATCTCTCATCTGACACATAAAAGCGGACAGCCAGAGGTAAGCTGTTCATTGATCTTCTGCTGTTTTCTGACTGGTGGTATCGAGGTCCGGCACCGGACTTGATCAATTACTGTAAACCAGATCAACAATCCTGCCTAATCCTTATCGACCTAGCCCGGATTTTTCATGAAGGTATAAACAAAAACGGCTGAAAGCCTTATGGTTATTGGTGTCGAGTCAATTTCCACGCAGCGCCAGCCGAGAGCAAAATGTTACCACAAACTTTTCAGTTTTCACCCCTCATTCGTCGTGCAGTCGAAGGTCAGTTTTCCGGCGGTCATATCACCAGCAATGCAGGCCTTTTATTGCTCCGTGAAGTGGATCAACAGATTCAACTCTCCGCCACCCTGTACCGATTTGAAGCCAAGTCTGACCGCCGTGCCATTATCGAAGCGCACCGTGTTCTATGGGAGCAGTTCATCGCCAGTCACACCAAGACACCAAAGCGCATCGTGCTCGATTTTGACGCCACCGATATCCCGCTCCACGGCGATCAACCGGAGAAGTTCTTTCACGGCTATTACGACCACTACTGCTACCTGCCATTGTATGTATTCTGTGATCGTTTCCCGCTGGTCGCCTACCTGCGCCAAAGCAAGATCGATGGGGCCAAGCATGCGGGGGCCATCCTCAAACTGCTGGTGACCTTCATCCGCCAGCACTGGCCCAAAGTGCAGATTATCTTTCGCGGCGACAGCGGCTTCTGCCGTCAATTGATCCTCAACTGGTGCGAACGCCATGGCGTTGATTACCTGGTGGGGATCGCCCGCAACTCGCGCATGGAAGCGCTGGTCGCCCCCACATGGGAGCACGTTGAAAAACATCACCAACAGCGTAAGCGGGCCGGTGAAACTGGCTCCACCCGCTGGTTCTGGCGCTGGGAGTTGGCGTAAAACGCGCGGGGTGATCGCTAAAATGGAAGTGACCGATAAAGGGCGCAATCCGCGCTTTGTGGTGACGACGCTGCCTGGCAATGACGCCGATCTTTACTGCAACATGTACTGCGCACGCGGCGATATGGAGAACCGGATCAAAGACCAGCAGCTCGATCTGTTTGCCAAGCGCACATCTTCGAAGCACTGGTGGAGCAATCAATGGCGGCTGATGCTATCGATGCTGGCGTTCGTGCTGTTCGAAAAACTGCGCGAGTTCTGTTCACGCAAGTATCGTTCGCTGAGCGTACATAGCCTGCGGTTACGACTGATCAAGATCGCGGCAGTGGTGACGCGCAACACACGCCGTATCCGCTTCTTCTTGAACGAATGCTGCCCGGATCAGAAGGAGTTCATCCGACTTAGCCAAGCTCTATCACCCGGGTAGGAATACCGAGCGCCCCCGGCTCGAAGTGATGGGGGAAAGGGGGAGCTGTGCCTGCGGCGCGGGAATCGGCTGGATTTTCGGGATTTAACATCGAAGACGCGACATTTAACAACGAAAACAGAGGTTAGTTAATCAAAATCGGCTTCATGAAAAATCCGGGCTATCGGCCAACTCCGCTTCTGCTGCGACCATCTACGACGACAAAGGTCTGACCTTTAAGATGAAAGGTGACTGGCAGATCCAGCTGCGGGACAGCTATAAAAAGTCCCAGGACATGGATGTTGAGTTTGATGATCTGGAGATCAAAAACTCCATCACTTACGATCTGGGCAACGAACTGAAAGCTTTTGGTCAATTGGACTTCGGATTCAAAGACGCTGCTGAAGACAAGCAGTCCGGCGACGATCTGGAAGAAGCTTACGTCGGTCTGCAGTACGACAATGTAAAAGTAGCCGTTGGTAAGATGGACCTGGCAGGTGATGAGTTCGGTATCGAGCAAGCCTACGAAACCACTCTGGAAGAAGATCAGTTCGATGCTGTTGCCACCGACGGTGACGACGTAATCAAGGTCACTGCAGAATTCGATTCTTTTGCAATTGTTTTCTCCCACGATCTGGAAGCTGAAGGCAACGATTCTGAAAACGGTGAAGCTACTGATCTGTTCATAGGTGCTTCTTTTGACGCACTGACTGTAGCGGCTGCTTTCCAGACTTACAACGCCACTCCTGGCGCTGCAGACATCGACACTTGGGGTATCAGCGCTGAGTACGATGCTGGCTTCGTTGTTGTTGGTGCTGACTTCTCCTCTTCCGACAACGATGGCACAAACATCGAAACTGACGTGACCAACCTGGCAGTTAGCTTCAAGGCCTTCGGTACCACTAAGTTCTCTCTGGGCTACGTAGAGCTGGACTCCGACGACAACACTGAAGATGCAGAAACGTTCTACGCTAACGTAACCTACAAGTTCCCTTCTCAGAAGAACGTCCGTCTGTTCGCTGAGATCAGTGAAACTGACTACGACGACGCAGCAACTGACGCTACTGTAGAGACTGACGTTCTGGCAGGTATGCGCATCAAGTTCTAGTAAAGTTTAAGCCAAAACCTGCGCCCCCCTTCAGGCAGGTTTAGCTAACAACTTTTAGGCCCGGCTAACACCGGGCCTTAATGAGATGGTTCCCCTCGCTCCGAAGCCTAGACTTCAGAGTGAAACCGAAAGAGGAACCATCTCATGTTTACTATCAAAGTTGTTGGAATC
>JAPHRD010000099.1 GCA_026196225.1 Motiliproteus sp.
GCGAGGGAATAATCTCGCTGGGTGCGTTTAGTATTTGAATTCATGTCACTTCCCGATTTGATGATCGAAAAGTGTCAACGTTATTCAGGACGGGACACTATAACAAGAAAAGCCGGACAATAAGCCCGGCTTTTCTTGTTATAAATCAAGTGGTTTTACTTTATGCGTAAAAATACCACTTAACTTATTGTTTTACTTAACCCCTAAATCTCACTTTATGAGTAAATCTACATCGGCTTTTTTCGTCGTATGGGATCAGCTTACCCGCACTTACTATCGCCACAGTTCAGGCAGGTGTAACAGCCATCCATCAGGATCGCAGCCTTAACGTTACACTTGTTGCAGACCTGAGCATCTGCTGGGAATTCAGCATCGCTGCTCTTTTCGTCATTAACCGCAGCGCTGGAATCGGCCTTCTTGGCAGAACGCTCTTCGTACTCTTTACGCTTGTCGGCGATCAGTTGCTGCTGATGAACATCCAGGGAGTCATCTTCGATCAGACCGATCATCTTCATGTGGGATTCGATCGCTTCTCCGATCTCCGCCACCAGTGAGGGCATAAACTTACCACCCTTCTTGAAGTAACCGCCCTTAGGATCGAATACCGCTTTCAGCTCTTCCACCATAAAGGTAGCGTCACCACCCTTGCGGAATACCGCGGAGATAACCCGGGTCAGGGCCAGCACCCACTGGAAGTGCTCCATGTTTTTGGAGTTGATAAAGATCTCGTAAGGGTGACGTTGCTCGTGCTCGGTGCCCTGGTTCAAGACAATATCGTTTATGGTGATGTAGAGCGCGTGCTCGGACATCGGCGTCTTCACCTTGTAGGTGGAGCCCATCAGAAACTCTGGACGATCGAGATTCTCATGCACTTTCTCTAGGGAATTCTGTTTGTCTTCGACCGCCTTCTCTTCTTGTGCGGCTTTCTGTTCGGCGGTGATTACCTTGTAGCCGACAATCTTTTTATCAAGTTTTGTTGCCATGATCGTTTCTGTCCTTTTCCGCCTTAGAACTTACCGTAGTAGCCTTCTTTCAGAGCATCGAACAGGTTGGCGGCGTTGTGCACCTCACCATCGTATTCGATCTCTTCGTTACCCTTAAACTCAACCACGCTGCCATCGTCCAGAGTGAACTGATAGGTGGTATTTTCCAGATCCTGTTCCTTAACCAGAACGCCCTGAAAGGCCTCTGGGTTAAAGCGGAAAGTGGTGCAACCTTTCAGCCCCTGCTCGTATGCATACTGGTAGATATCCTTGAAGTTATCGTAAGGATAATCGGTTGGTACGTTGGCAGTCTTGGAGATGGAGGAGTCGATCCAGATCTGAGACGCTGCTTGAATATCAACGTGCTGACTGGGGGTAATGTCTTCGGCAGTAATAAAGTATTCGGGAAGCTTCTCGTCCGCTTCCTGACTGTAAGGCATCGCCTTGGTATTGATCAGCTCACGATAAGCCAGCAGCTCGTAAGAGAAGACATCGACCTTCTCTTTAGTCTTCTTACCTTCGCGAATTATATTACGGGAGTAATGGTGGGCGAAGCTAGGCTCGATACCGTTACTGGCGTTATTACCGACCGACAGAGAGATGGTGCCGGTGGGTGCAATTGAGCTGTGGTGAGTAAAGCGACAACCGTGTTCCAGTAGATCAGCGATCAACTGAGGATCGGCCTCACCCACTTTCTGCATGTAACGGCTGTACTTGGCGTGCAGCAGCTTACCTGGCACTTTATCGCCCACTTTCAAGCCGTCTTCAGCCATCTCGGGACGCTTACGCAGCATCTCGCCGGTGACTTCAAACTCTTCGTTCATGATCGGCGCAGGACCTTTCTCCTTAGCCAGATCCAAACCAGTACGCCAGCCGGTCATGGCCAACTCTTTGGTCACCTGTTCGGTGAAGGAAACAGAATCGCTATCGCCGTACTTCATACGCAACATGGTGACGGTTGAACCCAGTCCCAGGTAGCCCATGCCGTGACGACGCTTGTGCATGATCTCGTGACGCTGCTGTTCCAATGGCAGACCGTTAATCTCAACCACGTTATCCAGCATACGGGTAAAGATAGAAACCGTCTTACGGAAACCATCCCAGTCAAAACGGGCGTTTTCGGTAAACGGATCCAGTACAAAACGGGTCAGATTCACGGAACCCAGCAGGCAGCTGCCGTAGGGTGGCAGAGGCTGCTCACCACAGGGGTTGGTGGCACGGATGTTTTCGCAGAACCAGTTATTGTTCTGCTGATTAACCTTGTCGATCAGGATAAACCCTGGCTCGGCAAAGTCATAAGTGGAGGTCATGATAGCGTTCCACAGGCGCTGGGCCCTGATGGTCTTCATCACTCGGCAGGCAACAAGGCCGCCTTCGTTGACCACGTAACCGTCGTGGGTTGGCCAATCACGCCAGATGACGTCATCATCATTGATTACGTCGATACCGTCGCGCTCAACCTCTTTGGCAGTCAGCGGGAAGGCCAGTTTCCAATCGGTATCTTGGCGGACGGCATCCATAAACTCGTCGGTGATCAGCAGCGACAGGTTAAATTGACGCAGACGACCGTCTTCACGCTTGGCGCGGATAAAGTCCAGCACGTCGGGATGGCCGATATCGAAGGTAGCCATCTGGGCACCGCGGCGACCACCGGCAGATGACACGGTAAAACACATCTTGTCGAAGATATCCATAAAGGACAACGGACCAGAGGTATAGGCACCGGCGCCAGACACATAAGCGTTCTTCGGACGCAGGGTGGAGAATTCGTAACCGATACCACAACCGGCTTTCAGGGTCAGACCCGCTTCCAGGTTCTTGCCCAGAATGTCGTCCATGGAATCCTGAATCGTGCCAGAAACAGTACAGTTAATAGTGGAGGTAGCAGGCTTGTGCTCCTGAGCACCGGCATTGGACATGACCCGACCGGCGGGAATCGCTCCGCGGCGCAGTGCCCAAAGAAAATTTTCGTACCACTCTTCACGCTTCTTCTTATTAGTCTCTACATCGGCCAGCGCACGAGCTACGCGTTGAAAGGTGGCGTCGATATCCTGATCCAGAACATCACCAACTTTGGACTTAAGACGATACTTGGAATCCCAAATATCCAGCGAAGCATCCTGATGGGGTATCTCTTTTTCTTCTTGTGTTACTACTTTGAGAGAAGCAGTCATTTGCACCTGACCTTATTTTCCTATGGTAACAAAGCCTTACCAGCCTTGTGTGGGAACCGTCCTAAAAACTTCCAGATATTGTATGCACCACCCACAACACACACAACATGTAGTAGCACGCACCAAACTGGCCACTTTTGCCTGATTTTTAAACGTTCACAAAAAAGTCACAACCTGGACAACGAAAAGGTCTGCTAAATAGGGTTAGCGAACACTAACCTCTATACTTTATTGGAATTATATATGTAGTTTTTATAATCAATAGATATAAAATTTTATCGATAAATTTTGCCATTACTGATGCTGATTATTTTGTGCGCAGCACAATAAGCGCTTGGAATAGCTGGAAAATTCTACGCTAGCAGAATCGACTAGAAGCCCCTTAACAATAAGCAAAACTCATCAATCAATTCACAGACTTAGGAGGCCTCTCCCGTCACAAATATTTTTATTTTAGATATTGCTAATTTATAAGAAGCCGTTACAATCCTTTTTATCAATTTCATCCATCGCTGCGCCCCCTATAATGGCCAGCAAGCGACGACAATATTTACAGCGGTTGGGTAATACCTATGCACAAGCACACTCTGGCAATTCTTCTCGGTTCGACTATAACCTTCTCATCAGCAGTCTTCGCGGATGGACATAGCGACGTCAAACAACTTCAGACTGAAGGCAAAAAGACCATCATGGATCTGGCCACCACCCTGAAGAAAGAGCTAACCGGGGCCATGAAAAGTGGCGGACCCAGTGAAGCAATCAAGGTTTGTAACACCAAAGCCGCACCGCTGACCGATTCAGTCTCTGAAAAGCATAACTGGCAGGTGGGCCGCACCAGTCTGAAATTACGTAATCCGGAAAATCAGGCTGACAGCTGGGAAAAAGCCGTATTGGAAAAATTTCAGCAACAGGCCGATGAGGGTGCCGATCTGGCCAAACTGGCCTATTCGGAAATCATCACTGATGCCAGTGGCCAAAAGGTCTTTCGGATGATGAAGGCGATTCCGATGGGCGATAAGTGCCTGAGCTGTCACGGTAGCGAGATCAAGCCTGGTGTCGCCAAGCAGCTAGATGCTCTCTATCCGGAAGATAACGCACGGGGCTTCAGCAAGGGCGACCTACGCGGTGCCTTTACCCTTAAAAAGGTTTTGTAGAACCTTCTCCAGGTTGGGGTCGATTGTCGCTGTCCGGAGGGGATAGCGGCGATCGTTCTCCTCCCTCCACTTCCCCCTTTCATTTATAACCCAACCTAACACTAGCTGCGCCAATCGGCGTACTGACTGCGTTTACTGAGAAAATCCAGGAACACTCGGATCTTTGGCGGCATATGGCCGCGATGGGGGTAAACTGCATACACCCCTACCGGATCAAGCTGGTAGTTATCCAACAAGGTAACCAACTGCCCCTGCTGCAACGCTTTGCAGATCATAAACTTGGATACCACCGTGACCCCCAAACCCTCTATCGCCATGGACAGCAGGGCATCTGCGGAATTGGTTTTCAAAAAACTCTGCATCTGCACCCGGTGCTCTCCCTGTTTGCTACGGAAGTTCCAGCGCAAGGGGGCTGACAACAACGATAGACTTAACCACTGGTGTTCGCTCAACTGCTCCGGCGTGGTTGGGGTGCCGCAGCGGGCTAGGTAATCGGGAGAGGCAACCACCACCATCGGCGATTCTCCCAACTTACGGGCCACTAAGTTAGATTCCTCTAACCAACCGATACGAATACTCAGGTCGACCCCCTCCTCCACCATATTGATCACCCGATCCTCCAGCAGAAGGTCGATCTTCAATTGTGGGTAGGTACAACGCAGATCTTTGACTACCGGTACCAGATTCGTAACCCCGAAAGCTACCGGGCTGGCCACTCGCAATGTTCCGGTGGGCTGGTGTTGGTACTGGCGCAGTTCGTTGAGGGCGATCTCAGCACGTCCGACAATTTCAACGCAGTGTTGATAATAGATCTGGCCCGCTTCGGTAAGACTTAATTTTCGGGTGGAACGATTCATCAACCGCACGCCCACCTCTTTCTCCAACAGACTCACCTGCTTACTAACGGCGGATTTAGCCACTCCCAACTGGCGAGCCGCTTCAGAAAAACTCTTTGCCTCCACCACTCGAGTAAAGACACCGATTCGCTTTAATTCATCCATCTCGAACACCCATCGTTCACTTAAAAGAAACTATGAATTAAAAATACACCATCTTGTTAACTATTTTGCAACTGGCAAACTAAACAGCATCAAAACTTCGACACGAGAGCAGCCTTATGAGCAACAAGATTCTGTTTGATAAAGTTGACCTGGGAAATGGTCTGGCCCTGAACAACCGTATCGTCATGGCACCCCTGACCCGCTCCATGGCCGACGACGATCTGGTCCCCACTGAGACGATGGCCGCTTACTATGGTCGCCGTGCCGATGCTGGTTTGATTATCAGCGAAGCCACTATTGTTGCCGCTGATGGTCAGGGCTACCCCAATACCCCAGGCTTGTTTACCGACGCCCAGGTCAATGGCTGGAAAGGCGTAACCCGACGGGTACACCAGAACGGCGGCAAGATGTTCGCCCAGCTCTGGCATACCGGTCGAGTATCCCACTCCATTTTCCACAATGGGCAACCACCCATGGCGCCCTCTGCAGTTGAGTTCCATGGCCGTGTCCCGCGTTTCAGCGATCTTGAATACGGGACACCACGGGCGATGACCGAAGCTGATATCGAGCGAGTCATTGAAGATTTTGGTATCGCCGCCCGTAACGCCAAAAAAGCAGGCTTCGACGGTGTCGAAGTTCACGGCGCCAACGGCTATCTGATCGACCAGTTCCTGCATTGGAATACCAATCGTCGTGATGATGAGTACGGTGGATCGCCAGAGAAAATGAGTCGTTTTCTACTGCGCATTCTTGATCGTATTAGCCAGGAGATCGACCAGATTGGAATTCGCTTATCCCCCGCGGCCTATATCCATATCGAGCATGACGCCCGCGATAAAGCAGTCTTCAACTACCTGCTGGAAAAGCTCAACAATTACTCGCTAGCCTATATCCATAGCGGTATTTTTGCCGATGATCCCTACGACCACCTGGATGGCACCGTCACCCAGTATATCCGTCGCCACTATCGTGGAACTGTAATCGCCAGCGGTGGTTACGATGCTGATAGTGCCAGCGAGATGATCGGACGGGGTGACGCCGACCTAATCGCCATCGGTCGCCCCTTTATTGCTAATCCGGATTACGTCAGCAAGGTTCAAAACCAGCAACCACCCGTCGCTTACGACGAATCGATGCTAGCCGAGCTGGTGTAACGGCTAGACCCGTAATTCAGCAAGATCGTGGTAGAGTTCAAGGGCCTCTGGGTTTGCCAGAGCGTCCTTGTTTTTTACCGCCTCACCTTGCACCACTTTACGCACTGCCAACTCGACAATCTTACCGCTGATGGTACGTGGGATATCTGCCACCTGAATCACCTTGGCTGGCACATGACGCGGGGTGGTATTGGCACGGATTGTCTGGCGGATTCGATCAATCAGCTGCTGATCCAGAGTAATCCCTTCCCGCAACCGGACAAACAGCACCACTCGTACATCGTCATGCCAGGGCTGACCGATACATATGCTTTCCAGCACCTCTTCGACCTTTTCCACCTGACGGTAGATTTCGGCGGTACCTAAGCGCACTCCTCCGGGGTTAAGTACAGCATCAGAGCGGCCATGAATAATCAGCCCGCCATGTTCGGTAATTTCACCATAGTCACCGTGTGCCCAGATGTTGTCGAAGCGATCAAAGTAAGCATCGTGGAATTTTTTATTATCGGCATCATCCCAGAAATAGATCGGCATCGATGGGAAAGGCTGAGTGCACACAAGTTCCCCTTTCTGCTGACGCAGGGACTGTCCGTCATCATCAAAAATATCCACCGCCATACCCAAGCCCAGACACTGCAATTCACCGCGGTAAACCGGCAGGATCGGACACCCCAATGCGAAGCAGGAGACGATATCGGTACCGCCGGAAATCGACGCCAGCAGCAGGTCAGCTTTGATATCCCGATAGACGTAGTCAAAGCTTTCGTGAGCCAGTGGTGAGCCCGTCGACAACACCGCTCGCAGCGCCGACAAATCATGACTCTGAACCGGTTTCACCCCTGCTTTTTCCAACGCCGCAATGTATTTGGCACTGGTGCCGAATACGGTAATCCCTTCCTGCTCGGCCACATCAATAAGAATTTCCGGCCCAGGTGCAAAAGGGGAGCCGTCAAAGAGTACTACCGTGGCACCAACCGACAAGCCGCTGACCAGCCAGTTCCACATCATCCAACCGCAGGTGGTGTAGTAAAACAACTTATCGTCGGCTTTAAGATCGGTATGTAACAGGTGCTCTTTAAGATGCTGAATCAGCGTACCACCAGCACTGTGGACAATGCATTTAGGCACTCCGGTGGTACCCGAGGAATACATCACATAAAGCGGGTGATCAAAAGGCAACTGTTCAAACTGTACCTCGGTCGCATCCGCTACTTCAAAGTCCGCCAGCAGCTGAGCCCGGGGCAACACAGAGAGATCCGGCTGGGATTCGACAAAGGGAATCACCACAATAGTTTCCACCGAGGTCAGTTTTTCAGCTATCCCCGCAACCCGCTCCAGAGAGTTAAGTGTCTTCCCGTTATAGAAATAGCCATCGGTTGTGAACAGCACTTTGGGGCGAATCTGACCGAAACGGTCCAACACGCCTTGGATACCAAAATCCGGTGAACAGGAACTCCATACTGCACCAATACTGCTGGAGGCCAGCATAGCCACCACGGTATCGATAATATTGGGCATAAAGCCGGCGACTCGATCCCCTGGTCCCAGCCCTTGCTGTCTCAGAGCAGCGGCAAGCCGTGCTGTTCGGCTATAAAGCTCATCCTGACTAATCGTTTGTCGATGGCCCTGTTCGCCCCGAAAAACCAGAGCGGTATGATCACCACGATGGCGTAACAGATTTTCGGCAAAGTTTAGCTTCGCCTCTGGAAACCATTGAGCCCCGGGCATCTTATCGCCATTCTTGAGAACATGCTGGCCTCGCTGGCTGGCTCGAATATCACCGTAGTCCCAAATCTGCGACCAGAATGCCTCGGCGTTTTCCACACTCCAGGTATGCAACTGGCCGTAACTATCGATCTGAGTCCCCTGGCTCTCATTGATACGAGCCATAAAATCGCTGAGGTTTGTCCGTTCGATCTGTTCCTGCGATGGTGACCAAAGTGGCTGATTCATCCGGGGACCTCTATTACATCCATAGATAGAGCGCATCTAAGCACTACATTTAAGCACTACATCTAAGCACAACATTTAATTTTTCTTAGCGGCTACTGCAGCCCATTATCATTAGATTAGCTGACAACACCAAATCTAACTGTACGACACCGTATGGTTAGACCCTAGATCAGCGCAAATTGCAATCTTAAGATCGGGAAAATAAAAGGTTCTTCGCGGGTTAGGGTGAAATAAGAAAGAGACGGTGGTGCGTTCCGGTTAAGCTGTTGTTGACCAAAACTCCAGTTCAACCAACACCACC
>JAPHRD010000112.1 GCA_026196225.1 Motiliproteus sp.
GCAGTCAGCGAAGGAGAGTTGGTGGTCCATTGAGTAGCCCTCAGTACATCAGAACGTGAATTGTCTCATGCTGAGGGACTTATTCGCATGTTCCCTAGGCTCCTGATGGTGGTTATAGGAATGTCTAGATCCGCGTATTCACGGATCAGCTCCTCTCGCCCGCTTTGAAGCGCCTTGATCATCGGGTGAATCATCGATAGTTCTTGGTTGTATACCTTTTCTACGATCTCCCGATCAATTTCCTCACGCCCGGACATAACTGCACGAGACTGACTCAGGTAGAACAAAACGACCGCGACATGAGCGATACCCTGGCTGTAATCCCAGAACAGATCCATCATCTGTGATGTTAAAGGCCTAGGGGAATTTAACCATTGCAACTTCCATAACCGCTTGATGAAACCTTCCCACTCTTTGCTTGCTTGCCCTACCACGGACCGCTCAAATCGTCCCCAGTTGATGCTTCCAACCTGTGATGCCCTTCGCGCAGAGCGCATAGTTGGTAGGAAAAGATCCAGCGCCTTTGGAGTGCCAATGAACAGCACAGGTACTTTAAGAACATTGGTCAGTGTGACGAAAAAATTCAGCATCTTTTGCGATCCACCTGAGCGCGACTTCTCTAGATGCTGAATTTCGTCAATAACCAGCACACCCAGTGAGTGCAGTGCTGCGACACGTGCTATATCACCCAGCATCGATTCTGCCGATGATCGCGACTTTACGTATAGCGTCAGGTAGTCCGTACCTAGGACAGTATCTATAGCCCTAAAAAAGTTGGTGCAGAGGTTCTTGACCGAACCGTCATGCGGACACTCCACCTTGAGCCACACCAATTGAGTGTGTTGAAAGTCAGGGTGATAGATAGCTTGAGGATAAGACCGTAATATCGCTTCAACCGCCGTTGACTTGCCAGCACCAGAGCAACCAATAACCGAACTTACCAACGCTTCGTTTCCGGCATTTCTGGAGGCTGCGCTGAAATTGGTGCGAACAGCTTCATCGAGATTTAGTTGGTAATGATTGTCGGCGATATTTCGACTTAGGTAGCCTCGCCTTAGCATGGTCGATATCGTTTGTTCCAACTGAATGTGCGTACGAGTCGGAAAGAGAAATTGATCCAGTATCCGCATCATCGCATGCCGTCGGATATGCCCCGGAAGAGTCTTCTCGTTCTCCCCCACAACAGGATAGCGGAAGAGCATCTTTGCCACTTCATCAGGTGATTTGATTGGTGGCAGCGCCTCAATAAGCGGATGCCCTTCATAATCGATGATCTCAGGGAGGCGATAATTTGCCTCAGGAAGTTTAATCATCATCGTCCTCCAAGAATTGCATAGGATCAGGGTAATCAAGCCCTTTCGATCGATTGGCGTCATCCTTAAAAGGAATCACCTCCGCGAGTGGAGCAGGACTATCACTGCACTTTTTCGCCCGGCTCTTGTCTCGTTCGATCTCTTTTTCCCGCCTTCGATTATCCTCGATTCCCTTGAGTCTGGATGATGCACTTCCGAGAGGAAAGTTCGTCTTTTTGGCCCGCTCCTGCCGAACAATCTCTTCGATTGTCTGCTGTAGTTCGGGTGCCGAAAAAGCCTCCTTCTGCTTGGCTGTTGCTGTTGTCGATCGCGAGGCTTTGAGCAGGCCTCCTGCATCAACAAAGCTCATGCCTTTGTAGCGACGGCTCCTATCGGAAAGCTCACAGGTCCAGAAATGTTCATAGCTGCCATCCGGTCTCAGGTACACCTGATTGGTTCTACGAGGATCGTAAGCTACTTCTAATGATTTCGGGCGTGAGCGACCATTCCGATCGAACCAGCCCTTCGCGATAGCCTCTTGGCATGTATAGATAAGGCCCTTGAACGTAATCCCATAGTTAGAAACCGTTCCCTTCTCGTAGGGCAGCAAGTTGACCCACGTAAGTTCCTTCTCACAGGCTTTCAATCGTCCAGTACGGTGCTTAATGCCCCAGTTCCATAGCTCAAGAGGAATAGCCGGCAGATCAGTCGGCATGTCTGGAGCGTAATCATAGCCTTCGATCACATGCTGGTTGTTATAAAACAGGACGATGTGGGTAATCATTTTCTGGAAAGCAGGAAGAGTCAGTTCCGCATCAAGTTCGTAGCGTCTGCCAATCCGCTTCTTTCCGTTGACCGGCTCTACGATACCCTCAACATAAGGCCTAAACTCGGCCTGTATCGTCCTGAAGTGTCGCTCACATATTCCTTTGTCATCACCGCGATATGCGCGGGAATTACTGAGTTGAATACCTAATCTGTTGACTAAAACATCAGCTTGCCTATAAAGGAGCTCACCACGATCTGCCATGATTGATTCAGGCAGTCCCACGGAGGGCCATGATGATGGGTCAATATCAATGCCTAGCTCTTTGCAATAATCAACCTTGTCAGTGAACGCGTTGGCCATTGCTATCATCGCCGATACCCATGAAGGGTTCTCAAGCCCTACATACAGTCCTACCACCAAACGACTAAACACATCCTTAACAAAGTAGATGACCGGCCGGCCGATAATTTTACTGGGGTCATGTACGGAAATCAGATACAAGTCAGCTATCGTTGCATCGATCTCATAACGTCCCCCCGGACCAATATTCCCCCTGGCAGCGGTACTCTGAAGCGCGCGCACATCCTTATCATACGTTTTGGACGGCATGCGAATTCGATCCACTTCGTGGGCCAAGTAGTTCGTTTTGAAGAAATAGAGAAACTGCGCTCGGGTTGGGACCTCCGACTCTGTCGCCAGCGGATAACGGGCTTTGTACATACCAACCGCTTTGTCCTTAGCTTTAACAAGCGGAAATTTCTGGTTGGGTATGTAATGTAGCTCAATCGCTGTTCTAAATATTTGGGCGATCTCATCATTGATGATCACGCCTTCTCCAGGCGCGAGTTTTCGCTTTGGTCCCGCTTTGTGACGAACCTCTCTACGTGGCTGTCCTCTAGCACCACTGCGATGATAGTCAGGCGCTAAGGAGTTGGGCGCCATGCCTCTCTGCCAATAGCGTCGGAGGTTCCTCGTTATATACAGTCGTGATCGAGAAGTAGATTTTAATCGTGCCTTAATTTGCCTATTTCTCTCGCGTTTATCAAAGAGCAAAGGGTGATTGGCAAGCAATGGAGCTATAGCATCGAGGGCTGCATCACGGCGCTGTGCACTGACCGAATCTTTCTCAACACTGGGAGGAGGGTACGGGTCTTCAATCTGCTCGAAGTTAACGTTTAACAAAACATCTTCGGAGAGGGAAATTGGCCAGGCGTTGGGATCATCGATGTCAATCAACATCAAATCTTTCCCATCCTCGAATACAATCCGATAGCGAACCGCATTTTCTACGTCGAGATATACCTGATTAAGAAGCATAACTCGCTTCCCCGATAGATTTTACATCGCCAGTTGCTATGTCTGAGAGACTCAGGCTGTGGAATACTTTCTCCAGTGGTATTTTGATATGGCGATTGGCGATTGCGTACCTAAGAACCCCAACATGGTAGCCTGGCGTCAGCTCATATTGATCATCCAAAGTTGCGCAAAGCTTTGTTAAAGGGCCATCTTTGAAGATAGCCAACCGCTGGATTAACTCTTGCGAATCCGCAGGGGTACACTGCTGAGCCTCAGCCATATCTTGATCAAAATAGGGGCGTAGCCACTGTAAGTTCTCTTTGCATTGCCGGCCTACCTCTTGATCCGTAAAGAGCTTCCAAGAGCACCCCTTGGACTCCCAGTAGGACTTTTCAATTTGGAGTTTCTCAATGGTTCGTTTATCACCGAGTCTATCAGAGGGTTTAACCGCAACCGCCAAGCTCTTTTGATTCTTGAAATCGACGAGCATGTCAGTTGTAACAACGCTCAACTCGCCTCGGACCTGTGGGTGTTTAATGCCAAGCTGCTGGCAGATAATTAGCGTATCTTCAATTGGTATAGGGAACTGCTCACGGATGTCTATGACCCGATCGCACCAATCAAAAATCAGAAAGGCAGCAAACTCGATGCCAGACAGTAGATGGTGAACTCGACCCACGGTCGCGCTCTTAACACGGATACTCTCGCCTTTACTGCTGAGCTCGTGGACAAAGATGAATGGCAGGTAATGTTTACCAACGCCTTGGCCACGCTCGGCTAGTCGCTTCAAATGTTTGGAATTGACTGGCTTTTTCGCGTCTGACATAAATCCCCCCTCCTGCTCTTAAGACATTAGCAGGAGGTAGATAAATATCAAACTATATTTTCTTTTATCAGACTTTAATGTTTATTATCAGACTTTATTACACTCTCACAGTTTAACTGTTGATTCAGTTGATGCCTATTCCACCGTAACGGATTTAGCCAGATTACGAGGTTGATCAACATCTGTACCTTTCAACACCGCCACATGGTAAGACAGGAGCTGAAGCGGGATCGTATAGAGAATCGGTTCCAGAACGCTGTCACACAGAGGCAACTCCAAAGTCTGAAGTCCCTCACCATTTTCTACAAATGCATCCTGGTCGGCGAATACAAAGAGCTCACCACCCCTTGCCCGAACTTCCTGCATATTGGCTTTCAGTTTTTCCAACATGCTGTTGTTGGGTGCGACGACAATAACCGGCATCTCCCTGTCTACAAGCGCGAGAGGGCCGTGTTTTAGCTCACCTGCAGGATAGGCCTCAGCGTGTATGTAAGAGATCTCCTTAAGCTTCAGCGCCCCTTCCATAGCAACTGGATACATAGATCCCCGACCCAAGAATAGACTGTGATGCTTTTCCGCAAACTGTTCGGAAAGTTTTTGGATAGGTTGATCTAATTCCAGAGCCTGCTCCAACAATTCCGGTAAGGCCCGCAGCTGTTTGACCAGATTGGATTCAATTGAAGAATCTAAACCGGTTCTGCGTCCAAGCACCAGCGTGGTCAACAGCAGTGCCACAAGCTGACTGGTAAAAGCTTTGGTAGAAGCCACACCGATCTCAGGGCCAGCCTTTGTCATCAGAGCCAGATCCGACTCTCGCACCAAAGAACTACCGGGCACATTACAGATGGTCAGGCAGGAGAGAAAGCCATTGTCCTTGGCTTCACGGAGCGCCGCCAGGGTATCAGCCGTCTCACCCGATTGAGAGATAGTGACAAATAAACTACCAGGCAAAGCCACGGTTTTACGATAACGGTACTCACTGGCCACTTCGACCTGGCAGGAGATCCCTACCAGCTCTTCAATCCAGTATTTCGCCACCAGGCCCGCATGGTAACTGGTACCACAGGCAATAATCTGTACCGCCTTGACCTGATCAAAGATGGTGCCAGCTTCAGCGCCAAAGGCCTGCTCCAGCACCTTGTCACTACTGATTCGACCTTCCAACACCGAACGCACTACATCGGGCTGTTCGAAGATCTCCTTCATCATATAGTGACGATATTCACCCTTATCAGTCGCGTCATGGCCATGTTCAAAACGTAAAATATCATGGCTAACTGGCTGGCGTTGAGCATCATAGACTTGAATCTGATCAAGGGAAACTTCAGCCAGTTCACCTTCATCCAGATAAATAAACTGATCGGTCACCTGTAACATGGCCAGAGGATCCGAGGCGATAAAGTTCTCACCTATGCCGACCCCAATTACCAGTGGACTGCCCATACGAGCAGCCATCAGTCGCTCAGGATCCTGTCGATCCATGATCGCGAGGGCATAAGCACCCTCTAGCTTCGCAATGGTATTAAATACTGCGCTGGAGAAATCACAACCTTGATTAAGCTCGCGATAAACCAGATGAGCAATGACTTCAGTGTCAGTATCTGATTTAAATTCGCTACCTTCAGCCTCAAGCTCTGACTTCAAAATTTCAAAATTTTCAATAATCCCGTTGTGAACAACGGCAACTCGATCTCCTGCGCGATGAGGGTGAGCATTGCGTTTCTCTGGCTTTCCATGGGTTGCCCAACGAGTGTGAGCAATACCTAGCGCACCCACAAGAGGGGCTTGTTGAAGTGCTTTTTCAAGCTCTGCGACCTTACCAGGCCGACGAGTGCAGCCGATCTGTGACTGGTCCGCGTTATAAACCGCCATACCAGCAGAATCATAGCCTCTGTATTCCAGGCGCTTAAGGCCTTCCAACAAAATGGCTGATACATCACGGCGTGCAATGGCACCAACAATTCCGCACATAAACTTTTCCCTTTTATCGATAGCAGATCGAATTACTGCTTTACCGGTTTTTTCCATGATGTCAGATTGGTCTGACGGCCTCGAGCAACACCCAAAGCATTATCAGGTATCTCTTTGGTGATGGTCGAGCCAGCACCCGTGGTCGCCCCATCACCTACTTTAACTGGTGCTACCAGCGAGGTATTGGAGCCGATAAAGGCACCGTTGCCTATTTCTGTCTTAAATTTATTCACGCCATCGTAATTACAGGTAATGGTACCGGCGCCAATATTTGCTCCACAACCCACTTCTGCATCGCCAACATAACTTAAATGGTTGATCTTGGATCCTTCGCCTAAGTGTGTTTTTTTGGTTTCAACAAAATTGCCAACTTTGGCACCTTTATCAAGTCGTGTTCCAGGACGCAGACGAGCAAATGGCCCAATCAGACAATTTTCCGCTACCTTACTATCATCAATCATCGAGTTAGCGTTGATGACAGAACCATCGGCGATTTCGCAATCTTTAAGAATGCAGTTAGCACCGATACTAACGTTATTTCCAACCCGTACTCTACCCTCAAAAATAACATTGATATCTACGGTCACATCCTGGCCTATCTTAATATCACCGCGGAAATCCACCCGCAATGGATCCAGCAAAGTTGCCCCCTGAGTCATCCAATGATCAGCCTGTTGGCGCTGATACCAGCGTTCCAGTTCGGCCAACTGCAGACGATTGTTAACACCCTGAACCTCCTGTTCACTACTAGGCTGAATGGCAGCGATAGGCAGATCAGCCTTAGCGGCCATCTCTATAATATCGGTCAGGTAATACTCGCCCTGGGCGTTATCAGAGGAAAGTGCTGGCAACCAGTCCTTTAACCAAGCTGCAGGTAAGGCCAAGATACCGGTATTGATCTCTTGGATACTCAACTGTTCCGCACTGGCATCCTTGTGCTCAACTATAGCTTCAACATCACCGGTAACATTGCGAACAATACGACCGTAACCAGTGGGATCAGCCAGTTCAACCGTTAATAACGCAAGCTTGCTATGTTCAGCACGAGCCACCAGCTGCTCCAACGTATCCTTCTTTATCAAAGGCACATCACCATAGAGCACTAATACAGTAGACTCGCTATCCACATGGGGCATCGCCTGATCCACCGCATGTCCGGTCCCCAACTGCTCGGTTTGCTCGGCAATATTAAGAGGACGGTCTGCCAGATAGTCTTTTAATAACGGCGCTCCATGGCCTACCACCACATGTACTTTGGCAGGCGATAGCTCGGAAGCGATATCGATCACATGACCCACCATTGGCTTACCAGCCAACGGATGTAGAACTTTCGGTAACTGTGATTTCATCCTTGTGCCCTGGCCCGCTGCCAGAATGATAACCTCTAAAGCCATCGGCGATTTCCCTCTAATATTTCTACTCATTGTCTCTGTCGCACACATTTATCGAGCGACATTAGAAATGTTGCAAACTAACCTTAAAACAGAAGTCTGCCATAGTGCTGTTAAAGTTACGATGCAGATTTGAGACCTTTCATGTAAAGCCGCTCATTTTTGCGTTTGAGCTGACTCAAGACATAAAAAAAGGGCGGTATAAACCGCCCTTTTTAAGGATAAAACAACCTGTTGTTGCTTTATTTACCCAGCTTTTTACGAATCTGCTGGAGAGTACGCAGCTGCGCTGATGCTTCTGCCAATTGGCTAGTAGCGCGAGAGTATTCAAACTCTGCAGTCTGATCAGACAGAGCCTGCTCAGCTTGCTTACGCGCCTCTTCAGCGGCTGCTTCGTTCATGTCGTGTGCGCGCAGAGCGGTATCCGCCATGATGGTAACCTTGTTAGGTTGAACCTCAAGGAAACCGCCAGATACGTAAAAGATGTCCTCTTCGCCGCCTTGCTTCTTGAGCTCGACGGGACCCGGCTTGATCTCTGTCAGCAGTGGTGCGTGACCGGGAGTAATACCCACATCACCCAAGCTGCCTGTCAAAGATACAAACTCGATCAGACCAGAGAAGATCTCTTCTTCTGCACTTACGATGTCGCAATGAACTGTCATAGCCATGTTGTCACCTCTTTGGCGTCTAAGCCCTTTCCTGAATAATCAAGAAAGGGCGCAAAGACGGTTACATGCTCTTCGCTTTCTCGATTGCTTCTTCGATTCCGCCGATCATGTAGAACGCCTGCTCAGGCAGTTCATCATAATCACCAGCAAGGATACCTTTAAAACTGCTGATAGTATCCTTCAGAGAAACGTACTTACCTGGAGAACCAGTAAAGATTTCCGCTACGAAGAATGGCTGAGACAGGAAGCGCTGAATCTTACGAGCACGGGATACGGCTTGCTTGTCTTCTTCAGACAATTCATCCATACCCAGGATCGCGATGATATCTTTCAGTTCCTTATAACGCTGCAGGATACCCTGAACGTCACGAGCCACATCATAGTGCTCCTGGCCGATAACCAGAGGATCCAACTGACGAGAGGTGGAATCCAGTGGGTCAACCGCTGGGTAGATACCCAGAGAAGCGATATCACGAGACAGTACTACAGTCGCATCCAAGTGGGAGAACGTAGTTGCTGGTGATGGATCGGTCAAGTCATCCGCAGGTACGTATACCGCCTGGATAGACGTGATAGAGCCAACCTTAGTGGAGGTAATACGCTCTTGCAGAACACCCATCTCTTCAGCCAGAGTTGGCTGGTAACCTACCGCTGAAGGCATACGACCCAACAGTGCAGATACTTCGGTTCCCGCCAAGGTGTAACGGTAGATGTTGTCGATAAACAACAGTACGTCGTTACCTTCATCACGGAACTTCTCAGCCATTGTCAGGCCTGTCAGTGCTACGCGAAGACGGTTTCCAGGAGGCTCGTTCATCTGACCATAAACCAGAGATACTTTATCCAATACGTTGGATTCTTTCATCTCGTGATAGAAGTCATTACCTTCACGGGTACGCTCACCTACACCGGCAAACACGGAGAAACCGCTGTGCTCGATGGCGATGTTACGGATAAGCTCCATCATGTTTACGGTTTTACCTACACCGGCACCACCGAACAGACCAACCTTACCACCCTTGGCGAAAGGACATACCAAATCGATAACCTTGATACCGGTTTCCAACAGTTCGTTGGAAGCGGCTTGCTCTTCGTATGAAGGCGCCGCACGGTGGATAGGCATACGCGCCTGCTCACCGATAGGACCCGCTTCATCGATAGGGTTACCTAGTACATCCATAATGCGACCCAGAGTCTCGGTACCTACAGGTACGGAAACTGGAGCACCAGTGTTGTCTACGTCTAGACCACGTTTCAGACCTTCGGTCTGTCCCATGGCGATTGTGCGCACGACCCCGTCACCCAGCTGCTGCTGAACTTCGAGAGTCAAATCTTTTGAGTTTACCGTCAGCGCGTCATATACCTGGGGTACACTATCGCGCGGAAACTCAACGTCGATAACGGCACCGATAATTTGTACGATACGTCCGCTACTCATGTTTGTTTCCTCTATAACCTAATTCACCTGTAGGGCTATTTAACCTGAGAAAGTTAAACAGCCGCCGCTCCACTTACGATCTCGGATATTTCCTGAGTGATCGCAGCCTGACGTGCCTTGTTGTAAATCCGCTGAAGATCGTCGATTAGATCACCGGCATTGTCGGTGGCACTCTTCATCGCCATCATTCGCGCAGCCTGTTCACAGGCATTATTCTCAACAACAGACTGATACACCAACGCTTCCACATAACGTGTCAGCAGACCATCCAGGAGCTCTTTAGCATCGGGCTCGTAGATGTAGTCCCAGTGGTGATTCAGACTTTCATCGTCATCTTCTGCTTTCAGTGGCAGGAGTTGTTCAACAACCGGCATTTGGGTCATTGTGTTAACAAAGTTGTTATATACGATGAACAACTGATCCAACTTACCTTCGGCATAGCTATCAAGCATAATCTTGACGCTACCGATCAGGCTGCCGATTTCAGGGGCATCCCCTAATCCAGAAGTTGCAGCGACAACATTGCCACCGTAACTCTTGAAGAAACCACCGGCTTTGGAACCGATTGCACAGATGTCGATTTCGACACCCTTGCCGTGCAGTTCGGACATGGACCTAACCATGGTTTTAAACGCGTTAACGTTTAGACCACCACAGAGTCCACGATCAGATGAAACAACGATATAGCCAACCCGCTTAACATCCCGCTCTTGCAGATACAGGTGCTTATATTCAGGATTAGATTTAGCCAGATGCTGGATCACGCCGCGCATAAGATCCGCGTAAGGGCGGCTCGCCTGCATACGGTCCTGAGCTCTACGCATTTTAGACGCCGCAACCATTTCCATGGCGCTAGTGATCTTACGTGTGCTCTGGATACTCGCAATCTGGGTTTTAATCTCTTTTCCAGCTGCCATATCTTTCTGCCTTTAATTTCGTTGAAGTTCTACCCTTGGGATAAAGCGGGGACGTTTAGGCCCCCGGTAGAATCCCGCCTGTAATTACCAGGTCTGGGTGCTCTTGAACTTCTCGATACCGGCCTTGAACTGAGCAGCGATGTCATCGTTGTAATCGCCATTCTCATTGATCTTGGCAACAAGATCAGCAGATTCAGCATTGAAGTACGCCAGTAGCGCTGCTTCGAAATCCTGAATTTTATTCAGTTCGATATCTTCGAGATAACCTTCGTTGGCCGCGTACAGTACCAAGCCCATTTCAGCCAGGCTCTGTGGAGAGTACTGCTTCTGCTTCATCAGCTCAGTTACACGCTGACCATGCTCAAGCTGCTTACGCGTCGCTTCATCAAGGTCGGATGCAAACTGGGAGAATGCTGCCAATTCACGATACTGGGCCAGTGCCAAACGAATACCACCACCCAACTTCTTGATGATCTTGGTCTGTGCTGCACCACCTACACGGGATACAGAGATACCAGCGTTCATCGCAGGACGGATACCGGCGTTGAACAGGTCACTTTCCAAGAAGATCTGACCGTCGGTGATAGAGATAACGTTGGTCGGTACGAATGCCGACACGTCACCACCTTGGGTTTCGATGATTGGCAGAGCGGTCAAAGAACCAGTCTGGCCTTTCACTGCACCATCGGTGAACTTCTCAACAAACTCTTCGGATACGCGAGATGCACGCTCCAACAGACGAGAGTGAAGATAGAAAACATCACCAGGATAGGCTTCACGACCCGGAGGACGGCGAAGCAGCAGGGAGATTTGACGATAAGCCCAAGCTTGCTTGGTCAGATCATCATAAATGATCAGGGCGTCTTCACCGCGGTCACGGAAGTATTCACCCATAGTACAACCGGCGTAGGCCGCCAGATACTGCATCGCTGCAGGATCAGAAGCGCCAGCAGCAACAACAATGGTGTGATCCATTGCGCCGTGCTCTTCCAGCTTGCGTACTACGTTAGAGATAGTGGACTGCTTCTGTCCGATCGCTACGTAAACACACTTAACGCCAGTGCTCTTCTGGTTGATGATCGCGTCGATTGCTACCGCAGTCTTACCTGTCTGACGGTCACCGATGATCAGCTCACGCTGACCGCGACCAACAGGAACCATGGCATCTACAGACTTATAACCAGTCTGTACAGGCTGGTCTACAGACTTACGCCAGATAACACCAGGTGCTACCTTTTCAACTGCGTCAGTCAGTTTAGCTTCTACAGGACCTTTGCCGTCGATTGGATTACCCAATGCGTCAACAACGCGACCCAGCAGTTCAGGACCGACTGGAACTTCAAGTACGCGACCAGTACAACGTGCAGTCATACCTTCTTTAAGGCCCAGGTAATCACCCAGTACTACAGCACCTACAGAGTCTTGCTCCAGGTTAAGTGCCATACCATAAACGCCGCCAGGGAATTCAACCATCTCCCCGTACATAACGTCAGCAAGACCGTGGATCGTGATGATACCGTCGGATACGCTGACAATCGTGCCCTCATTCTGGGCTTGAGAAGATACATCGAGTTTCTCGATGCGCTTCTTAATAATTTCGCTGATCTCAGATGGATTCAGTTGCTGCATGCTCTTTCCCTCTCGCTCAGGTCAATGCTTCGGAAAGCTTGGCCAGCTTGCCGCGAATAGAACCGTCAATAACCAAATCTTCAGTCTTGATCAGCAAACCGCCAATCAGTCCCTTATCGATAGAGCTACTAATGTTCACTTCACGATCAAGCTTTTTGCCCAGCGCCTGAGCTAGCTTAGTCTGTTGTTCTTTGGTCATCTTAAAGGCAGAGGTCACATCGATATCGACACTCTTTTGCTGTTCAGCCTTCAAACGATCAAACAACGAAGAAATTTCCGGTAGTACGAGCAGACGGTTGTTCTCCGCCAGAACGCCGATGAAATTCTGAACCTGTTCCGACGCATCGGCACAGATATCAAGAATTAGTCCAGCTTTCTGATCAGTTCGCAGCGCCGGATTGCTCAGCAGATTTGATACCTGCTCATCCTGGGTCGCTTGAGCTGCCAAGGCGAGCATCTCGGACCACTTATCTAAAGCTTTCTGCTCGAGAGCAGTTTCAAAAGCCGCTTTAGTATAGGGTCGAGCGATTGTGCTTAATTCAGCCATCGTTCACCTCGCTTAGCATTAAAGCTCCGCTGCCAATTTGTCTACCAGTTCCGCTTGAGCTTTGCTGTCTACAGACTTGGACAGAATTTTCTCTGCACCAGCGATTGCCAGAGCGGCAACCTGGGAGCGCAAGGCTTCCTTGGCACGGTTCACTTCCTGATCAATTTCTGCTTGAGCAGCTACCTTCAGACGCTCACCTTCGGTGATTGCCTGCTCTTTGGCTTCATCGACGATCTGACTGGCCCGCTTATTGGCCTGATCGATGATACCAGCGGCTTGCTCTTTGCCTTCACGCAGAGCTTGAGTGGCTTTTTCTTTAGCCAGCTCCAGATCTCGTGATGCACGCTCAGCTGCGTCCAGACCTTCAGCAATCTTCTTCTGACGTTCACGCAGAGCAGTAGTGACCGGAGGCCACACATACTTCATGCAGAACCAAGCGAAGAAGAAAAACGCTATAGCCTGGCCGATGATTGTTGCATTAATATTCACGCCAACACCTCTCGTTAATCTTGTTCAACGTTTTCCTAGTGGGAATAGGTTGAGTTGAAAGGTCTTGGATTAGCCTGCAGCAACCACGAACATGATGTACATACCGATACCAACACCGATCATTGGGATCGCATCTACCAGACCCATTACGATGAAGAATTGAGTACGTAGCATTGGGATCAATTCTGGCTGACGAGCACCGCCTTCCAAGAATTTACCACCGAGGATACCGATACCGATTGCAGCACCAGTTGCACCCAGACCCATTACCAAAGCACCAGCAATGTATAACAGAGCAGCTTCCATTGTATTCTCCTATTAAGAGTTAAAGTTGCAAGTTTAGAGTTAAAAGTTAGTTCGAAATCAATATCTTAGTGTGACTCATGCGCCATACTTAGATAAACGATGGTCAACACCATGAAAATGAATGCCTGCAGCGTAATGATCAAGATGTGGAAGATCGCCCAAGGTACGGACAACACCCACTGAGCCCAAAACGGCAGCAATGCAATCAAAATAAAGATCATCTCACCAGCGTACATGTTTCCGAACAGTCGTAGACCGAGAGAAACTGGTTTAGCTAGGAGGTTTACAAATTCGAGGAAGAAATTGAAAGGAATCAACCACTTACCTAGTGGTTGTAGCGTTAATTCGCCAACAAACTCACCAATACCTTTAACCGAGATGCTGTAGTACAGGATCAGGGCGAATACACTCAGGGACATCCCCATGGTGGCATTCACGTCAGTAGAAGGTACGATTTTCAGGTAAGGAACACCCATCTGTTGAGCTAGGTAAGGCACCCAATCCACTGGAATCAAATCCATCAAGTTCATCAGGAAGACCCAGACGAAGATGGTTAATGCCAATGGCGCTACAAATTGGTTGCGGGCGTGAAAACTGGACTTAACGTTTTCATCAACAAATTCGACGATGGATTCAACAAAGTTCTGCAAAGCACCGGGGACACCGGCAACCGCTTTGTCAGCAGCTTTCTTGAATAACCAGATAAAGAACAAGCCTAGTCCGACAGAAAACAACATGGTATCTAGGTTAATCGCCCAGAAACCCATGGTAGATGCTTCAGTGCCGTGTGCAATGGTCCAGGTACCGCCTTCGCCGACCACTTCACCGTTGTAACGGGTAAAACCTTCCGGAAGGTGCCCGTACGTCAGGTTGGTCAGGTGGTGGATTATATACCCGGAGGTAGTAAGTCCGCCTTCTGCAGCCATGATATCCTCTCTATGGTTAACTTAAATGCTTCAAAAATCTTCAATCTGTTGATGGGAAGTAAATAGTCACTAGCGCCTTCCCTTATTCAACAACAGCGGCGTTATCCAAGCGATTAATTGCATCAGTATAAAAACGCCAAATATGGGAAAGGGCTCAATGGGTTTGACACTGCTGAAGACAATTCCAAACAGCACAATGGTCAGAGCCATTTTCCATATTTCGCTTTTATAGAGATCCCGCAGAATCACGCGAATATTATTAGAATTGTTGGACGAAAATATTTTTTTCGCCTGGTATAGGCTGGGGATCAGATAGATCAGACCTCCCAGTAAAGCAGAGTAGGCATTAACCATTCCTGCCAGCGGATAAAGAACCCCTGAAATAACCAGAGTCGCAACCATCTGTATCAACAACATCTGTTGAATCAGCTTGTGGTTACGACTGGTTGTTCTGCCTTTAAATTTCCGGCTTCCAGCTTTTCCCACAAACAGCCCCAGATTGGCTCATCTCGTTCCAGAAGAGTGCAAACCCACCCTAAACCGACTGGCGATTATAGGGTGATCGAGATAGCACATCAACTCAAAATTGAGTTTTAGCACTAAGGTAGTAGATAGCCACAACCCGCGATCTAATAAGGCCTAAGTGCTAGTTGATACGTCCCAAAATCTGGTCCAGTTCGTCCAACGAACTGTAGTTAATTGTCAACCTTCCATCACCGTCATCACTGTGGGCTATTTTAACTTTCATCCCCAGAGTAGAAGCCCAACGCTGCTCGAGCGAGCTAACACTTGGATCAGCCTGCGTTTTTTCCGGTTTCTTAGCAGGACCAGCCTGATATTTTTTAACCAAATCTTCGGTTTGACGAACTGACAATCCACGTCCAACCACATCCTTAGCGGCTGCTATCTGGAGGTCATGATCCAACACCAAAAGCGCTCGTGCGTGACCCATTTCCAGATCCCCGTACTCCAGCATCCGTTTTACTTCGGGAGTCAGTTTAATCAGTCGCAACAGGTTGGTGACCGTAGTTCTGGACTTGCCGACCGCTTCGGCAACCTTCTGCTGAGTAAGATCAAACTCGTCCATTAGTCGTTGCAGAGCGGTGGCTTCCTCAATGGGATTGAGGTCTTCGCGCTGGATATTTTCGATCAGCGCCATGGCAATCGCAGCTTCGTCCGGTACATCGCGAACAACTACCGGTATTTCGCTAAGTCCGGCCAGTTGGGTTGCGCGCCAACGGCGCTCACCAGCGATAATCTCGTAGCGGCCCATATCCACCGGTCGCACCACGATCGGTTGAATCACACCCTGAGCCTTGATGGAGTTAGCCAACTCTTCCAAGGCATCCTGATCCATATCCCGACGAGGCTGGTAGATGCCGCGCTGAATTTTGTCGACGGGGAGGGATTGCAAACCTTCGTCTTCTCTGCCGGATGGAACCTCTACTGGGCTGTCATTGATATCCAGAGAACTACCCAAAAGCGCATCCAATCCACGGCCCAAGCCCCGTTTCTTACTCATTCTTTATGTCCCTTAGACAAGTTCTGCTTGTTGATCACAACGGCGGTTTACCTCTCCGGCCAATGCCAGATAGGCAACCGCACCGCGGGAGTATTTATCGTACATCAATGCCGGCAAACCGTGGCTGGGAGCCTCGGCCAAACGCACATTACGCGGGATGACGGTGCGATAGACTTTATCATCAAAATATTCGATCAACTGGCCTGACACTTCTTTGGTCAAGCTGTTGCGGGGATCAAACATAGTCCGCAGGATCCCCTCAACTTTAAGTTGCGGATTCAATGCCCGGCGAATCTTTTCGATGGTACTCATCAACGCTGAAATCCCCTCCAATGCATAATATTCGCACTGCATGGGAATGATCACGCCCTGAGATGTAACCAGCGCATTGACCGTCAGCATATTCAGCGATGGCGGGCAATCGATCAAAATATAGTCGTATTTGTCTTGCACCAGATTTAGCGCCTGTTTAAGACGAAACTCTTTACGCTTAACCGGAATCAGCTCGACTTCAGCGGCTGTTAGATCACCATTGGCAGGCAATAGATCGAAGCCGCCATTAGTTTCCGAGGTGATCGCTTGATTGGTATCCACTCGACCAGTCAACACATCATAAACCGAGAGATCAAGATCGTTTTTGTCGACCCCGGCTCCCATGGTGGCATTGCCCTGGGGATCCAGATCAACCATCAGCACTTTACGCTTGGTCGCTGCCAAAGAGGCAGCCAGATTCACGCAGGAGGTGGTCTTTCCCACCCCACCTTTCTGGTTTGTAACAGCCAGGATCTTAACCACGCGAGCGCTCTCCTTTTCGATCAGCTAGCTCGTTCAATAATTATCAGATGCCGCTCGGCATCACTACCGGGGACCTCTAAACGGTGACCATTCACCAACTTGAATCCCTGCGGTAATTGCGCCAGTTCCTGTTCAGGATACTGACCTTTCATTGCTAAAAAGCGACCGCCATCGGCACAGACGCAATCGGACCAGGTCAACATGTCCTGCAAGGATGCAAAGGCTCTGGAAATCACCTCTGGATATCCCTGATCGGATTGATGTTGTTCTACTCGACCATGAAAGATATGGATATTGGTCAGTGCCAGTTCAATCTTTACCTGCTGGAGAAAACGGCTACGTTTGCCGTTGCTGTCCAACAGGGTGAAACTTTTTTCCGGAAACAGAATAGACAGCGGGATTCCGGGCAAGCCCGGTCCGGTACCAACATCGATAATTCGGCTACTGTCGAGATAGGGGCCGATACTGAGGCTGTCCAAAAGATGACGCTCAACCATCTGTATCGGATCTCGAACCGATGTCAGATTATAAGCCCGGTTCCATTTGTGCAAGAGGCTGAGGTAACCCAGTAGCTTTTCAACCTGCTCATCAGCAAGCTGCAACGGCATATGTGCAAGTCCGTTTACTAGCTCCTGACGGCATTGTTGGTATTGCTCTTCACTAATCATCAGGCCTGTGCATCCCTCTTTGCTGTAGCACGGACCCCTTTCAATTTGTCTCGTTTTTTCAGATGAATCAACAGCAACGAAATTGCCGCCGGGGTAACCCCCTGAATTCGGCTAGCAGCACCCAGTGTTTCAGGCTTCGCTTGAGTCAGTTTCTGAAGGATCTCATTGGACAAGCCGCTGATCTGTTCATAATCCAGATCTTCGGGCAGGGGAGTATTTTCCTGTTTCCGCAGCCGTTCAATATCATCCTGTTGGCGGTTGATGTAGCCAGCGTACTTAACCTCGATCTCAACCTGCTCCGAAACCCGATCATCGACCTTTTCAGCGGGACTGATCTCGGAAAGATCAGCGTAACTAAGCTCCGGTCGTTTCAACAGATCCAGCAAATTGTATTCCCGGGACAAGGGGTTAGTCAGTTTTGGCGATAACTGCTCAGCTTGTGATGAAGCAGGTTGAATCCAAGTATCTTTCAGACGCTGGGTTTCCTGAGCAATGGATTCCTGCTTTTCACAAAAAGCCTGCCAGCGCTCGTCACCCACCAAGCCCAGTTTTCGACCAGTTTCGGTCAGGCGAATATCGGCGTTATCTTCGCGCAAAATCAGTCGATATTCGGCGCGACTAGTAAACATCCGGTAAGGCTCGGAGGTTCCCAAGGTCACCAGATCATCAACCATCACGCCTATATAGGCTTCATCTCTGCGTGGGTACCAAGCCTCTTTCTGCTGAGATCGCAGCGCCGCATTGGCACCTGCCAATAATCCTTGAGCCCCCGCTTCTTCATAGCCTGTGGTGCCATTGATCTGGCCAGCAAAGAACAGGCTTTCAACAACTTTGCTCTCGAGACTATGTTTCAGATCCTGAGGGTTAAAATAATCGTATTCGATGGCGTAGCCGGGTCGACAGATATGAGCATTCTCAAATCCTTTCATGGATCGGACCAATTCGATCTGGACATCAAAGGGTAGACTAGTGGAAATCCCATTGGGATAGAGCTCATGGGTGGTCAAACCTTCGGGCTCGACAAACACTTGGTGCGAGTTCTTGTCGGCAAAACGTACAATCTTATCTTCGATTGAAGGGCAATAGCGTGGACCAACACCATCGATTACGCCCGTGTACAGAGGAGAACGATCCATACCGCCTCGGATGATGTCATGGGTACGCTCATTGGTATGAGTGATATAGCAACTAATCTGTTGCGGATGATCCTCCACTGAACCCAAGTAGGACATCACCGGAAGCGGTGTGTCACCAGGTTGCTCCTGCATGACGGAGAAATCAACACTTCTCGCATCGATTCTCGGTGGTGTACCGGTTTTCAATCGGTCCACTCTCAGAGATGTCGCCCTTAATCGTTGTGACAAAGTATTGGAGGAAGGGTCACCGGCACGACCACCACTGTGATTCTCAAGACCGATGTGGATCAACCCACCCAGGAATGTACCTGTGGTTAATACCACTGAAGTGGCAAAAAAGCGCAATCCCATCTGGGTAACCACACCGGTTACCCGATCACCCTCCATAATCAGGTCATCTGCGGTTTGCTGAAAAATCCTTAGGTTTGGCTGGTTTTCAAGCAGGTTACGAGCGGCAGCTTTGTATAACTGTCGATCAGCCTGAGCTCTAGTAGCTCTTACTGCAGGGCCCTTTCTGGAATTCAAGACACGAAACTGAATACCGGCTTGGTCTGCGATTCTGGCCATACCGCCATCCAGAGCATCGATCTCCTTAACCAGATGACTTTTTCCTATTCCCCCAATAGCGGGGTTACAAGACATCTGTCCCAAGGTCTCTATATTCTGGGTTAGCAGTAAGGTGTTGGTACCCATACGCGCAGCTGCCAAGGCTGCCTCCGTACCGGCATGACCACCACCTATAACAATCACATCAAACTTATCGGGAAAATCCACCGAAATACCTCTTTAAGCTGCGCCGATACAGCTCAGTTTCAAAAGAGGGGATTATAGCTTTTGCGGACTAGGAATAGAAATTGTTCGGTCTCAATGAATTAATTAAAAATAATATAAAGAAAAGAATATATATATGTTTATTTTTATGGTTATTAATGAGGGTCAAAAAATCTGTGTGTAAACAATTTTATACCTTTAATTACATATAGTTATATTAATGATAAGTAGCGCTCAAAATTGTGCAACTGACCATTCAACAGCTGTGAATAAGTTAGGGATAGAATGGTGGGTTATCAACAGGCCCAAGATACTAACCGTTTGATCAAAGGGATATCCCTAGGCAGTTATACACATTATCAACAGGTAGTTGTGGGTAAAAATCTATGGATTTTGGGTTTCCATGGCAATTATGGAAGCTAAAAGAGGGGGAGGAAGGTCTTAGGGAAGGTCTGATTAAGTTCCGTTAGATTCCGTGGCACAATGGCACACTACTATTTCAACAATCGAGACCAGCCGTGGATCAGCTTAGCTTTTCGGA
>JAPHRD010000137.1 GCA_026196225.1 Motiliproteus sp.
AGCCTGAATCCTTGTGGTTAGAGTGATTGGTCGCACTCTCATTTTACCCACTTGGATCCAGGCTTCATTATTTATCCCAAACTATGGGACAGCAGTGAGGTTATACCTCCCTTTTTTGTAGCCGTCACTGCAGCTATAAACCTAAATTATTCCAGCTCGTTGATATAGCCATTGGCAGCTAAAGCCTTATAGCCGTTGTTGGCAAAGGCCAGGGCATATAGGGTGGCGCTGGTTGGACGAAATGTATCTCGGAAATAGACCTTCCAACGCTTCAGCTCTTTGCCTTCACGCACATCCCACAACTGAACATAACCGCCGCTGTTGCCGGTCAACAACTGGTCACTGTTAGGAGAAAATACCGCTGCGGTATAGCTGAGACGCTTCTGAACAAAGGCCTCACCACCACTCAGGGTATGAAGGATTTCGCCACTCTGGGTATCCCATATCATCGCTTTGTCCAGCTGACTGGCACTGAACGCCAAGCGACTATTGGGTGACAGGGCTACGGTATTGACGCTGTTTTCATGGGGGACCGTATGCAGCAGGCGAGCATCGGCAACATTCCACAACTGCGCCACCTGCTCATCAGAACCGGTCAGGGCCAGCATGCCATCGTCGCTGAGATCTACAGCAGCAACACGGCCATCATGGTGGAAGGTCTGTTTGACGCCACCGTTCTTGATATCAAAATAAACTGCGGTGTGGTTCCCCAATCCCAACAGCGCAAAGCTGCCTTGAGGGGCCAGGTCTACATCTAAGACCTCTGCAGGGGCATTCCAGAACCAGTGTGGTTTACCGGTAGTAACTTCCCACAAAACCATTTTCTGCTGGCCGGTGGTAACCGCAAATTGGTTATCTGGGGAGAAGGCTGAAGCGACAATATTGCTGTAACTGTCTTTCTTATGATTCCAGTTATACAGCCGCTCGTGATTATTGGCATCCCAAAGACTACCGCCATGCTGGATAGACCCAACAATAGCATTACGGCCATCACTGCTGAGTGCGGCCGAATAGATACCCTGAACCGCGTACTCCACTTCCCGGGTTGGGCTATCTCCAGAACTACAAGCACTGATTAAAGCAGCCGTCGCTGTAATCAGCGCAAATTCCCTAAAAGTTCTGACCATGGTGTAACGGTTGCCTCAGACCCGATCCTTATGGGAGTTGTGTAACGACTCAATCAGCTGATCTTCCAACTCAAACCGTTCAGCCAGAACCTCGCCCAACTCAGACATACGCTCGCCCAGATGACTGGCATCCTGAAGGGTCAGGGTTTCGATCTCTGAGTAACGGTCATTAAAGTTGAGGATAGTATCGGTGGTCTGCTGAATTTTAGGATCCATCTCCCGTGCTAATTCAATACCGCCATCATTGAACTCGTCAGCCTCTGCCAACAGATGTTCATAGACACCGAAATGCCAGGATGAGGCATAATCCACCAGAATCTGACTAAACTGACGCAAAGTTCCTACGACATCTTCGGTCAGCTCTTTTTGGGGCAAAGCGACGAATAATCCCAGTAGATCCTGGCGCTCTTGTAGCCACCGGTCGACCAGCTCACTGACCCCTCCCCAGCGCTCTTTAGCATTCTGACATTTCTCTAACATGGTCTGCTCCTTCCCCTAGCAAATCTTTCAAGGGCTCCCTGTATATTCAGGGTTGCTCCACGTCTTTGGCAAGCCTTATTTGCTCGAACGAAAATCGAACCAATAGACGTATAGAGTCTCCAAGACTTTAGACTGATCATACCTCTTTGCGGTACGACTAGATACTATCGCCAAGCCGATCTTGATAGCAACCGCAGGATTTTGTCAGTAATGAATTCAAAGCCATAGGCAGATCCGGCGCTATCGTTATATACTGGCCCGGCTTCCATGATTATCACAGAGACAGGCTATGAAATTGCGCATTTGGTTACTTTGTTTGTGCCTTTTAGCACCCTTCTCCTTCGCTGAAGACCCAGCACCCACCAGCGGTGGCTCGGAATACGTTGAGATGAACCCGCCGTTTATCGTTACCTTCGGTGGTCCCGGTCCCCTGAAGTATCTAAAAACCGAGGTGACTCTGATCGTACCCGGTGGTGAGAGCGAAGGATTCGTGAAACTACACACTCCGCCCATCCGTAACAGCTTGGTAATGCTGTTGAGTCGACAGATGTCTGAAGACGTGGCGACCGCGGAAGGCCGCGATCAGCTAAGACAGCAGGCTCTGGAAGGCATACGGCAGGTTATGGTGGAAGAATACGGTGATGCGGGTTACAAGATGATCAAAGACCTGTTGTTTACCAGCTTTGTGGTACAGGAATAAGCTGAAGTAAAACTCTGAATCCACGATTGATCGAGGGCGTTAGCGAAAGTTAACGCCCTTTTTAACATCAACTGGTTCGTATCAACTGGCGAAGTAGTCCGCCAAAAACTGTTCGAAAGATTGCTCTGGCTGCTGCTCCAAAGTCCGTTGCTCATCCAGTGAAGTGCGGGCCAACTCAATCAGTTCCTGGCGTCGATATTCCGGCAAACCTTCAGATTTAAGGCGCTGGTGGTGCTGATGGGAGTGATGCAGGACAAATTGATCGTAGGACAGATCTTGCTGGCGCATCTGCGCTAACATCCGACCCGACGGCGTTTGATCCGGATCCAACAACTTTTCTCGCTGACTGACCACTGACTTGATATGACAGGAACGATCCTGCTCCCGATCCAAGACTTCTGCCACCTCTAGCATCTGGTCTAGCAGCGCTTGTGCCAACGCGGCCATCGGCTGTTCGCCATCGGCGGTAACCAATTTCAGTTCTGGGTCACGCCCCTGCCATACCACCCGGTGGTGGTTCTCTTTAATCTGTTCGCATTCCTCGTCAGAAATCTCTGAATTGTCGAGGAACAGGCAGAAAATCAGGAAGGTATCCAGGAAACGCGCTTGCTGGGTATCAATGCCAACCGGCAGGTAGGGATTGATATCCATATTACGCACTTCTACATACTCGACTCCCCGCTCTTGCAAGGCATGGATCGGTTTTTCACCGGAATCGGTCACCCGCTTAGGACGGATATCGCTGTAGTACTCGTTCTCGATCTGCAACAAATTGCTGTTCAATTGACGATAGCCACCATCGACATTGACACCGATCTTCTCATAGGACGGATAAGGCGTGTTGATCGCATTGGTGAGGGTTTTGACGTAGTTGTCCAGGTGGTTGTAGCAAACATTCAGGCTCGCCTGGGCCTGATTGGAATAGCCCAGATCGCTCATCCGCAAACTGGTGGCGTAGGGCGCATAGAGGGTGTCTTCATCCAATAGTTGCAACGGCGCTTGGTAATCATCTAAAAACGAACGACTGAGCGCAGGAGAGGCACCAAACAGATAGTTCAGCAGCCAGGAATAACGTCGGAAATTACGAATCAACGAAAAATAACTGGCCGATTTAAAATCCTGTAATTTCCCCTCATCACTACACAACTTCTGGTAAATAGGCCAAAAGCCATCGGGCAGCGAGAAGTTATAGTGAATACCGGCTATGGTCTGCATAACACGGCCGTAACGGTTTTCTAAACCCACCCGATAGACGTGCTTCATCCGACCTATGTTGGAACTACCATAGCGCGCGATCGGAACCTCGTTAGCACCGCTCAGGTAGCAGGGCATACTGGCGCACCAGACCGCCTCCTGATCCAGCTGCTCGTAGGTAAAGCGATGCAAGTCCTCAAGGAACTCGATCGCCTGCTCCACATGCTGGAAAACCGGCGTGATAAATTCCAGCAAAGCCTCGGAATAGTCGGTGGTTATGCGGCTGTTAGTCAGCGCCGAACCTAAAACGGCAGGATGGTCTGTTTGTGCCAATCGACCTTTGCTATCGACCCGCAGCCCCTCTTTTTCGATACCGTGCTGGAGATGTCTAAGAACATCAGCATGACCACTTTCAATCAGTTGTTGAAGACGTCGGGTTAGCTGCTCTGCCACGTTGGGACCTTCCGTTCAGGTGATGCAGATCCGTAGGGATCAAGAAAAGATGATGCGCTCAGCCCTGGCAGCTAAGCGCATCCTGATGATCAGATAATTGTACCGCCGATGGGGGAAGAAGCGCTGGCGTACAGTTTTCTTGGCATACGTCCAGCCAAGCAGGCCTCACGGCCAGCTTCGATAGCTTTCTTCATCGCAGAAGCCATCAACACCGGATTGTTAGCAGCAGCAATAGCGGTATTCATCAACACCCCATCACAGCCCAGCTCCATGGCAATCGCAGCGTCAGAAGCGGTGCCTACGCCGGCATCAACAATGATCGGCACATTGGCATTTTCTAGAATGATGCGGATGTTGTAAGGGTTACAAATCCCCATCCCGGAACCAATTAACGACCCCAGCGGCATCACCGCTACACAGCCCATGTCTTCCAGTTCTTTAGCAACGATCGGGTCATCGCTGGTGTAAACCATGACTTTAAAACCGTCGTCAATCAGCTCGCGGGCCGCAACCAATGTTTCTGTGATATTGGGATAAAGCGTCTTCTGATCACCCAAGACTTCCAGTTTTACCAGATCGTGACCATCCAACAGCTCACGAGCTAGCTTACAAGTACGCACCGCATCCTTGGCGTTAAAGCAGCCAGCCGTATTGGGCAGCAAGGTGTACTTCTCTGGCGAGATAACATCCAGCAGATTAGGCTCATCGGGATTCTGACCGATATTGGTTCGACGAATAGCAACGGTCACGATCTCTGCACCACTGGTCTCGATCGCTGCACCGGTTTCCTCAAGATCCTTGTATTTACCGGTGCCTACCAACAGTCTGGACTTAAAGGATAAACCGCCGAATTCCAGAGGCTTGTCGACCAACAGTTGATTTTCTTTTTCACTCATCGATGCATTACTCTCAATTATCTACGTTGCTTGTGACGCCCATACCGATAGCTAGAAGGCGCCTGCGATCAATTTACTGAGGACGATCAGCCGCCACCAATAGCGTGAACAATTTCAACTTTGTCCTGGGGCTGCAGGCGGGTTTCTTGGTGTTCGCTTTTGGGCAGGATCTCCAGATTGTATTCGACGGCCAGGCGCTTTCCAGCCAGTCCCAGCTCGTCCAGCAATTCGCTGATGGATGCGGCCTTAACCTGCTTCGGCTCACCATTGAGATGGATTTCGATCATATGTTACAACCTTAAACTTGGTATTTTTAGCGTTGACCCAGCCGCAGACTACCCTTGCGGCAATCCACGAAGTGCTCCGTAAGCCAAGCAACACCAGCCGACAATCAGCAGGCTGCCCCCCAGAGGAGTAAGCCAGGCAATCCAGGTCAAATCCGTCAGGCAGAGTATATACAAACTACCAGAAAATACACCGATCCCCACCGCCAGCAACTGAGCACTGCGTCTGAGTATCGACCACTGCGGCCATTGCACCAATGCCAGTCCCAGCACCAAGATCCCCAGCCCATGGTACATAAGATAGCGGCTAGCGGTGTCAAAGGTCTGTAATTTATCTTCACTCAGGCTGTGCTGTAAGCCATGGGCAGCAAAGGCACCCAACGCCACTGCCAAAGCGGCAGACACAGCACCGAGAAACATTACCCAATGGGGGGAATCAGATCTCATGATCGATCTCGTGGATTAAATCTGCAAAGCAGGGAGCGGATACAAAAACGCCGGGGAATCCCCGGCGATTTCAGAATATCAATTTATCAAGCTTCCAGAAAGCCACGAACCTTCTTCATGGCGTTCTTCTCGAGCTGTCTGATGCGCTCAGCGGAGACTTGGTATTCGGCAGCAAGCTCATGGAGCGTAGATTTTTCTTCACTCAACCAGCGCTGAACCAGGATATTGCGACTGCGATCATCCAGCTCTTCCATCGCGTTACTAAGACGGCGATTGGAATCCTCCTCCCACTGTTTGTCTTCCATCAAACGGGCAGGATCGTTGCGTTTATCTTCTAAGAAATAAGCAGGCGCTTTGTAGGCTTCGTCGTTGTCATCATCGACTCCATTGTCGAACGGAGCATCCTGAGCACTGAGTCGGCTCTCCATCTCACGCACAACCTTAGGCTCAACACCCAGATCTTCAGCAACGGAGTTGACTTCGTCGTTGGTAAACCAGGACAACTTCTTCTTGGCGCTACGCAGATTGAAGAACATCTTACGCTGGGCCTTGGTGGTGGCTACCTTAACAATACGCCAGTTGCGGAGGATAAACTCGTGCATCTCCGCCTTGATCCAATGAACGGCAAAAGAGACCAGACGCACACCGACGGTGGGATCAAAACGCTTAACCGCTTTCATCAGGCCGACGTTGCCTTCCTGAATCAGGTCAGCCTGGGACAGGCCATAACCGGAATAGCTACGAGCAATATGTACTACAAAGCGCAGATGAGACATAACCAAGCGACGTGCAGCGTCCAGATCATTCTGGAAATAGAGTCGTTCTGCCAATTCACGCTCTTCGTCGACAGTTAAAACCGGAATGGCGCTGACATTTTGTACGTAGGCTTCTAGATTCTGCCCCGGACTCATCAGATCAATCGGTTGTAAACTGGTACCCATCTACACTTCTCCGTAAAACAACAAATTTGGTCCGTTTTATGGACCGGGCGGTACTTAAAAAGTTCCGCACTTATATAGGGCTAAAAATCAGCCACAACTTTGCAGTCTATCTCTAGAGTTAAAACGATGCAAGACTCAAGCGATCGCCTGGATTTAATCAATCGCTACGTTGCTCAACCTGGGCCAACTGGCTCAACAGGTCAATAACCCGCTCACTGGCACCTTCCATGGCGGCAATGGCTTCAAGGGCACCATCACAGTCATCCGCCTCCATCAGCTCCAAGGCACGAATACCATTACCATGCACCTGGGCATGAGGTTCTTCCAGCTGCCGATAGCTGCTGGCATGGGCGTACAGGCTCTTGCCATCGCCCTGGTAGTACCACTGTCCCAGCCGGCATTGAGTATGGTCGGCAAATTCAGAAAGACCTTTCTGACTCAGACCCAGCAAGCGCTTATAAACCTCTGTTTTCCATACCACATGATCAAGTTTAACGGTCTGAACGAAGGCCTCGTCAGCGCTACGACCAACGATCTGGTGCATCCGCTGGGACAATTCCACCACTTCATGAACGGCCTGATTCACCTCTGTTGTTGAGCCCACCAGCTGTTCACTCTGCTCAGCCATACCACGAATATCGCTATCGGCGACCGTGGTCCGTTGAGAAATATTACTCACCAGGCGGGTTATTTCAGAGCTGGCATCATTGGCCTTTTGAGCCAGTGCCCGAACCTCATCGGCTACCACAGCAAAGCCCCGACCCTGCTCACCAGCCCGGGCAGCCTCAATCGCTGCGTTCAAGGCCAGTAAATTGGTTTGTTCGGAGATTTCACTAATCACACCAACAAACTTGACGATTTCACCGGCAGTAGACTGTAATTCGGAGATATGTCCACAGTTGGAATTGGCGTCACTGGCGATGGACTGCAGCGAGCTCACCATCTGCTCTAAAATAGAAGAACTTCGACTAAAAACCGACTGGGCGGTATCCAGGTAGTGCCGCTCTTCACGCAGCGTTGTAGCTGATTGCGCCAGATTTTCGCGGATATCATCGACGGCGCTGCTGCCAGAGAACCAGAGTTCGCGGAATCGTTGCTGTTGGTTGGCGTGGGCGTTGTTGGTTTCGACCTGCAGCTGCTCCTGCTTTTGCCGTTCCTGCTGCAACTCCTGCTGCAATTGCGCGTTGCGCTGCTCGGCGGCGGAGAGCTGTTCTTTCAATTCTATAATTTCTTGTTTTAGTCGACCTGACCCAAACATAGCATCCTACTCCAGTTATCAAGATAACACTGCTTAAACGCTATGGAACTTAGAGCCCCCTGTTACTTCGGTTCGATCGCCTTCAGGTGCCGGATTACCGCCAGCCAAGCACCGCAGACTCCGATAGAAATACTAAGACCCAGTAGCACCACAGCAGCTACTAAACCCAATCCTTGGAGTTGAAAATCACTCTGGTAAAGGCTGATCAGACGATCGACAACACCAGATAAATACCACAAACTTCCCTGCACCAGCAGCCAGGCCGCCAAGCCCGCTGCCAGTCCATACCACAAACCTGTATATAGAAAAGGGCGGCGAACAAACCCGTCGGTACCACCGACCAACTTCACCACCAAAATTTCGTCTCTGCGGTTTTCAATCTCAAGCCGAATGGTATTTCCCACCACCAACACCACCGCAAATCCGAGCAAACAAGACAACACTATCACTAACTGCTGTGCCAGGAGAGTTAGCGAGAATAGCCGCTGCAGCCAGGCCATATCTATCTGTGCCTCTTCGACACCGTCCACCGATTCCAGCTGTGTTTTTAGTCGATCCAATTGAGCCTGTTGCAGATAATCGATGCTGGGTTCCAGCAATATCACTGCAGGTAACGGGTTATCATCGAGCCTTTCCAGGGCATCGGCAAAACCGGAGTACTGCTTAAACTCAGCCAGAGCATCGCCTTTGGAGAGATAGACCAGATTCTGAATCTGGTCATTAGAGTCCAGTTGCAGTGCCAGATCACGACCTTGCTCCTCAGAAAGCTCGGCGGACAGGTAAAGCGTGACTTGAGTTACCCCCTGCCACTGTTGGCTAACTGCCTGAATATTTTTGAGACCAACATAAAGAACGCTGGGGAGCGTCAGGGCGATGGACAGGACCATCACTGTCATCAAGGTCGCCACCGGCGCGCGGAGTAAGCGAATCAAGCTTTCCACAGCCACCTGCAGATGGTGACGCAAGTAACTACGGCCCAGATCACTGGCCTGAATGCGATGAACCGAAGCCCCGTGTTTGGATCGCGGGGAGGCGCTGCTTTCGTTCATCTATACCATCCTGCCCTGACTGAGCCGCATCACCCGATGGGGTAGGCGAGAAATCAACTCCAGGTCGTGACTGGCAACCAGTACCGAAACCCCCACCTGATTAAATTGATGAAACAACCCCATAATCTCTGCAGACAGTTGGGGATCGAGATTACCGGTGGGCTCATCGGCCAGCAGCAATTGCGGTTTATTGACAATGGCACGGGCGATACCAACGCGCTGCTGCTCACCACTGGAAAGCAAGATCGGATTCAATTTTTCTTTGTTCAGCAGGCCCACTTTATCCAGCGCTGCACGCACCCGCTTGCCAATATCGGAATCATCGTAACCAGAGATCACCAAGGGTAGGGCGACGTTGTTGAAGACACTGCGATCAAATAACAGCTGATGGTTTTGGAACACCACACCGATACGGCGGCGAAGGAAGGGGATCTGTCGATTGGGTAGACGATTGAGGTTGTTTCCATCCACCATCACCTGGCCCTGACTGGCACGCTCCATCAACATAATCAGCTTTAGCAGGGTGCTTTTGCCGGCACCAGAGTGGCCCGTCAAAAAGGCCATCTCTCCGCGCTCCAGAGAAAAGTCGACTTGGCGTAACGCCTCGTGGCCGCCCGGATAGCGCATACTGACGTTGTCAAAACGAATCATCCTGTCTCCTACGGTCCGGCATCCAGATCGTTACTTCATCCCCAGTCAGTCTTGGGCAAATAACGCGTCCACAAACTCCTCGGCAACAAATGGACGCAGATCGTCAATTTGCTCACCAACCCCGATAAAGCGAATCGGCAACTGCATCTGTCGGGCGATAGCGAAAATAATACCCCCCTTTGCGGTGCCATCCAGTTTCGTCAGGGTAATACCGGATACGCCGACGGCCTCACCAAAATGCTTGGCCTGACTGACAGCATTCTGGCCAGTACCGGCATCCAGCACCAACATCACTTCGTGGGGGGCAGCATCGTCGAGCTTTTTCATCACCCGCACCACCTTTTCCAGTTCTATCATCAGGTGGGCTTTGTTTTGCAATCGACCCGCTGTGTCGGCAATCACGATATCGATATTACGAGCCTGAGCCGACTGGACGGCGTCATAGATCACCGAAGCGCTATCGGCCCCTGTGTGTTGAGCAACCACCGGCACCTCATTGCGCTCACCCCAGACTTGCAACTGCTCAACGGCAGCAGCACGGAAGGTATCACCCGCGGCCAACATGACCGATTTTCCCTGAGCCTGGAAGCGCTTGGCGAGTTTACCGATGGTGGTGGTTTTCCCCACACCATTAACCCCGACCATCAGAATCACATAGGGAGATTTTTCAGCCGCTGGCTGCCAGTCTGCCGTGCTCTGTTGCAACATTGCAGCCAGCTCCTCTTTCAAGGACTGATACAGTGCACTGGCATCGGCGAGCTGCTTGCGCTCCACTTTATCGGTGAGATTCTTGATAATTTCACTGGTGGCCTCAACACCGATATCCGCCATCAACAACTGGGTTTCAATCTCTTCCAGCAGATCTTCATCAATCTCTTTGGCGCCCAGGAACAGGTTTGACAACCCCTTGGTAAGATTGGATTTAGTCTTACCCAAGCCCTGCTTTAAACGCGCAAAGAAGCGACCTTTACTCTCTGCCATCTCGTCCTCGTTTGGTTCTGGTTCTGGTTCTGGTTCTGGTTCTGGTTCTGGTTCTGGTTCTGGTTCTGGTTCTGGTTCTGGTTCTGG
>JAPHRD010000048.1 GCA_026196225.1 Motiliproteus sp.
ACTATCGGCGAAAGTGAGCTGGTGATCCATCGAGCATTCCCCAAATCATGAAGGTAAGGATTATCTCATGCCAGGGACTTAATCACAGGATCCCTAGAGTTAAAGCTTGAGAATATTCAGTTGCAGACAAAATCACTGGTGCTCGACAAACCCAAAATCGGCGGCATCGTCGGTATTGGTGTTCACTCAGACGTAGGCACTGACAATACCCGCCTGCTAATCACCAACAGTATTCTATCCACTTTGATTAACGTTGTTGGCTCCGTCAAAGCGATCTACAAATACACCAAAGAGCTGGAATACTATGCCACTCGCGATCCTCTCACTAACCTCCATAACCAGCGAATTTTCTGGGAGCTGCTAGATTACGAAGTCCTGCGAGCGGAACGTCACAACTATAAATTTTCGGTACTGATGATCGATCTGGACAATTTTAAATCCATGAACGACAACTACGGTCACGGATTTGGCGACCAGGCCTTACAAAAGATCAGTGAAGGGATTCGCTCTGCACTGCGCTCCGGCGATTTCCTGGCCCGCTACGGTGGTGACGAGTTCGCCATTATTCTTCCAGAAAGCGACTTGGAACAGGCCCAGATGGTAGCCGATCGCATCTTTGAGGCCTCCCATAGCCTTGATCTGCAAACACCGGAAGGGGAGCAACTGGACGCAGGAATGTCCATCGGCATGTCGATCTATCCTGACCATGCCGCCAACAGCCGTGACCTGTTTATGTTCGCCGACAATATGATGTACAAGGCTAAAAGCGCCGGTAAGAATCGGGCTTACATCCCTAACGAGGAAGATATTCTGCAAGTCTTCCAGGATATGAACGAAAAGAGCCTGATGATCAGCAAAGCGGTGAAAGAGAAGGCGGTTATCCCTTACTTTCAACCGCTGGTTGCCACCACCAACGGTGATATTTACGCTGTCGAAGTTCTTTGTCGGATTAAAACCGATGACGGCGCTATTATGGGTGCCCATGAATTTATCGAAATCGCCGAAAAACTGGGAATTATTCATAATCTTGATTTCATCATGCTGGAGAAGGCACTGCTACAGGTAAATCGCGAAGGTTACCCCGGCAAGATTTTCGTCAATATCTCACCTCGCTCACTGGTCCTCAGCGAATTCCTGCCGGAAGTAAACCGCATCGTTGCCAACGCCAACATCGACCGTGCTCGAATCGTTTTCGAGATCACCGAACGTGATACCGTTAAAAATATGTCGCTGTTAGAAAAGTTTGTCTGCAATCTGAAAGCAGAAGGCTTCAAGCTGGCAGTCGACGACTTTGGCTCGGGATTTTCCTCCTTCCACTATCTCAAACACTTCCCCATCGATTACGTCAAAATCGACGGCGAGTTTGTAGCCAATATGGTCAACAATGCCAAAGACCATGCTGTAGTGCGCTGTATTTCCAATCTCGCCCATGAGCTTAACGCGGAAACCATTGCCGAATACGTTGAGAGCCAGGAGGTCCTGGACGCAACCCAGGCAATCGGCATCACCTATGCCCAGGGCTACCATATAAGGCGCCCCACCGCCTACATTATGAAGCCGCTGCAAGAGAAGGAATGATCAGCCCTCCAACCCGGGAGTCGATTAGGGTATGCTCGACCCAACGCTGGGTAGCAGCTTAACCGCACCTCCGAATTGCACTTGCTAGCGAGAATCACCATGGCAATAAATAAACAGATCACTCTGATCGCCAAACCTGACTGCGTATCTTCCCTAAGAGCGCTGCTGCAACAGATGGTAGCGCCCTCTCGGCAAGAAACCGGTTGTCTGAAATACGATCTTTACCAATACAGCGACACGCCGGCTCAGTTTCTACTAATCGAGAGCTGGACCAGCGAAACCGACCTCAACAACCATAAGCTCAGCGACCATTTTCAACTGTTTAAAGCGCAAGCCCCTGAACTTCTGGCAGAAAAAGATTCTATTAGTCTCCTCGCTATCGACTAAAAGGTTCTTAGCCTCCCCTTGAGCATCATTGGCAAGAGCGATATAAACTATCTGCATTAGACGGACTTGAGGTGATGACTGAGTGAAGTATCTGAATACACTGACCGCTGTTCAGGAACACCTGGACCGACTGGGCGACCTGCCGGTATTCAGCGCCACCGTCAACCGTATCAGCCAGATCAGCACCTCCCGTAAAAGCGACGCCATGGCACTGGCAATGGCGGTCATGAAAGATGCCAGTCTCTCCGCTCGTTTATTACGCGTAGCCAACTCCTCCTATTACAACCGCGGCAATGGCCGCGTTAATGTGGTTTCACGAGCCGTAGTCATGCTCGGATTCGATCAGATTAAGAGTCTGTCCGTGACCCTTAAATTGATCGAAGGCTTTAAACAGGATGGGGAAGAAGACGACGCCATCAGCGCTCTGCTTATGCGTTCGTTTATGACCGCAGCCATCGCCCGTGAAGTGGCAGAACTTTGCCAAACCGCCGATATCGAAGAGACCTATATCTGTGGACTGCTGCACGGGCTGGGAGAAATCCTGGTGGCTTACACGCTGCCAGAAACCTACACTCGCATGCACCAGCAGCTACAGAACGATGACGCCACCTGGTCTCAGGTGCAACTGAAACACCTGGGTGCCCATTTCAGCGATATTGGTCAGGATATCGCCCAAAGCTGGGGGTTCCCGGCCTCGGTGGTGCAATCCATGGATCTGATGACCGCCGAAGATCATCCCGGCAGCATTCAAGGCAATTATCAGATGGCTTCAATGGCTGACCAGGTATTGAAATCCATCTACGGTCATCCCCACGAAACCGACCTCGACTTTGATGCTCAATTGCAGCAGATGGCTGAACTAACCGGCCAGCCTTCGGCGCAGCTTGTCCAGTGCCTGAACAACGCCTTTAAACTCGCTTGCGATATGGCCCAAGAGTACAACCTGCCGTCTCAAGCCCTAGTGCCGGAATTACGAGACAGCGGCGATGAGTCACTGGATGAATTTACCCGCAAGATCAGCTACTACATGTACACCCGGGAACAGAATCAGGAGCAGACAGACAACAGCGCCGATGTTCCAGCCGCTGCACCACAACAACCGCGGGTGCAGCCAGATGCCGATCTGCTGCTGGAACAGCTACAAATCATTGGTGATATGGTCACCGATCACCAGCCCATTCATCAGGTTCTGGCCCAGGTACTCAGTGCTATCGTCGACTGTACCGGTTTCCAACGGGCTGCTTTTTGCTTGCTCAGCAAAGATCACAAAAGTCTCGATGTTCGCATCAGCAAAGGCCAGCAGACGGAAGATCTGGAGCGCTATTTTCATCTAAAGAATAACAAGCAGGGATCGTTTATCTTCAAGGTCCTCGGCAAAGGCATGAGCCTTCTGGTCACCGACACGGAAGAGGGCGATTGGAGCAAACGTTTGCCCAGCCACTTCACTGAAGCGTTAGACCCGGCGGGTTTTATCCTTTCACCTCTCAGCGTCGGCCAACGAACCATCGGCTTTATCTATGCCGACCGCATGGCCCACCAGGGCCCCATCGAAGATGAGGATTTTCGCCGCTTTAACCAGTTCTTCCTGCAGACCAAAATGGCGCTGGCTTATAGCAATCAAACTCAGAAAAATAAGCACTGAGTTCTGTGCCGAGAATCATCTTGCCAACAACTCGTCCTGACCTAGCAACCACCACTCTGACCTGCTGTATGGCGCTGCTGGCGTTCGCCGCCAATTCGGTCCTCTGCCGTCTTGCCTTAGGCAGCGAACTGATCGATGCAGGTAGTTTCACTGTTATTCGCCTGCTTTCCGGCGCTATAGTGCTCGGGCTGATTGTTCTATTTAAGCAGCGGAAAAACAGCATCTCCAGCCACGGCAGCTGGAAGGGAGCGTTCTATCTTTTTGCCTACGCCGCCTGTTTCTCCTTTGCCTACCGTTATCTGGACACCGCTTCCGGCGCGCTGATCCTGTTCGCATCAGTGCAGCTGACCATGCTGGGAATCAGCCTGCTACAGAGAAACCGTTTTAACCGCTATGAATGGTGCGGCATCCTCATGGCATTGTCTGGCCTGGTCTACTTGCTACTACCATCAGCGACCACACCGGCATGGCAGGGTTTTCTGCTGATGGCCGTTGCAGGTGTCGCCTGGGGTGGCTATAGCCTGCTAGGCAGGGGCTCATCCAACCCGCTGGCCGATACCTGCAGCAACTTTGTCCGCACCATCCCTCTCTGTCTGCCATTGATAATCTGGGCTCTGTCTGATTTATCCGCCAATTTCTCTGCCAGTTCCGAAGGCGTGATGTATGCCGTGCTATCCGGCGCGGTCGCTTCAGGCATCGGTTACAGCATCTGGTACACCGCCTTGCGAGGATTGAGTGCCACTGTCGCATCGGTCTCCCAACTCAGCGTACCGATAATTGCCGCCTTAGGTGGCGTTATCTTTGTGGGCGAAAGCCTTAGCCTACAGTTACTGATTGCTTCTGTGCTAACCCTGGGCGGAGTTGGATTGGTGATTATGGCGAAAAAGCTCGTTCCGCCATCCGGCCGCTAATCCAGCAGCCCCCTCTCTTGATCTCGGCGCTGGCAAACATAGCCCCAGCAACATACACTGCCAGCTGATTTTGAGGAATGTTAATGGCTGCACCCCGTCACGCCCGCGCTCGCTTAACAGAAGGCCCGGTAGAACCCACCCTGATCAAGATGGCCAGCTCGATGCTACTGGGTATCGCCTCAGTAGTGCTATTCAACCTGGCTGACACTTTTTACATTGGCCAACTGGGCAGCACCGAGCTGGCAGCAATCAGTTTTACCTTTCCCATTACCATGCTGGTTATCAGCCTCGCCATGGGCCTTAGCGTCGGCACCTCCGCTATCGTCTCAAGAGCTATCGGCGCTGGAGATCACAACCGGGTCCAGCGCTTGACTACCGACTGCCTGGCGTTGGCATTGATTCTGGTGGTATCCCTGTCACTGCTGGGCTTCTTTACCATCGACCCCGTATTCAGCTTACTGGGAGCCCCTGCGGAGCAGATACAACGCATCCGAGAATATATGGAGATCTGGTACCTGGGGATCGGTCTGGTAGTGATTCCCATGGTGGGTAACAGCGCCATCCGCGCCACCGGCGATACCAAAACACCGAGCCGGGTGATGATGCTGGCAGCGGTGATCAATATTATTCTCGACCCCTTCCTGATCTTCGGTATCGGTCCTTTCCCGCGCCTAGAACTGCAGGGAGCTGCGATCGCAACCCTGATCGCCTATTCGGTCACTTTCCTGTTCGCCCTCTGGGTACTGGGCTATCGTGAGCGAATGTTGACATTGGCCATTCCGGCTTTGGAACAGTTGCAGCAGAATTGGCTGCGGTTAACCAAGGTTGCTGTTCCTGCTGCCACCACCAATATGCTGACACCCTTAACCGCTGCGGTATTGACCCATCTGGTAGCACAGTTCGGTTCACCTGCCGTCGCCGCCTTTGGTGTGGGCACCCGCATCGAATCCATGGCGATGATCGGGGTGATGGCGCTGGCCTCTGTGTTAACCCCCTTTATTGGCCAAAACTGGGGCGCAAAGAAAGTTGACCGGATTCAGCGGAGTATGAGTTTCGCCCTTCGTGTCGGCATGCTATGGGGCGGCAGCGCTTGTCTGATACTGGCGCTGCTGGCAATCCCTCTGGCGCGTCTTTTTGCCGACGAAGCCGCCATTGTCGAGCTGGCCAGCCATTACCTGTGGATCATCCCCTGCAGCTACGCTGGCTTAGCACTGGTCACTTTGGGAAGCGCCATTTTCAATGCCTTCCATCAACCTAAACAGGCCGCACAACTGGTTCTAATCCGGCTGCTGCTACTGACCATCCCCTTGGCTTATCTGGGTGCCTACCTTAGTCAATTAGAAGGCATTTTTGCCGGCATCGCATTGGCTAACCTACTGGCGGGCAGCTATGCCTGGCGAGCGCTGAAATTTAAGCAGCAATCCATTGCCAACGCCCAAACCGAGGCGACTGCAGAGACCGCTCGATGAACTCGGCAATCTCCTACATCACACTGCCGGTAGAGAATTTCGAGGCGCAACTGGAGTTCTACCAACAGGGTTTCCAATTTCCTCTCAAGGACTGTTTTCGACCCAGCAAGGCAGGCCAAAGTCCCTATGCATTTTTTGATCTGGACGCCATCACCCTGGCTCTTTACCCACGCACAGCCTTAGCCGCCGATGCCGGTATCGATGATTGGCCAAACACACCGCTAGGTGTCACCCTCTCCCACAATGTTGAATCCCGACAGAAGGTTGATCAGCTGCTTGCCCGCCTAGTCAGTTTTGGTGCCAGGATCACCCGTCCCGCCGAGACAGTTTCCTGGGGTGGCTACCGAGGCTACCTGACCGATCCTGAAGGAGTACTTTGGGAGATCGTCTGGTCCCCTAGCCGCCATCCGGAGCCCTAATCCGATTTAGATACCGGATTCATCTTTTTTCGCCGCCCTTTTTATCAAATCCCTTTTCTTAGAACCCTTTGCCAACATTGAGTGACCTACCTGTTAAACCATCATCGGGAGGTCGTCATGAAAAAGGTCATTCAGTTCTACTACCTGACATTGATTTTGCTATTACCTTTGGTGGCAGAGCCTGTTGTTGCAGGCCCCGGCGGTATGATCGCCAAAGCGGTTTGGAACACCTTCTGGGGTAAACTGGTGATCATCCTGTTGGTGCTGATCTTCCTGCCACTGCTTATCCTCTCCACTTTGGAAGAAAATCGTGCCGTTCGCCGTGCCCGCCAAGACCTGGCTTATATGGCCGACCGTAACCCTGTGTTCGATTGGATCCGCCTGCGCGAACGCATGCAAGCAAGTTTCTATCACACCCATATCGCCTGGAGTCACGAAAAAACCAGCGAAGCTGATGGCTTTATGACCCAATGGTTTCAACAGAACCAACAACAGGTACATTTGAACCGTTGGAAAGAGCAGGGCCTGATCAACCACTGCGACATCAAACAGGTTGGTAGCATCAAGCCTATCCTGTTTATCCACCGTAATGAGCAAGGCCCTCATCTACAATCCATGTTGGTGGTATCTATCACTGCCACCATGAAGGACTACCTGGCAGAGAGAACAACTGGCAAGGTGGTCGAAGGCGACAAGCGTTACAAAGAGGTAGAAACCATCTGGACTTTTCTGTTGCAGGAAGATGACTGGAAAGTACACAACATTGAAGAGGCGTCCTGTCTTTTCGATTACACCAAATTGACCAAGGAACTCACTCCCATCGAACAAACTCTGGTAAAACAATTTAAGGCCTAAACCCCCATCATTTCAGCAAATCCAAAAAGGGGTGTCTTTTCTGCACCTTTTTTTCTATTTAGTCCTTTTCTTGATTAAGATCTGGGTTATATAGCGTCATTGCGACCTATACTGACATATAACTCACGGCACTTGGATGTTTACGATTTACCCTAGCAATTAGGACGCTGTAATTTCGCCCCAAGGTATCCGAGGTATCCGAGGTAGATGACCGACCACTCCACTGTTACTGCATCAGAACTTTCTGACAACACCCATAATGCGGACTCCTCGTTACGTAGAAGTATCTCTTTTGCGCTGTTGGCAATGATCGTTCTGGGTTTGCTGGCCAGTGCTTCAGTTGCGGTTTTTGTTGGATGGAAGCAAGCCCAACTTGCTGAGGAACAGTCACGCCAACGTACCATCGAAAAAGATCTTAATATCAGTCTGGAAAAATTCCGGCGTCTTGTCCTTGAAACCCACTTCACCACTCTAGAGCTGTTGTACGACACCCAAGTCGATAATTCCTCCCCGACCAACCAATCCTTGCTGCTATTACAACAGGAATCCAAAGCAATAAAAAAACGCTATTCCATTAATGACTTAGGAATCGCCTTTGGCAGTATCGGCAACCGCAGTAAAGAGATATCAAAGTTTTGGGACCAAGCGATTGTCTGGAAGCGCGGTTTTAGCCATGTGGAACAGGATGTTAACAATCAATTCAGCATCGATCGAGTCCGTGATCTACTAGCATTTTTCAATGAAGACCTTGATATCTTAGAGGGCAGACTCAAGCTTCATCTCACTATACTGATGAGAAAATGGAGACTGGAACGGGACCATCAGGATCTGTATCTTGCCAACCGAATAGCAGAGCTGGAGACCGGCCCCTGGCGCAGATCACTGCACCAACTGCGTATCGACAGCCATACCTTAGCGTTAGACCTTGAAGCCGTCACGGAAGTTAAAGATATCACCACGCTAAGACATTTCAGATTCAATAAAATTGTCCCAACGCTGGAAAATATAGAGCGAATCTTAAACCAGCTTAAAAAATCAGAAGCCCCTCTCCAGCAGGTACGGCTACCAAACATTGCGCCAATCGCCGCTGCAATTACTGGCCCAGATTCAGGCCTACCCAACAGTGTTGAACGTTACAACCTGTTTGAGCTGATGACCAACTACATTCTCGGTATTGAGAAACAGCAGCAGATGGATGCCCAACTCCACGCCCATCTTGACCAAAGCATGCTCACCATCGCCTTTATGGATGAAATGGTGAATAACTATCTCCACAATCAACAGGCAGCCAACGAACAACTGATTATCGAAACCATTAAACAGGGAGGGGTAGTCCTCTTAGGATTGCTAATGGCCTTCCTAGTGTTGGGACGAATGATATCCGCCCAAGTCAAACGACAATTCAACCAACTGGCTTTGTTTAAACGACGCAGTGAGTTAATACTCAATTCGGTAGGCGAAGGCATTATTGGCCTCGACCGGGATGGACATCATCGTTTCGTTAACCCTTCGGCTGCATTAATGCTGAAACGGGACAGTAATAATCTGACCGGTATCGATTGCCAGGATATCTGGACCAATCCTGAAGACTATCTCGGCATCGAGAAAATACTCAACGGTGAACTTGAGCAGATTAAAAACCAGGAATCCTCACTCATAGATTCCAATGGCCACGAATTCCCCATTGAATACAGCATCAGCCCCATCGTCAAAGAGCAGAATGTAGAGGGCGCTGTGATTAGCTTTATGGATATCACGGCCAGTAAACATACCCAGGCCGAACTGGAAAATTCAGAGCGTCAATTCAGGGTTCTTTCAGAACGCTCCCTGGTCGGGGTATATATCATCCAAGATGGTCACTTCGTCTATGTGAATCCACGATTTGCCGATATTTTTGGCTACCCCCGGGAAGATATTGAATATCACCTAGGGCCGATGGATTTGACCCATCCAGAAGATAGAGAGACGGTCACTCGGAACATCACTACTCGCTTAAAAGGAGATAAGGCTGCACTCCAATACGCCTTCAGAGGGATGACCAAAGAGGGCGAAGAGGTACACGTTGAAGTCTTCGGTAGTCGGACCCACCACAACGGGGGGCCTGCCATCATGGGAACGCTGTTGGATATTACCGAACGCAGCCGATCAGAAGCGAAAATTCAACATCAAGCCTACTATGACCAACTCACCGGCCTTCCCAACCGGGCACTATTTCTGGATCGTCTCAATCACTCCCTAGTTTCAGCCAAGCGTAACAACAGTAAAATGGCTGTTCTATTCTTGGATCTGGACCGTTTCAAACATATTAACGACAGTCTTGGTCACCCTGTAGGCGATGCCCTGCTTTCGTCTGTTGCAGGCCGCCTGAATAACTCAGTCCGCGAGAATGATACTGTCGCGCGGCTGGGAGGAGACGAATTTACTATCATTTTGGAAGATCTAAGTAACGATCACGAACCCGCCAATGTAGCCAAGAAAGTACTGAAACAGTTAACCCAGCCTTTCCAACTATCCGGCCACGATCTGTTTATCAGCGCCAGTATCGGGATCTGCATCTACCCTCAGGACGGTATGGATGCCGATGCGCTGGTCCGCAATGCCGACGCCGCCATGTATCAGGCCAAAAAGCAGGGACGGGCAACCTACGCTTTCTACGCCTCCAAATTCACCGCCAGTTCAACTGACTGGTTGGAGCTGGAAACCGAACTCAGAAAAGCGGTCAATGACGGCCATCTTAGTCTGGCATTTCAACCCCAAGTTGATCTCCAGAACAATTCCATGATCGGCGCCGAAGCCCTGGTACGCTGGAACCATCCAGAAAAAGGCACCATCTCTCCCGCACGCTTCATCCCCCTGGCCGAAGAGACCAATCTGATTCTGGATATCGGCGACTGGGTATTGCTGGAAAGCTGTCGTCAGATGCAGCGATGGCAGCAGCAAGGATTACCCATCAACAATCTGGCGGTTAACATCTCCCCGGTACAACTAGAACGTGGAGACCTGTACCTGTCCGTGAGCCAGGTCTTAGAAGAAACAGGCCTCGATCCTCACTTGCTGGAACTGGAAATAACCGAAAACACCTTGATGCAGAATCCCGATCAGTCGATCGCCATTCTACAGCGCCTCAACGATTTGGGGGTTAGTCTCTCCATCGATGATTTTGGTACCGGCTATTCATCCCTCAATCAACTGAAAAACCTGCCGATCCAAAAGCTGAAGATCGACCAATCCTTCATCTTTGATGTAACTAAGGACCCCCAGAATGCCGCCATCACTCAGGCAATCATCAATCTGGGTAAACTGCTGGATCTTGAGGTGATTGCCGAAGGTGTTGAAACCGCCGAGCACCGAGATTTCGTAATCAACAATGGCTGCGATATCGCTCAGGGTTACTTCTACGCCAAACCACTCTCCGCCGAAGATTGCGCGCAGTTATTTCTGCGCCGTTCGCTGCGCGTAATAGATAACGCCTAAACGCAAAAAAGGCCCCAGCCGGGGCCTTGGTTTAACCATCCTGTTTAGTAGCGGATGATGTCACCTCGCTGAGGTTGAAAGGGATCAAGCAGTGCAGCAATAGCGAACTTCTCCTGGACCATTTTCACCTGAATTCGACCCAAGTGGTTTTCCACTTTACCCAAGCTGATTCCTGTCGCAGGATCGATCAGTTCCTCTGCCACTGCAGATACATTCATCACATCGCCCACCTTTACGCCCGATTTTACACCAGCGTTGATAAAGATCTGCTGACCGCGAGCACTAACTACACTACCCTGCCAAGGCACCTGACGGGTTCCCTTGATGATGTAGTAAACCGCATCGCTAAAGACAGTACGGGTAGCCTTACCCATAGGGGTTTTAAAGAACTTATCTCCACCGATAGACATATTCTTAAAGTCCAGACCTAGGGCAAAACCTTTGGACTTAGAATCGGACTCAACACGCTTGCTGAACAGCACCTGACCGGTACTGGCATCCAGCAGACGCAGATCGATGGCCACATGACTGGTACCGCTGTTGCCCCCCAGACGCAGACCGAAAGGCATGCTGCTGGAAGCAAATCCCAGATTAATGCCACCGCTCTCTTTCTGGGGTTCGAACTCAGTAATATCCGCCTTGACCAGTACCTGAGCACCAATAACACGACCGGAACGAGCCGCGGTTTCAGGATTGGTAACCCCCGCCAGACCCAGCTCCTGTTCACGCAAAATATGAGACAACGCCATACGGTCAGAAACAATAAAGCAGTCACTTTGTTCAAGGGCGGTAGTCAGTTGTGAAGCCATGGCTTCACCCACATCAAACCCTTCGTAGGAACCCAGTTTTCCGGTAGCACCCACCGGCATCACTGCAACACGCATCTTAGGACCGCTACAGCTTAGTTCAGCACGGTCCTGATCAGTAATTTCAGCGTTGGCAACCTGACCACCCAGCATCAAAGACAGGGCAACGAGTGGCATCATCATTTTCTTCAGTTTCATGGCGTAATCTCCGAAAAAGCTATTGTTCTTATCAATGGCAACAGGCTGTTGGCTTGATGTTCTATCCGGTAGGTGGCGGGCTGTTGCAAAAGGGTTCAAAGAAAATTTATTTTTCCAAAGAAAGACCCCGGCAAGGGCCGGGGTCTGGTTTTAGATCGGTATTATCCGAGTCATATTATTTCTTAGCAGTATTAGATACTACGTCAGCACTCGAAACAGAAGAGGCTGCTTGCTGGTTCTGAGTGTTACCCTGTACGTTCGCAACATCGCCCATCTGCATTGCAGACTGCGTACCGCCAATCTGGCTACCGAACATATTACCTTTGCTTACGTTACCGCTAGCGGACGTGTAAGTCGGAGACAGCAGGCTGTGACCCTTGTGCTTAGTGGTGTGCGATTCATTCACCAGGCTACCTACAGAAGTACCACCCTGAGTCTGGTTCATGCTGTGACCGGATGCACCACCGGCGTTAAAGGCGTTCTGGTTAACCCCGGAACGGTAAGCACGAACCTGGTTCATATTCTGAGTTGCGCTGATGTCATCCTTACGGTAGTCGTATTTGTAGTCCAGCTTGAAGTTGTTGTTCAGCTTAGTACGAACGCTGGAATCCAGGTTGTAGTTCAAGCGATAGTCACGCTGTGACGTGCGACTAGCATCAACGTCAACCTTAGTATCAGTGGTGCGGTTAAAGCTGTCTTTATAACCGATGTTGTTGTACTGGTAGCCCCAAGGACCAGCCTGGGCAACAGTAGCAGACAGGGCCAAAGCAGTTACAGCAGAAGCCAACAGAGATTTAGCGATAAGAGTCTTTTTCATTGTTCTTTCCTCAACTTGGAATAATTCATTGCCAGCACACTGGCGTTATTGTGATTTCGAACCGTAGGTAACGAGTGGTTGAGGAAAGGGTTCAAACTTTTTAAGATTTATTTTCTCTCGACAATTTGGCATAAAAAAAACCCCGATCAGCGGGGCTTTCTTAAAAAGACTACTGGTTGCTGGTTTACTACTGTACCTGCAGAGCTGCCGCCAATCGCGGTGCTGGAATATAGCCCGGCATGATGTGGCCATCGCTGGTAATGAGCGAAGGGGTCCCCGTTACACCCAGGCGACCACCAAGCGCAAACTGATCTGACACAGGGTTATCACAAGTCTTCATCGGAATTGGTCGACCAGCCTTTGAAGCAGTCATCGCCTCAAGAGGATCATCAGCACACCAGATCGCCACCATTTTATCGTACGAATGGGAACCGACGCCTGCACGAGGGTAAGCCAGATAACGCACTTCGATTCCCAGATCGTTGTAGGCCTGGATCTCATTATGCAGCTTGCGACAGTAACCACAGTCCACATCGGTAAATGCATAGATGGTTGCCTTTACATCGCCTTTCGGCGAGAAGATCACCATATCTTCCACTTTAAGTTCAGCAATAGACTGCTGTCGCAAAGGCACTAATTTCGCCTCCAGACGCTCTTTTCGGATATTTACCGCGCGGTCGTCCCGCAACTGGTACAGGGTTCCATCCAAAATATAATTACCATCTGTGCTGGCGTAGATCGCCTGACCGTTGCTGAACTCTACTTCCAACAGATTGGGTATATCGGTCTCTTTAATCTCGGTAATATTGACGCGACCGATCACCGAGGCGATTTTGCTACGAAGCTGCTGATAGTTTTCAGCCCCATAGGACAGGTTGGGCATCAAAATCGCGGTAGACAAGCTGACTATAGAGAGCACTAAAGCGGGAAATTTCATTATAACCTCGTAAACTGTGCGGGACTGGCCCTTTAGAGCCCGGTTAGGGGTGAGAGTTCAGATCAACCGCGAGGATGGTGTTGCTGATGAAGTGATTGTAATCGCTGCTGAGCAATATGGGTATAGATCTGAGTGGTGGATAGATCGCTATGTCCCAACAAAAGCTGCACTACCCGCAAGTCAGCGCCATGATTCAACAGATGAGTCGCAAAAGCGTGTCGCAAAACATGGGGTGATAACGGCTTATCAATTTCCGCCAATTTCGCGTAGTGCTTAATTCGATACCAGAAAGTCTGCCGAGTCATCTGAGTGCCACGATTACTGGGGAACAGCACTTCGCTGGTCATATCCTTTAACAGTAATACCCGCCCCTGACGTAGATAGCGAATCATCCAGTCTATCGCCACTTCACCAATTGGAACCAGACGATCCTTGCCGCCCTTACCTGTAACCCTTACCACGCCCTGACGCAGATTCACCTCTGACAGTTCCAGCGACACCAGTTCGGTAACCCGCAAACCAGTAGCGTACAGCAACTCCAGCATCACCTTGTCACGAAAACCCACCGGATCTTGGGGATCTGGCGCGGCCAACAGGTCTTCCACATCCGGCTCAGTCAGGACCTTGGGCAGCGGCCGTCCCAATTTCGGATTATCCACTTGCTGGCAAGGATCAACACTGATCTTATCTTCACTGAGTAGATGGCGGTAAAAACCCCGTAAACAGGAGAGCATACGGGCAGTCGATGGAGCACTAAGACGCTTACGATTTCGGTAGTTGAGATAGGCCAGCAGATCTTCGCGCTTAGCCTGTTGCAAATGACTATTTCGTTGCTGCAACCACTGAGCAAAACCCTTGAGATCTCGACGATATGCCGCCTGGGTATTATCGCTGAGCCCTTTCTCCAACCACAACAGTTGCAGATAGGCTTCGATCAGCGCCTGCCCCGGATAGGGCTGCTGGCTTGAAGGGTCTGATTGTTTGCTCATGCCGTGGGTTATAACAAAAAAGGGCAGCCGAAGCTGCCCTTTTCGTATATAGAGAGGTAACCAGATTACTTCTTGGCCAGCTTCTCTTTGATACGTGCGGAACGACCAGACAGGTCGCGCAGGTAGTACAGCTTAGCCTGATGAACGTCGCCACGACGCTTAACATTAATGCTGTCTACAGCCTTGCTGAAGGTCTGGAAAGTACGCTCAACGCCAACACCGTGAGAGATCTTACGCACGGTAAATGCGGAGTTAAGACCACGGTTACGCTTGCCGATAACTACACCTTCGAACGCCTGCAGACGCTCACGAGTACCTTCAACAACTTTTACCTGTACAACCACGGTATCACCGGGGCCGAACTCAGGTACCTGCTTTTCCATCTGTTCTTTTTCAATCTGCTGAATGATCAGGTTCTTGCTGCTCATCACTTGCTCCTAAACTAATCAGCCGCTCAACGCTCAGTAGCGGTCTCGCGGATAAACTCTTCGAGCAAACATTGCTGCTCGTTATTCAGTTCCCGACCGTCCAATAATTCCGGTCTTCTTTGCCAGGTGCGCCCGAGCTGTTGTTTCAGCCTCCAGCGCCTAATCTCTGCATGGTTGCCGCTAAGCAACACATCCGGTACCTGTTGATCGTCGATCAATTCCGGTCTGGTGTAGTGAGGACAATCCAGCAAACCCTCTTCAAAAGAGTCTTCGCTAGCAGAGTCTTCATGTCCCAGCACACCGGGAACCAATCTGGACACCGCATCGATCATGACCATCGCCGGCAGTTCACCACCGCTGACAACGAAGTCCCCAAGGGACCATTCTTCATCGATCTCTGCATCCAGCAGGCGTTCGTCAATACCTTCGTAACGACCTGCCACCAGTACCACATTTTTCCGCTCAACCAGCTGGCGTACGCCTTGCTGATCCAGGGTTCGACCCTGAGGAGAAAGGTAGATCACCTTTGCCTCTGGTCCGGCTGCTGATTTAGCCGCGCGGATAGCATCCCGCAACGGTTGAACTTTCATCAGCATTCCCGGCCCGCCACCATAGGGGCGGTCGTCGACGGTACGGTGCTTGTCCAAGGTGAAGTCTCGCGGATTCCAGCATTCCAGCTCTAACAAGCCTTTTTTGAATGCTCTTCCAGTGACACCGCTTTCGGTAATCGCCTGGAACATTTCGGGAAAAAGCGTTACTACACCGATCCACACAACTTAAAACTCCGGATCCCAATCGACCCGAATGGTACCTGCTTCGAGATTAATCTCTTTGACCACCTGATCCGGCAAGTAGGGAATCAATCGTTCCCGCTTGTCGATGCTCTCCTTTGTGCCTTTAACCACCAGCACATCGTTTGAGCCTGTTGCTATCAGATACTCAACCCGGCCCAGTACTACATTGGACTCGGTTACTACATTCAATTTTTCCAGTTGGTGCCAGTAATATTCGTCACTTTTCAGATTAGGCAATTGCTGATGATCGATATAGATATCCAAACCGCAATACAGTTTGGCATCGTCACGGTCATCGCAGTCGACCAATTTGGCTACAAGACCTTTTCCGTGGCGCTTCCCCTGATCTACTTTAACCGTCAGCCATTGATTATTGTGCTTCAGGTACCAGGGTGAATAGCTAAGGATATTTTCCATCGGCTCGGTGTGTGAATAGATTTTTACCCAACCCCGAACACCATACAGCGAGGTAATCCGGCCAATAGTGACCAGCTTATCTGCTTCCGGCTGAACCGATTTCGCTTCTCCTCTGCGTGCCATAAGTAACTAACTGACCAACTCGATTAACTGTCGGCCTGAGCTGCTTCTTTCAGCAGAGTGGCAACACGTCCACTGGCTTGGGCACCCTTGCTCTGCCAGTGTGCAACACGATCCAGGTCTACACGAAGACGCTCTTCCTGACCGCGGGCAACAGGGTTGAAGAACCCAACGCGCTCAATAAAGCGACCGTCGCGAGCGTTACGCTGGTCGGCTACTGTAATGTGATAAAAAGGACGCTTCTTAGAGCCCCCACGTGCTAATCGAATAACTACCATTGGCATCGATCCCTTTATTGTTGAGTGGGTTTTAATATCGCCCACAGTTAGTGTTTCCCAGATGCACGCTCATCGTCGATTCAGATAGCTAAATTTCGGACACGCGCAACTGAGACCCAATATACGAAGGGCGAAAATTCTACGCGAATCCACCGCCCTTTAAAAGCTTTTTAAATTCTATTTATCCCCGCGGGAAACCACCAGGACCGCCGGCCCCACCGGGAGGGAATCCGCCGCCCATATTACCGCCCATTCCCGGTGGCAACATACCTTTCATACCGCGCATCATTTTTGCCATACCCTTGCCGGCAAACTTTTTCATCATCTTCTGCATCTGTTTGTGCTGCTTCAGCACCCGATTCACATCTTGAATCTGCACACCAGCACCCGTGGCGATACGCTTTTTACGAGAACCGTTGATCACATCAGGGAAACGACGCTCGTGTGGTGTCATGGAGTTAATCACCGCTTCCATCTGCATCATGCCCTTTTCAGCACCAGCATCTTCAGCGGCCTGGGCCATCTTGCCCATGCCTGGCATTTTCGACATCATCGCCGACATGCCACCCATGTTTTTCATCTGCTGGAGCTGATCGCGGAAGTCTTCCAGATCAAAGCCCTTACCCTTCTTGATCTTACCGGCCAGTTTTTCCGCTTTCTTTTGGTCGACCTTGTGCTCGACCTCTTCGATCAGCGACAGCACATCGCCCATGCCGAGAATACGGGAAGCGACTCGATCGGGATGGAAAGGCTCCAGCGCATCGGTCTTTTCGCCCACACCGAGGAACTTAATCGGTTTCCCGGTAATCTGCCGTACCGACAGCGCAGCACCACCTCGGGCGTCACCATCGGTTTTGGTCAGAACTACACCCGTCAACGGCAAAACATCATTAAACGCCTTGGCGGTATTGGCCGCATCCTGACCGGTCATGGAATCGACGGTAAACAGTGTTTCGATCGGCGTAATTGCAGCGTACAGGCGCTTGATCTCGTCCATCATGTCGCCATCGACATGGAGACGACCCGCGGTATCCACAATAACTACGTCGATATGCTTGATCTTGGCATGTTGAATCGCAGCCTTAGCTATATCTACCGGATCCTGCTCAGTAGTGGATGGAAAGAACTCCACACCCACTTCACCCGCCAGAGTTTCCAGCTGCTGGATGGCCGCTGGACGATAAACGTCTGCCGACACCACCAAAACAGATTTTTTCTTGCGCTCTTTTAACCAAAGAGAGAGTTTGGCAACAGAGGTGGTTTTACCCGCACCCTGCAGACCCGCCATCATCACTACGGCCGGCGGCTGCGCTGCGAGGTTTAACTCCTCGTTAGCAGCCCCCATCACCTTGACCATCTCTTGCTGGACGATCTTGACGAAGACCTGCCCTGGTTTCAGGCTCTTGCTGACTTCCTGACCAACCGCGCGCTCTTTAACACCGTTGATAAACTCTTTAACCACCGGCAGCGCAACGTCGGCTTCCAGCAACGCCATGCGGACCTCACGGAGAGTGCCTTTGATGTTGTCTTCGGTGAGTTTGGCCTGCCCCGTCACTGATTTCAGCGCATGGGATAAGCGATCCGTAAGATTGTCAAACATGAAAACTAGTGACTCCTAACCTTGAACCGGAATTCCGGGCGATCAAATAGGTTGGGATTATACCCCAATCCCAGTGCCCTCCACTACTATTGCCGGAATCAACCTAGAACAACAGTTTCTCTAACGATGACGACACCACTCTATTCAATCCGTAGCACTTTTGTGACACACTTAAGCCCAACTTCAGCTTTATGACTGACAGATACAATGAGCTTGATTTTTATCAGTTTTCTTTGCGCCGTTCTGTATCTAGTTTCCGGAGCAGTGCAGGCAACCACCCTCAGTGGCAAAGGCCGTAACCACAGCAAGCTGGTTATGATGGCAGGGGCTGCGGCCGTGGTTATACATACCTACGCCGTTTATATTGTACTTCACCCTGGCAATGGCATTCAGCTGGGATTCTTCCCGGTTTCTTCGCTGATCGCCTGGCTGATCGCGGGTCTGGTACTTATTAGCAGTATTCGTAAACCGCTGCAAAATCTATTCGTGGTCCTATTTCCGCTGGCCGCCATCGCAGTAATCTTAGCAGCACTGGCACCCGCCACTACCGATCCCAAGCCTTATACTGCCGGCATTATCAGCCACATTCTCTGCTCTATTCTGGCGTACAGCGTGTTCTCTATTGCCGCCGTACAGGCACTTTTAGTGACCCTGCAGGACCGCCAACTGAGAAACCACCACACCCGCGGCATCGTCAACGCTCTGCCACCACTGCAGATCATGGAGAAGTTGTTATTCGAGATGCTTTGGACCGGCCAACTGCTGCTCAGCATCTCCCTGGTCACGGGCATTCTCTTTATCGATGATATCTTCGCCCAACACCTAGTGCACAAGACCGCACTGTCGTTCGTCGCCTGGATTATCTACGCCATCATGTTATGGGGACGTCACCAGAAAGGTTGGCGCGGCATAGCGGCGGTTCGCTGGACTTTAGGCGGCTTCTGCTTTCTGATGCTGGCCTATTTCGGAAGCAAGTTTGCGGTCGAGATTCTTATGTAATCCCTCCCACAATGTAATCCTTTGGATAATTCCCGGTAGATTTCTTTTCCGGTGCCTTGACACCACTGAGGCAAGGCACCACAATTTTGTTCCCAATAGCCATTAAAGGTCACCCACGTCTTGGACGACGCATCGATAAGTTTTCTGCTGGGAATCCTCCTACTCCTAATTCTCTGTTCCGCCTTCTTTTCCAGCTCTGAAACCGGAATGATGTCGCTCAACCGTTACCGGCTGCGGCACCTGGTTAAAAATAAGCATCGTGGCGCCATGCGTGCCAACCATCTGCTTTCCCGACCTGATCGCTTGATCGGCGTCATCCTGATCGGCAACAACCTGGTCAACATTGCTGCGGCCTCTATTGCCACAGTCGTCGCTGTGCGCCTCTGGGGAGATGCTGGCGTTGCCATCGCTACTCTGGCCCTGACCCTGGTCATCCTGATTTTTGCCGAAGTGACACCGAAAACCCTGGCCGCCTTACACCCGGAGCGCATCGCCTTTCCGGCTGCGGTGATTCTCAAGCCATTACTGATCGTGCTCTACCCTGCGGTCTGGCTTATCAACGGCATTACCAACGGGTTGTTGCGGATTCTGGGCATCAAGGTCGACAGCAGCAACCAGGATCACCTTAGCAGCGAAGAACTGCGCACCATCGTCAATGAAGCCGGCGCTCTGATCCCTCAGAAAAACCAATCGATGCTGCTGGGCATCCTGGAACTGGAAGAAGTCACCGTTCAGGACATCATGATTCCCAGAAATGAAGCGGTAGGGATAGATCTGGAAGACGATCTTGATACCATTTTGGACCTTATCTCCAACAGCGACCACACCCGCCTGCCAGTCTTTAAAGGCGACATCAACCAGGTAGTTGGGATTCTTCATCTACGTAATATGGCCCGAGTGCTGAAATCCGGAGAACCCAGCAAAGCTGCGCTACTCCAGGAAGCCAAAGAGCCCTACTTCATCCCAGAAAGCACACCTCTACAGACCCAACTGCTGAACTTCCAGAAGGAGGGCAAGCGCATCGGCCTGGTGGTAGACGAATACGGGGATATTCAAGGACTCTGTACCCTGGAAGATATTCTTGAGGAGATTGTTGGCGAGCTATCGGACAGCCGCCGAGTGGAGAATCAGGATATCCATCCGCAGGATGACGGCACTTTCTTTATCGATGGCACCGCCACCATGCGGGATATCAATAAGGCGATGGATTGGGATATGCCGGTAGATGGGCCAAAGACACTGAACGGTCTGATTACTGAAACCCTGGAGTTTATCCCGGACCGTAATGTCTGCCTGGATATCAACGGCTATCGCATCGAAACCATCCAGATCCAGGATAACCTGATCAAGATGGCTCGAGTCTCGGACAAAGCGCTCAAGAAAGAGAGCGCTTAATTCTGATCAACAATCAGTGAGACAAAAAGGAAGGCACTAACTAAACCAGCTTTCCTTTTTGTTTACGGTCAATTCGATCCAGCACGGCCTGACGCTGCTCAGCGTCCAAAACACCCCAGTCACCAATTTCAACCACATTGCGTCCACAAGCGATGCACTCATCTTCTTCATTGAGCGCACAAACGCCGATACAGGGGGACGGTACGGTTTGCGGTTCAGCCATTACTTCCTCTTTAGACAGCAGTTGTAGATCAGTCAATTCTGACCAGTTCGGCTCGGTAGCGTCGCATATTTTCGACATAATGCTCGGCGTTTTCAACCAGACCAGCAATCTCCTCCTCAGTGAGCTGACGGCGCACCTTGCCCGGCGACCCCACCACCAGGGAACCATCAGGCACCTCCATCCCTTCCGGGATCAAGCAGTTGGCGCCTATCAGACAGTTGCGACCGATTTTAGCCCCATTCAACACCACAGCATTAATGCCGATCAGCGAGTGGTCACCCACTTCACAACCGTGCAGCATCGCCTTATGACCAACGGTGACCCCTTTACCGATCGTCAACGGGAATCCAGGATCAGTATGCAGCACCGAGGCATCCTGGATATTGCTATCTTCTCCAATGGTAATCGGCTCATTATCACCTCGGACAACAGCGTTGAACCAAACACTAGACTGATGACCAACGATGACCGAACCGATCAGCGTCGCATTATCAGCGATAAAGTGGCTATTGCTCTGATATTTAACTCGATGATCGTGCAGGTGATAGATCATATCTGCGCCTCATTCTTGGCCATTTCAGGTCGGGGATTAAGGGGGATTTTTGCAGCTAAACCAAAATTTAACAATTCCACTAAGATGTAAGCGGTCAGACCCCAGATCCGATATCCCTGATAATCATAGCGCGGCATATGGATTATGCTGCCTTTGTAGGAAAAGGATTCCAGCGTCATCTTTTGATGATCAAGAAAATAGCGGAGCGGAGCTTTAAACACGCTGTCCAGCTCACCAGGATTAGCCTGCAGCTCGATATCCGCAGGCACCACACCCACAAAAGGCGTCACTAACAAACCATGTTTAGAGACACACTGCCCTAATTGCGATAGCACACGAACTCGTTCCGGGTGTAAACCTATCTCTTCATGGGCCTCTCGCAAAGCGGTGGTCAACAAAGAATCATCTTCCTCATCTTTCTTGCCGCCAGGGAAAGCGACTTCACCACCATGGGAAGACAGGGTATGAGCACGCTGGGTCAACACCACTTGAGGATCGAAGGGGTCATCGGTAAGTGCCAGTAGAACTCCTGCCTGGAGACTCTGATTATTAATCGAGCGAAGATGGTAGCGTTGTAGCCCGAACTCAAGACGCTCAAGCAAATTGTCTGGATCGATTTTATTGGCCAAAAGCTTGATCCTGATGATATTTGTCGTCGATGATAAGCACAGTTACGCTTTATGTAGACCCTGGTCATCATACCAATCGATTGCAACTGGCACTACTCATGAAATTTTGCTGTCAATGCGGCTCTGAAGTGGAGCTAACAATACCCAGCGGCGACAACAGACCACGCTTCGTCTGCCGTCAGTGCGATTTTATCCACTACCAAAACCCCAAGATTGTCGCTGGCTGCCTGGTAACCCAAGACGACAAAGTCCTCCTGTGTAAAAGAGGGATTGAGCCTCGTCATGGGTTCTGGACACTCCCGGCAGGCTTTATGGAGAATGGCGAGAGCACACGTCAGGCAGCCCAAAGGGAAACATTGGAAGAAGCCTGCGCCGAAGTATCGATCGATGGTCTTTATACGTTGACCAGCATCACCCCAATTGACCAGATCCAAATGATCTATCGCGCCACCCTGACCAAGCCCTATTATGCTGCTGGAGACGAAACGCTGCAATGCGGGTTCTTTTCTGAAGCAGAGATTCCTTGGCAACAGCTCGCTTTCGAAACGATCCACAATGCACTAAATTTTTACTTTGAAGATCGAAAAACAGGCGATTTTCCCTTACGCCACATCGATCTACATCACAAAAAGCCTGTACGCTAACTCATCTGTTTAGATATCCACCATTTGGAAAACATCGAAGGCCACTTCTTCGTAAGGATGTGATTGCTTCATCGCTTCAACAGCCTGCTTGATCAGGCCATCTTCACAAACCATTTCAACCTTATATTCAGCTACTGCTTCCACCTCACCGGACTGCCCCAAATAAGGACTACTTCCCTCAAGCGGCCGAAACTGCCCTCTCCCAAGCACTTGCCAACAGCAACTATCGTAATTACCAATCTTTCCTACACCAATCGAAAACAGGGTTGTTTTAACAACTTCCAAATGGCTCTCCGGGACATAAAAGCAAAGCTTGTACATAATCAGCCTATTTATTGGGGGGTCGGAGCCATTAAACGTTTACGCTGGGTATTCAGAAACGAAATAGCCAACGCCTCCTCTAGCCCGGATTTTTCATGAAGGCCTAAACAGAAACGGCTGAAAGCCTTATGCTTGTTGGTGTCTAGACAACTCACACAGGGCTACAGCCGTGAGCAA
>JAPHRD010000071.1 GCA_026196225.1 Motiliproteus sp.
ATCGGCGAAAGTGAGCTGGTGATCCATCGAGCATTCCCCAAATCATGAAGGTAAGGATTATCTCATGCCAGGGACTTAATCACAGGATCCCTAGATCGACTCGGGCGGAAGGATCTGCGTTTTCCTGAATGGTTAAACTGGCGCTGGTATGGCAGATAAACAGGGTGCAAAGGCCATCAACGATATCGCTCTGATGAACCAATTGCTCGACCTGACGGGTAAACTCGTAGAGCCCCTGACATTTGGTATTGACGATCAGATTGGATACCATCTTCCTGCTCCTTTACGAATCCAATTCACCAAGGACGAAAAACTCACCAGCACTTTCCACACCCAAACAAGTTTTACCATCCAGTATCCGTTCTTCGGCTAATTCAATCAGCTGATAGTAAACAGAGCGGGCTATCAATCCGTCCAGTCGATCGCGAACCCGGACATAGGGTGAAGGTTCACCACTGTCTGAGTCCTGCACCACCCATAATGGATGGGCCTGATCGATGGTTATCTGATCCCCTGTATTGGTCTCTGCACACAATACCGGCGTACCCTTTAGTTGTTTCTGCTCAATAGCAGTTATCACAAAGGGAGCATCATCTACCTGGATACGTAGTTTCTCGACCGGAGTAACCAAGAAGTACTCCTCGTCATCTTTACGTAACACCGTCGAGAAAAGATTGACCAATGACTGACGGGTAAACACTGATCCTTGATAAAACCACTCGCCATTGCGTGCAATTCGGATATCAATATCGCCACAGAAATCTGGATTCCACAGATGCACTGGCGGTAGGCCTTTCTTGCTGGCCTTTTTAACCTGATCTGCTAATTTTTGAGGCTCAGCGGTTTTCCGTTGTTGCTGTTCGTCGCCACTCATCAAAGCCCCCTCGCCCATTCTGGACGCAAACCCGCGTGTGTTGGATCTGCAATAGCGGACCGTACCATATCAAGCATACGCTGCTTATCCTTACCCAGTACGCCTTTCAGTACCAGGTAATTGGAAGCGTGATCACTGCGGAAGATAGTTTTCTTCAGGTCGAGGGTTTCCAGCATCAGTTCCATCTCCAGAAACAACTGCTGTTGATTCAATGCCTGAAATTGGCCCTCAAAGCCCTGTTGAAAACGCTCCTCTCCTTTCGGGAAACTAACTACCAAGGTCGCCAAGTATTCGGGTTGGGTTGCGTTGGCCAGTCGAGCAGAATTGAGTGCATGCTGTTGTGTAAACTGTGACCCACCCAACCCATTCAGGATCATGACCGAACGTTTGATACCGGCATCTCCGAGACGATTCAGCGCCGTCACGGTCGAATCAAAGGTTTCCCCTTTCTGTACCCACTCCAAAACCTGATCATCGCCGGATTCCGCCCCAACATAGAGCAGATCCAGCCCGGCTTGCTTGAGCGCTAACAATTCCTGATCGGTTTTGTTGTTTAGGTTTCGAGGCAGACAATAGGCCGAGACCCGATTGATATTGGGAAAGTGTTGTTTGATCCCTTCCAAGATAGCCTGAAGGCGTTTAAAAGAGAGCACCATGGCGTCACCGTCAGCGAGGAAAATTCGCCGCACATCAGGCATTCGTTCGGCCACCTGCTTTATTTCGGCCAACACTTCGGATTCTGGCTTGGGACGAAATTTTTTCTGTGGATCTGTATACATCTCGCAGAAAGTACATTTGTTCCAGCTACAGCCATTGGTAATCTGCAGAATCAGTGAGTTAGCCTCACTGGGGGGACGATAAAGCGGTTCGATATAATTCAGGGGGTGGTAGTGCATCAGCCCAGCTCCTCCTAATTTTTCAGGCTAGCTGTATTTAGGCACAGCTGAATAGACGATAAAAATTGTCGCTGGTGACTTCGGCCACTTGTTCGAAGCTAATACCCTTAATCTCGGCTACACATTCAGCCACCCGCTTAACGTACTTGGGTTCATTGGGCTTACCACGATGGGGTGCGGGTGTGAGGTAGGGAGCATCGGTTTCCACCAGAATACGTTCTAGTGGCACCTGCTTTACCACCTGCCGAAGGGGCTCAGCGTTGCGGAATGTGATGATGCCAGAAAAGGAGATCCAGTAATTCATCGCAATTGCAGCTTCAGCCATCCCCCAGTCTTCGGTAAAACAGTGGAGAACACCACCAACATTGGCATTACCGTGGTCGCTGATAAGATCCAGAGTATCCTGCTTGGCATCGCGGGTATGGACGATTACCGGTTTGCCAACTTCCGAACTGGCTCTTAAATGGGTAATAAAACTCTGCTTCTGTTGTTCCACCGTGTCAGGCTGATAATAGTAGTCCAAGCCAGTCTCGCCGATGGCGATTACTTTCTCTTCATTAGCAGCGTCCATTAGTTGTTGCTCAGTAATATCGGCGATCTCATCGCTCATAGGGTGAACACCCACAGAACCATAGATATGCTCGTATCGGTTCACCAGCTTCATCATCTCCGGTAAACGCGCCATATCAGTGGAAACACAGAGGACTTTATCTATACCGTTTTCGCTAGCGGCGAGAAGCGGAACATCCAGGTCACCGTTATAGGCTGACAGGTTTAAACGGTCTAAGTGGCAATGGGAATCGATCAACATAACTACGATTTGATGACTATGAAAGCGAAGAATGGATTACATGGAATGGGTCAGACGGCCTGACCCTAGAGCACCGGCAAGATAGGTCTCTATTTTATTAACAACGGTGTTGTCGTCGGAGCTGAGCTGAATACCAATGCCCGCCTGTTTACCGCCTTGTGCTCCCCGTGGAGTGACCCAGATTACTTTTCCGGTAACCGGAATTTTGTCGGTTTCATCCATCAGGTCAAGCAGCATAAACACCTCTTCACCCATCTGATAGTTACGAGGTGTGGCTACGAACAGGCCTCCGTTTTTTATAAACGGCATGAAAGCGCGATAGAGCTCTTCCTTTGACTTGATGGTCAAGGAGAGAATTCCGTGGCTGGCCCTTGGACTAGCTGACATAGTGTTCCTTTAGCGTCTCTGGAATATCAATTCCAACCAGTATATCAGTAAATCTTCAAACATCAGTTGCCGATTGGGATTGGTTTTTGCAGTAACCTGCTGTCGATATTCCTGTATTCTATCAGCGAAAGCAAATAACTTCTCACCAGGAATTCTAGCAGATGCCTTTAAAATCAGGCTTTCAGCATCTGAATTAGTTAGGTTATCGACCGATTCTGCAGATCTATAACGAATCATGTCATTGATCAGACTCTGCAACCAATCCAACATTTGAATCGGACTCTCTTTTTGCCATACAACTGCCACATCGACAACTGAACTGCGACCGCTGGCAGTGGCTGACAAGCCTTTCAGGAGTAGCTGGCGTCTATCTAGCCCTTTATGCTGATGGAGATTCAAAGCCCGGAGTGGCGCCCCTGCAGAGAGCCTCAACAGCAGTTCAGGGTTATCAACCTGCTGTTGGTGCAACCATTCCATTGCCTGCTGCTCCTCGGGCAACGCAAGTGGGTAGCTTTGACATCGACTCCTAACCGTTGCCATCAGACGGCCTGGGTTATGGCTAACCAACAAGAAAAGAGTTCGGTCACCCGGCTCTTCCAAACTTTTCAGCAAGGCGTTTGCTGCATTGATGTTCATCTCTTCAGCAGGATTAAGAATAACTACTCGATAACCGCCCTGCTGTGCTGTGCCAGAGAGTTTCTGTGACAGCTGACGTATTTGATCAATTTTTATGGGCTTGCCCGGCTCATCCGGAACAACCGTCATTAAATCCGGATGACTACCCTGCTGTAACAACAGACAATTTTTGCAGTTTCCGCAGGCATGTTCTGAAGGAGATGAACATAGCATGTAGCGAGCAAAACACTCGGCAAAATGCTGCTTGCCTATTCCGCTCCCGCCTGAGAACAGCAAAGCGTGCGGCAGCCTCTCTTGACTATTTAGCGATCGCAGCCGTTTCCAAGTTTGCAGCTGCCATTGGTAAGGCATAAGTTCCATTTTAGCGTCGATCCATTAAGTGGTCTGAAAAATGATCCAACGCGATCTTTATCTGCTGCTGCACTTCAGCAAGGTCACAACCTGCATCAATAATCCGAAAACGATCCTGCTCTTGATCGGCACGTTTTAAATAGGCCTGACGTACCCGTTCAAAGAACTCTAATTTTTCCTGTTCAAAGCGATCCAATTTGCCCCGTCCCTTCGCGCGACTCATCCCCACTTCGACATCAACATCCAGCAGCAGTGTCAGATCCGGCCTCAAGGTCCCTTGCACCAAATTTTCTAAACTTGCGATCTTATCTAAGGGCAGTTTTCGCCCCCCCCCTTGATAGGCATAGGTAGCATCAGTAAAACGGTCGCACAACACCCAGGTACCGGCTTGTAGTGCTGGCTTAATTACCTGCTGAATATGCTGGGCACGAGCAGCAAACATTAGCAAAAGCTCGCAGTCCTCACTGACTGGTTCTTCCCGTTCGCACAACAGTAACTCCCGTAGTTCTTCAGCCATCGGTGTGCCACCGGGTTCACGGGTTAACAGGAAGGGAATATCAGCGGCTTTCAGATAGCTTTGTATGAATTCAATATTGGTTGTTTTACCAACCCCTTCAGAACCTTCAATGGTGACAAATTTACCGTTGGGTTTATCCATCAACTATCGGCCTTTTGCTGTTGTTTGGGTTTAGACAGGGCGCTACTGGGTGGCGCAGAACGATAGTCTTTTCTTCGTTTACTGCGCTGATAATGCTGTACCGCTTTATTGTGCTCGGCGTAAGTTGCAGAGAACTGATGACTGCCATCGCCCTTTGCCACAAAATAAAGCGCCTTACCCGCAGCGGGATTGAGCACTGCTCGAATCGCCTCTTTCCCAGGATTAGCTATAGGAGTTGGCGGTAACCCCATGATCTGATAGGTGTTGTAAGCTGTCTTGCGCTTCAGGTCTGCGCGGGTAATATTGCCTTTGTAGCGATCGCCCATGCCATAGATAACAGTGGGATCTGTCTGCAAGCGCATCTTTTTCTGCAAGCGACGGATAAATACGCCGGCTATCTCTGGCCGCTCAAAAGCGACACCGGTTTCCTTCTCAACGATAGAGGCCAGAATCAGCGCTTCGTAGGGAGTATTCAGGGGCAGTCCTTTTTGCTTTTGTTGCCATTCCTGATCCAGCACTTTCTTCATGCGCTGATAGGCACGGGTCAGTATATCCAGATCCGATGTGCCTCTAGTAAAACTATAAGTGTCCGGATAGATCCAGCCCTCAAGTTTGCCTGAAGTAATCCCCAACTGTTTCGCCACTTGTTCGTGAGATTGCTCTTTTAGGGTCTGTACTAAATCCGGATGAGCGGCCAGTTTACTGAGATAGTCGCTGGCGCGTAATCCTTCGATCAGACTCACCTGCCGCTGAACCACCTTGCCATCAACAAACAGTTGAATCAGCTCCTGATGGCTTAAACCCGGCGTGATGCGGTATTCTCCGCGCTTAATCTTGGCCGACTGCTCATTCAATCGCGCCCAAAATCGCAGCTGTAAGTCATCATCTATGACGCCAGCCGTTTTCAATTCTGCTGCCAAGCGCCGAAAACTGGTGCCAGGCTTTAACTGAAAGAGTTGCTCGGACTGAAGAGCAATGGTGCGCTCGGCATAGGACTCAATGTGTTGCTTTCCCCACAACAGAGAAACCCCTGCAACGATAAAAATAGCTAACAACAGTAGGCCAACGCGTTTTAACATCAGGATTGGGCCTCTAGTTGCTGATCTTCAGCTGCGCTGAGCAGCTGTTGAAGTCTTCTACACAACGGATGAATGGTAAAGTGTTGCTTTTGAAAAAGTGCGACTGGCCAGATGCCGATAATACTGTTGGTCATAAAAATGCCTTCGGCTTCTTGCAAATGTTTAACTGTTAGATCTTTCTCTACGATTGTGGTGCCAAGGGCGCTTCTCTGCCCTATTACCCAATTTCGCATTACGCCCTCTACACCGCACCGTTCAATAGGTGGTGTGGAGAGACAGTTGTTTTTTATCAGGAAAAGATTACTCATGGTACCTTCAACAACCTGATCCTGATAGTTTCGCACAATCGCCTCGGCATATTCATCCTGCCATTCAGCACGCGCCAGCACCTGCTCAAGGCGGTTTAGATGTTTTATCTGAGCCAACTGGGGATTATCCGCTAGGCGAGTTTGACATAAGCCTAACTCGATCCCATCGCGGTAATAATGTTCTGGATAATGAGGGAAATCTGAAATGGCCAGTAAACGGTTAGGAAGCAAATCGGGGCCGGCTCGATAACCGCGCCCACCGCTACCACGAGTTACGATAACTTTTGCGACGCCCTGCTCTTCAGTCATCGCCAAACACAGTTGGGCGAGCTCCTGTTGCAGGATCGCGACCTGGGCTTGATCGAAAGGGATCCCAAGACGCTGACAGCCCTTTGTCAGGCGATCCAGGTGCGGTTCTAAAAAAAGAGGGGTACCTTTAAGCACCTTGATGGTTTCAAAAACCCCATCGCCATAGGCCAAGCCCCGGTCAAACGCGTCAACCGACTGTGCTGGAACCCCATTAATCAGCATTTTTGATAAAGACATGATAGTGCGGGCCAGAAAGCCCGCATCTCGTCAGCTTAAGACAGCTTACTGAATAGCAATGTGCCGTTGGTGCCACCAAATCCAAAGGAATTGGACATAGCCGACTGGATAGCAATTTCTTGGGCCTGGTGCGCCACGTAATCCAGATCACAACCCTCGGAAGGGTTATCCAAATTAATGGTTGGCGGAGCCACCTGATCACGAATAGCCAGAACCGAGAATATCGCCTCAACAGCACCGGCAGCACCCAGTAGATGACCGATCATCGACTTGGTAGAGCTCATCCGAACACTATCCGCTGCACTTCCCAAAACTCGTTTGGCTGCATTGGATTCGGCGATATCACCGGCTGGAGTCGACGTGCCGTGAGCGTTGATGTAATGAATTTCATCAGCGCTGATGCCGGCATCTTTAATAGCATTCTGCATAGAAGCAGCTGCACCACGCCCATCTTCCGGCGGAGCAGTCATATGGTGTGCGTCGCCACTCATGCCAAATCCGGTTAGTTCCGCATAGATCTTGGCGCCACGCTGTTTAGCATGCTCATATTCCTCAAGCACCATCATGCCAGCACCGTCAGAAAGAACAAAACCATCACGATCACGATCCCATGGACGACTCGCAGCCTGCGGATCATCGTTACGGGTTGAGAGCGCTCGTGCTGCCGAGAAGCCACCCAAACCTAGCGGCGTAGTAGCCATCTCAGCGCCACCGGCAAACATTACGTCGGCGTCGCCATAGGAAATCATACGCGCAGCTGCACCAATATTATGGGTGCCAGTTGTACAAGCCGTAGTTATGGCGAAATTGGGGCCTTTCATACCGTACTTAATTGTAAGATTTCCAGCGATCATATTGATGATGCTGCCAGGTACGAAAAACGGTGAGATGCGACGGGGGCCGCTCTTGTTTACCACATCATGATTTTTTTCAATCATAGGCAAGCCGCCGATGCCCGAGCCGATAGCCGCGCCGATACGATCAGCGTTTTGCTCGGTGACTTCCAGTCCGGAATCTTCAAATGCCTGGATACTGGCAGCCATGCCGTACTGGATGAAAAGGTCCATCTTACGAGCATCTTTGACGCTCATATACTGGCTAACGTCGAAGTCCTTGATGGAACCGCCAAAGCGGGTATTGTAGGCAGAGGTGTCGAAATGCTCTAAATCAGCAATACCACTCTTACCATTCAGGATGTTTTCCCACGTCTCATTGACTGTGTTACCAACCGGGGTCAGCATTCCCAATCCAGTAACTACAACTCTCCTTCGAGACATATATCCCCTCCAACAGCAGAAAAAACAAAAGAAAAGCCGCTCTATGCAAGATAGTAGCGGCTTCTCGTAAGCTTGTTCGCAGCGATTTTACTGATTCGCTTCGATGTACCCGATGGCCAGCTTCACAGTAGTGATCTTCTCAGCTTCTTCATCAGGAATTTCAGTCTCGAATTCCTCTTCCAAAGCCATAACCAGCTCTACAGTGTCCAGAGAGTCTGCGCCCAGATCTTCTACAAAAGAGGCTTCACTTGTAACTTCTTCTTCTTTGACGCCCAGTTGCTCAGCAACAATCTTTCTTACGCGCTCTTCAATAGTACTCATAGTTATTCCTACTTGTTATGAACGATTTTTCTAAAACTGTCTGACGAAATATCCAAAACAATTTCAGTATATCAGCCAGCCACTAGGCATACATTCATCTAGTGGCTCAATGAAGGGGACATTATCAACAAATTTAAAAAAAATACAATTCCCCTAGCTTCAATTAGGACATATACATGCCGCCATTTACGTGAATAGTTTCACCAGTCACGTAGGCGCCACCCTCACTCGCCAAAAATCCAATCACCGCAGCGACATCTTCTGGAGCACCCAGACGGTTCATAGGGATCTGAGAACGCAGTGCATCTTTATGAGATTCTGCCAATGAACTGGTCATATCGGTGTCGATAAATCCGGGGGCGACACTGTTGACGGTGATGTTGCGGGAAGCCACTTCGCGAGCCAGTGCACGACTGAAACCTTCGATGCCTGATTTGGCAGCAGCATAGTTGGACTGACCAGCGTTACCCATGGAAGCAACAACGGAGCTGACGTTGATAATCCGCCCCCAGCGAGCCTTAGTCATTCCACGCAGGCAACCCTTAGCAACCCGATAGATGGAGTTGAGGTTGGTGTTGACCACCGAATCCCACTCATCATCTTTCATACGCATCAGCAGGTTGTCTTTAGTGATACCAGCATTATTTACCAGAATCGCAATCACGCCGAACTGCTCTTGTACAGCAGTCAATACTGAATCGACAGAACCGGAGTCAGCCACATCCAGAACCATACCAGAACCCTGAATGCCAGCTTCTTTTAAATTGGCGCAGATGGTAGCGGCACCACTTTCACTAGTAGCGGTACCAATAACAACGGCACCCTGACGCCCTAGTTCTTCGGCGATCGCTTTACCAATACCACGAGTTGCTCCAGTGACCAGGGCAACCTTTCCTTCAATAGACATTGAATTAATCCTTCCTTAAACGCAATCTCGTCAATCAGCCGTTCAGAGCTTTTTCCAGACCGGCGACATCATTGATGGCAGCCACACTCAATGGCCGATGAATTCGTTTATTTAGGCCCGATAATACCTTACCTGGACCACATTCGAGAACTGTATCGATACCTTGTCCAACCATTTTGTTAACAGTATTGGTCCAAAGTACAGGACTATATAGCTGAGCCAGCAGGTTACTCTTCAGCTGCTCAGTGTCGCTTGGCACTGCCGCGTTAACATTTTGGATGATGTCAATTTGCGGCTGATTAAAAGCAAGTTGCTCAAATTCTGAAGCCAACTTCTCAGCAGCAGGCTTCATTAGCGCACAGTGAGACGGTACGCTGACCGGCAATGCCATGGCTCGCTTTGCGCCCGCTTCTTTACACAGGGCGATTGCACGACTTACTGCCTCGGCAGATCCCGCAATAACAATTTGGCCGGGAGAGTTGTAGTTAACAGCCGATACCACATCATTTTCCGCAGCCTGCGCACAGGCAGCTTCAACCTTGTCGTCATCCAAGCCAAGAATTGCAGCCATTCCGCCCTGACCGGCTGGAACAGCTTGCTGCATAAATTCGCCACGGGCTTTAACCAACTTAGCGCCCTGTTCCAGGCTAAGCACACCTGCACATACCAACGCGGTGTATTCACCCAGACTATGCCCAGCCAATACAGACGGAGTAACTCCGCCCTGTTGCGCCCACAGACGCCACAACGCCACACCTGCCGTTAACAGTGCGGGTTGAGTTTTATCGGTACTATTAAGGTCCGACTCTGGACCATTCTGAGTCAAAGACCACAGATCGTATCCCAGTCCTGCAGAGGCTTCTGCAAAAGTTTCTTGAATAATGCCATGCTGCTCAGCCAATTCGGCAAGCATACCGATCTGCTGCGAACCTTGTCCCGGAAAAACGAATGCAAGTGTTTGAGTCATTTTACCCTCTTCAGATAGAGAAATAGTGTGCAGAGGATGCACCTAAAGATAGATAGCGTAAGGGCTCTATGGTACCTGAAATCCCATGAATTAAAACGTCAAACTGGCTTGATTTGTCGTTGACGGGGATGATTTTGTCAACCCAATGGGCGCAAGAGAAGCTCACCGAGAAAAAAGACGGAAAAGCTTAGAACAGACTGGATAAGCGCTCGTTTAGCTTATGGGAAAATCCCCGAACCACCTCAGCACGCGCCTGCTCTATTGCATGCCCAAAACAAGCACTGTTTGCGGAACCGTGGCTTTTAACAACAATCCCCTGCAATCCAAGTAAGCTGGCTCCATTTCTTCGGGACGGGTCCATTAGCTGCTGTAACTCATTAAGGACGGGCTTAGCCAGAAAACCAATGAATTTTCGATAGAGTGAACGGTGAAAAGCCGTTTTAAGCGAACGCCCCATCAAACGGGCCAAGCCCTCACTGCTCTTGAGTGCAATATTACCAACGAAACCATCACACACCACCACATCTGCCGCACCGGCATAGATGTCATCACCCTCGATGTAACCGATGTAGTTAAGGTGGCTGTGCTCTTGGATCAGCCGCGATGCTAACTTAACCTGCTCATTGCCCTTGATCTCTTCAGCACCTACATTCAAAAGTGCCACCCGCGGAGACTCAATACCTTCCACCGTTTCCACCAACACCGCACCCATCAACGCAAACTGAAGCAGATGATCAGCATTGCAATCGACATTAGCGCCGAGATCCAGCATATAGCTGCTACCAGAACTGGTTGGCAGCGCCGTGGCTATTGCCGGACGATCGATGCCGTGATGAGTTCGCAACAGATAACGCCCCATAGCCATCATGGCACCGGTGTTACCGGCACTGACGCATGCATCGGCTTTGGATTCAGAAACGAGAGATATAGCGCGATAAAGAGAGGAGTCTTTGCGCTTTCTTAAGGCGGTAGAGGGTTTTTCATCCATGCCCACCACTTCACTGGCATGAACAATTTCAATCTGTAGACCTGCCGAGTTGCCGTCGAGTTGACGCTCTATCTTTGCAGCATCTCCTACTAACAGCAGGCGACAGTCAGGATAGCGCCGAACAAAATCCAACGCGGAGGGAACAATAACGTGGGGACCGAAGTCCCCACTCATTACATCAATTGCAAGTGTGCAACTGGTAGTCAAATTTATTCGGCGTCTTTGTTGATCGCCTGACGTCCGCGGTAGAAACCGTCCGCAGTGACGTGATGACGACGATGAACTTCACCGGTAGTTGCGTCCTGGGACAGGGTAGCACCGGTCAGTGCATCGTGAGAACGACGCTGACCGCGACGTGAACGTGTTACTTTGCTCTTTTGAACAGCCATGGCTTAGCAGCTCCTGAAACTAATGTTTATTGCCCTTTAACTGGGCGAGTACGCTAAATGGATTCGGTTTGTCGTCGCCTTCCGGTTTCGCATCAGGATCCCGAAAGTCGGTTTTGACTTCACAATCCTCATGCGTCGCAATCAAAGGAAGTGTCAGAATCAACTCTTCCTCGATAGCTTCACTGACGTCCAGCTCATGATCGACAACTAGCGGGTCATACCGCCGCGGCAACATCTGCGCCGCTTCATCATCTCGCACGATACCAAGATTCAGCTCAGCCTTTATTCCGATTGCAACTGGTTCCAGACAGCGCTGACACAGCATCTGTACTGAAGCCTCAGCCGTTCCATTCAGGTAACGAATTCTCTCTTCGTCCACTCCGAACGTTAAACTGACATTTACAACACCCTCCTGTTCCACCAGATAAGTTGCCAAACGCTGGAACCGCTTAAGCGGTACGCAACCCTGGAAACTGAGTCCTTGATCTGCAGAACGTCGAGGATCGACTGTATTCGGTAATGGGGCCTTCGACATAAGCGCGCAATTCTAGGGGCGAAACCCGCGTCTGTAAAGGGCAATAGCAGTAAAAACAACAGAAAAACCGTTATTATAGGAACAGATCCTGTTTCCATCCTGATAAAGGCTGTTTTTTTACCATGCAACCGATCGTTCTCGCCTCTACTTCAACCTATCGCAAAGCTATTTTAGACAAACTGAAGATCCCTTTTGAGATCGATAGCCCTAATATTGATGAGCAACAACAACCTAACGAAACAGCCGAATCCTTGGTAGAACGATTGGCACTCGAGAAAGCCCAGGCAGTAGCACTGCGCCACCCAAATGCTTTAATCATCGGATCTGATCAGGTTGCTGTTTTGGGCGACCAAATTCTCGGCAAGCCGATAATCCACCAACGGGCCGTTGAACAGCTACAAGCCTGTCGAGGGCAACGAATTACATTTCTTACCGCCCTATGCCTGCTAAACAGTGGGACAAACCATCCACAACAGGTAGTCGAACCCTTTCATGTCCAGTTTAAAGATTTGAATGACCAGCAGATTGAAAACTACCTGATTAAAGAACAACCCTACAACTGTGCTGGCAGCTTCAAATCGGAGGGCTTGGGGATTTCGCTATTCAGCAAGCTGGAGGGTGATGATCCAAATAGCCTTATCGGTCTACCACTGATCAGATTAGTGGCCATGCTGGAAAAAGAAGGAGTTGAGGTGATCTGAACCGGATTTTCCCGATCCAGATCTTAAGCGACTTAGCGTTAGTAACGGATCGGGCTATCTTTCCACCCCAGCTCAACCGCCAGAGTGCGGGCGAAGCTGGCACTAAATCGATCGATCACTTGCTCCAAGGGGCTTTGACTCTGAGTGAAATCGACAATGTTCTTTTCACCGATCACATCTCGCGCTACATAACCAGGACTTCCCAGGCCATCAATCAAACCCAACTCTTTCGCCTGCTCGCCAGTCCAGATCAAGCCGCTAAACAGCTGGGGGTCGTCTTTTAAACGATCCCCCCGCCCTTTTTTGACCTGGGAGATAAACTGTTTGTGGGTCGTATCCAGCACCCCTTTCCAGAATTCCTTTTCGGAATCCTTAAGTGGAGTAAAGGGGTCCAGGAACGCTTTATGCTCACCGGCGGTAACCACCCGACGCTCCACACCCAGCTTTTTCAACACATCAACAAACCCAAAACTGGATGAAATAACGCCGATGGATCCGACCAAACTGGCTTTATCGGCGTAGATCTCATCGGCTGCAGCAGCGATGTAGTAACCACCGGAGGCACCAATATCACCGATTACGCTGTATACCTTGGTATTTGGGTACTCACCTTTCAGCCGCACGATCTCATCGTAAACATAGCCTGACTGGACTGGACTGCCGCCAGGACTGTTGATTCTTAGAATAACACCAACCGTTCCCGGATCTTTAAAGGCTTCTCGTAGCGACCCCACGATTGTGTCGGCATTAGCATCCTCATCAGCCGCTATTGGTCCGCTGATATCCACCAAAGCGGTGTGCTGCCCAGAATCATCTTTGCTTGATGGCATCCAACCATCGGGAATAAAAATTATTAGAGCAGCAAACAGATAAATAAAGGTTAGAGACTTGAAGAAGATACCCCAACGACGGGATCGCCGCTGTTCGGCATTGAGTCCCATGATTAGCTTTTCTATCAGCCGCCATTCGCGACTTTCCTTTTTCTTCTGTTTTCTTTGCTCGCTAGATTCAGGAGGCGGCTGTGAAGAATGGCCTTCCTGATCGGTGGATTCGGGTTTATCACCCCAAAGTTCGTCACTCACAATATTTTCCTCAGCGTGTTAAAGGTCACACTCTAATTGCTGCTAGACGCGAGATTCGTCAAGCCAAGCTTCAAAATCACCAAACTGATCGAAGATAGACATTGGCTTATGATTGTTCAGCCGATCTATTTCATGGGCCCCGTAGGATACACCCACCGATTTCATACCTGCGTTCACCGCCATTTCAAGATCGAACTCAGTATCTCCGACCATCAAAGCCTGCGAAACATCCATGCCACTCTCTTGCAACAGTTCATGCAACATTAGAGGGTGTGGTTTGGAACGAGTTTCATCGGCACATCGACTGTGATGAAACAATTCTCCCAAGCCGGTCTGCTCAAACACTCGATCCAAACCGCGTCGGCTTTTTCCAGTGGCCACAGCCATGCGATAACCTTTGGCATTTAGTCGCCGCAACCCCTCCTCAACCCCAGGAAAAAGATTCGTTGGCGTACGATCGGCTTCCAGATAAAAATGAGAATACTTCTCCCGCATCTGTTGGATCTGCTCCGTTTCAATACCAGGAAAGATTTCCTGCAGTGCCTCAGGCAATCCCAAACCGATAATATTCTTAACCGACTTATCGGAAGGGTGCGGCATGCCGACGTCTTCAGCAGCTTTCTGCATCGACGAGATAATACGGGCAGCGGAATCGATCAGGGTGCCATCCCAATCAAAAATAAGAAATTTAAACAACGAAAACTCCAACAGAGTAAATTAGAAAATGCGGGTGTAACAAAATTCAGCAAAAATGCCTTATAGGTTCACTGGACATCATATCTGATGGGAGGTTCCGGCTAAACCAATGCCTGCTGATTTATATCAACACACCTTTTATTAATCACTAGTAAGGGTATTCACTTATTTATATTGGTGAATTCTGGGTATTGATGTATGCTTACCCACCTTTATCGCCCGCATTTTTGCTATCAAAGGGAATTATTTATGAGCGACTTACACGGCTATTATATCGAAGACTTAGAAGTGGGTATGACCGCCTCCTTCGCTAAAACCGTATCCGAATCGGATGTTTACACCTTTGCCGGCATCACTGGTGACAACAATCCGGTGCATGTAAATGAAGAATTCGCAGCTGAGACACCATTCAAGCAGCGCATCGTTCACGGCATGTTCAGTGCCGGTTTGATCTCTACAGTACTGGGAACAAAAATGCCGGGACCTGGCGCGATCTATATAGACCAGACTTTGAAGTTTAAGGCCCCCGTCTTTATTGGCGATACGGTTACTGCCACCGCCACCATCGAAGAGATAGACAATCGCCGCCGTCGGGTTAAGTTCAAAACCGAATGCAGCGTTAAAGGTAAAATCGTAGCTACCGGCTATGCAACCAACATGGTGGATTCCAAAGAGTCCTGATTTACGTCGACCGATAAGAAGGAACACAACATGCTGATCAACGCCGATCAATCCTGCCTCTTGGTGGTGGACATTCAGGGTAAGCTGGTACCAGCCGTTTACGACAACGAAACCATGGTCAAGCACTCAAAATGGCTGCTGGAAGTAGCACACATCCTTGACATCCCGGTGCTGACCTCAGAGCAGTATCCTCAAGGATTGGGGCCTACTATCGACGAACTGCAACACCTGTTACCTAAGCAGGGAAAAATGGATAAAGTCCATTTCTCTTGTGCGAAAGACCAGGGCTGTCTTAACGCAATCAACAGCACTGATCGCCAGCAAGTTGTGATCATTGGCATGGAAGCACACGTATGCGTCATGCAGACGGCCTTTGGACTCAAAGATGCTGGCAAAGAGGTTTACATAGTGGCTGACGCTGTCGGCTCCAGAAACCCTGACGACAAAGCGCTAGCGCTGACTCGGATGCGCGAATACGGCATACATATTGTCAGCCGGGAAATGGTGGCTTTTGAGTGGATGGAAAAATCCGGTACCGATGAGTTCCGCAAGATCAGCATGGAGTACCTGCGTTAAACCTAAACGCAGGATATTAAAAAGGGGCTGTTAGCCCCTTTTTATTTTGCCTTCTTCTAGCTATCAATCTTCTTGAGATGATTGACGAATTCCTGAGGCGTCGGCACTCCCACCAGCATCTTCTCGTTTAACAGCGCACCACCTTGATCGTAGAAAACTAACGCCGGCGGACCAACAATCTTGTAGCGTTTATACAGGTCCTTTGCAGCCTGATCGTTTGCAGTGACATCGACTTTGACTAAGGTGAAACGATCCATCTGTTGTTGAACCGCCTTATCGGCAAAGGTATAAAACTCCAACTCCTTACAGGAAACACACCAGTCCGCGTAAAAATCCAACAATACCGGCCTGTTCTGCTTTTTGGAAGCCGCTAGCAACGGCTCCAGCGCATTGTAGGAAGTGACTTTGGTAAATGTTGGCAATTGCTGAGTTGCGGCCCCAGCGGTACCGGAACCGATGACACCTTTAAGCGGATAAACCACGCTTTGATTGCCACCGGCGGCTCCGACCAACAAAGAACCGCCGTAAATCAGCAACAGGATACCTACACCCTTGCCTAAACGCTGCAGTCCATGAGCGCTATCGGACAAGCTATCCAACGCTCGAAGGTAGATGGCGCTGACCACCAAGATAACACCCAGCAACACCATCGTTACAGTTGCCGGTACGATCCGATCCAACATCCAAACCGCCATCAACAGCATGACTACGCCAAAGATCGCTTTGACCGTATTCATCCAAGCACCTGCCTTCGGCATCAGCTTGCCAGCGGTGGTGCCAATCAGAATTAGCGGCAACCCCATCCCTAGACTAAGTACAAACAATGCCGATCCACCCAACAACGGATCACCTGTTTGGCCGATAAAGATTAGGGCACCCGCCAGTGGCGCCGCTACACAAGGGCCAACAATCAGTGCCGATAGGAATCCCATCATTGCAACACCAGCCAGGTCACCACCCTGCTGCGACCGACTCATGCGATTCAAACGGTTCTGTACGCTCACCGGCATTTCAAACTGGTAAAACCCAAACATCGCCCCGGAAAAAACGACAAACAACAAGCTGAATGACGAGATGATCCAGGGGTTCTGAAAAGCAGCCTGTAGGTTTTCTCCAAAGAGCCCGGCAATGATGCCAGCCACGGTATAGGTCACCGACATTGCCAATACATACACTACGGACAACCAGAAGGCGCGCTTAGAGGTGCATCCCTTTTGTCCAGCTATAACACCGGCCAGAATCGGAACCATGGGGAAAACACAGGGAGTGAGCGACAGGGCTAATCCGGCCACAAAGAACAACCCCAGAGTCAGCAGCAGGTTGCCGCTGGACAAAGCATTAATAAATTGACGTTGGTCGGTTAAGGAAAGACTGGAGTTGTCACTCCCAGTAGGTGCTGATTCGACAACAGATATCAAGGTCGCTGGGACCTGCTTGACCACGATCTCTTTGGTAACCGGGGGGTAGCAGATTCCACCATCCCAGCAGCCTTGATATTCGATTTTCAACGTTTCATCGACGGCACCAGGCTGCAAACTTTTCAGCTGAAGATCAACATTAGCCTGTTTGTAATAGACCTGAACCTTACCGAACAGGGGATCGTCTTTCTCTTCAGAATCCGAATAGGTTGAACCAACAACTTCCACCTTTTCAGAGGGTTTGACCTTGATTTTATCGCGATAGAGGTAGTAATCATCCTCGATATCCCAGCTCAATCGATAAATCCCGGGCGAGCTTTCTACCGCTGAGAAATGGTAAGCATCATCAACATCCAGAGGTCCGTCGCTACCGCCTAATTTATCGAATAAAGAAGCTTGGGCAGAATAACTACTGACCATCAAAGTCAGCAGCAAAACCCATAGCTTGAAATAACGACTCTGGTTACATCTTCTCAACGACTTATCCTGCTATTGGTTGATACAGCTAGGTTGACTCCGGCGAGACTGTTTTGTTTCACCCGCCGGGTCAATATTGCTTGAATTCCAATCAACTAGCTTTAGCAATGGTCAATTCTGGTCGCAATTCCATCAGAACCAGTCATCATTACGGCGACGACGTTTTGGAAGGTTCGGAATGATCAGACCGATAATGATACCCACAATGGCCAATGCACCACCGCGAAGAAACCAGCCCATCAAGTTTGTTTCATCCATTCCGTCAATTTCAGTCTGCAGTCGAACAATTTCATTTTCCAATTGTGCGACCTGAGCGGTGGTCTTAGCTCGGGATTCATTGATTTGAGCCAGTTCGGTACTGCTCTTCTGTTTTACCGAGGCTAATTCAGAGGTGAGTTTCTTGATTAAAACAGCCTGTTCGGACTGTTTATCCTGGCTCTGTTTCAACGCTCTTTCGGCGTCTGGAAGGCGTTGTTTAATACTGGAGCCTTTTTTAAGGTAACGTCCCTCGATCCAACCTACAGTGCCACTGTTGGTCCGGACCTGCACGTACCCCGTGTCGGAATTTCTTGCCAACAAGGTCACAGGAGTGCCCGCTGAAGGGCGACTTTTGATCTTGAATTGATTGCTTGGACCACGATGCATATAGATCTTAACGTCGTCCGTGACATGATAAGGCTCGGCCGCTGGAGATGTGATTGTATAAAGGAGGCCGAGAGCCAAAACTAAAACTTTACGCATAAATGGTTTCCAACGAAAAAGAGTCGATAAACGAATAAGAGAATGATTATACCAGCGACATCCGCAGGGATTAAGCTCGACAAATGATTTAGGTTATCATTGCCTGATCTGATCTCCATTGAACTGGTTTACGCCGGCACAAAGCGTCTGAAAGGAAGCCCATTTGAACACGCTGTTCGACATACAAACACTATTACCGGCGTTGCAGTCAGGTACGTTGATTATTACACCCAACCGTCGTTTGGCCGCGAAAATTCTGGCTTCCTACTGTTATCATCAACAGCAATCCCAGCGTTGCTGGCCGACCCCAAGAGTCTATTCCCTGGAGGCCTGGATCAGCCGATGCTGGACCGAACTACAGGGCAGCAACCCCACCTGGATCGCTCCACAAGTATTGGATACACGCCAGGAATTGTTGATATGGGAGCAAGTGATCACTGCATCACAAGAAAGTTCCCCTTTATTGAAACCTTCTGGCGCCGCGCAGCAAGCCCAAAGCGCCTATCGCAACCTGCAATTGTGGCAGCAGCAAGCGGATTCAGAGTTGTACCGGCAATTTCAATCCGAGGGAGAAATATTTCCCCACTGGTTGAGCTCATTCGAACAACGTTGCTGCGAACAGTCTTTGATTACTCAAACAGCCATGATAAGCACCTTGCTGGATCTGCACTCAGATTACCCATCAGATGCAGCTATTCAGCGTCCCCTGGTGCAGGAGTCTGAGATCGTGCTGGTATCTTTCCAGAATATTCCACCACTTCACACGGCGTATCTGGATTACTTCTTTGGCAATCTCACCCACTACCAACGAATCTCATTAAATCGCCAAAAAGGCCGTATTACTTGTGGAGACCAAGGTGACGAGATTGCAAAAGCAGGCCAGTGGGCACGGCAGGTCTTACAAATGGTACCCGGGGCCAGCATAGGTGTTATCGTCCCGGAACTTCAACAGCTTCGCAGCTCAATAGATCGATATTTTCGACAACTGTTCGATCCAGGCTATCTACTGCCCGACGCTGAGGCTATCGAATCTTCCTTTAACTTCTCTATGGGTACACCACTGAGTGATGTGCCAGTGATCCATAGCGCCCTGCAACTGCTCCACTTTAAGCGCCTGCCTCTAGAGCTAAATGACCTGGGCGAATGGCTCTACTCCCCTTTCCTCCCGGGTACAGACAATGAGCTGGATGAGCGAGTCGAGCTAGAATACCGATTGCGTCGTACCGGCAAATTGGAATTCTGGCCCAACGAGGTCATCGAACAGATCAACCGGATGAAAGCGGCGCCAGAGCAACCTTACCAAGCAACATTGTTTGATACAGAATCAGAGGATGTCTCAGCAAGTGACCGTTCTCCCTGCGGCCATTTGAACAAAGCGTTGTTATCACTGCAGTCCTTCCGAACACCAGGCAAAGCCAGACCGAGCTATTGGGGACGCTGGGCCCACGATCTATTACAGGCCCTGGGGTGGCCGGGCGAACGAGTCGCCAATAGCCTTGAATACCAACAGATCGAACAATGGTACGAACTGCTCGTCAACTTGGGGCGATTCGATTCAATAGTGGGTGAGATTTCCCAAGGGGAAGCCTACAACCTAATTCGCAAGGAAACCCAAGCCACAGTGTTTCAAGCCAAAACCAGTGAATCAGCCCTACAGATACTGGGGCCACTGGAAGCTGCGGGGTTAAACTTTTCCCACCTCTGGGTGATGGGTATCAGTGACGATCGTTGGCCGGCACCCGCCAGTCCAAACCCATTACTACCCATCGGTTTTCAGCGTCAATTGGAGATGCCTCATGCCACCCCGGAGCGTGAGTTAGAGTTTACCGCCGGATTAACCCAAAGCTTTATCGATGGTGCAGAAACCGTCATCTTTAGTCATCCAGCCCGTCGAGATGATCAACAACTTAGAGCCAGCGCACTCATTGCTGAAATTCCAGATTGCCTGCCTGAACAGTTGCCAATCACCCAAAACCGTTTTTTTGATATTTCGCTCCAGATTCCTGACTGGACTGAGCAACTGGTGGCCTGCACCATCCTTGAAACTCTAGATACCGGCAGAGCTCCAGCCGTCGATAGTGAAGAGATGGATTTCATTCGGGGTGGCAGCTCACTGATCAAGAACCAGGCACTCTGCCCTTTCCAGGCATTTTTGATTCACCGACTGGGAGCTAGCAATTTGGAGCAGCCCGGCGTCGGCATCAGCCCCGCAGAACGGGGTAATTCACTTCACTTTGCACTGGAATTATTCTGGAAGGAAATAAAAGATTTACAGACACTTAAGAATCTTTCCAAGATTGCACTTGAAGAGCTAATCAACCGCTGCTGCGACAAAGCCATTACAAAATTGAAACCCAAAGCGCAGTCCTGGATGAAAGGTAAATTCTGGCAACTGGAACATCAACGGCTAGCGACGTTGTTAAGTCGGTGGCTCGAAGTTGAGAAACAGCGTCCGGATTTTACCGTCTTAGCTACGGAGCAAAGTTTGAATACCCAGCTGGCCGGACTGCCCTTGAAACTCCGCATCGACCGCATTGACCAACTCAGTGACCAATGTCTGCTGCTGATCGATTACAAAACCGGCAAGAGCCACCTGGGTAGCTGGAGCGGAGAACGCCCCAAAGAACCGCAGCTGCCGCTCTACGCAATCAGTACTCGCAAGCCTGTAGCAGCCATCGCTTTTGCAGAAATCAACGCCGCAGAACAGACTTTCAAAGGGTTTTCTGACGGAGACGCCACAACTTCAGGCATCCTGCCCCTTGCTGGGAATCGGCAGAAACTTCCTCCCGAGTGGCCGGAACTTATCCAGTACTGGTGTGCCAACCTTGAACATCTAGTCGAAGATTTCCTACATGGAAAGTGTGCTGTTGACCCTGTTGATAGCAACGCCTACCAATACAGCGGCGTTGAGCCACTAAACCGCATTTACGAGTTTGACCTATACACCGACAGGGAGCAGTCAGGAAATGAGTAACCAACCGGTCGACTATCAACAGCGTCAACTTTGTCTGGATGAAGGCCGCTCTTTTTCTGTACGTGCTCCGGCAGGATCCGGAAAAACCGAACTTTTGACCCAGCGGGTGCTAAAACTGCTGACCAAAGTACAAAAACCGGAAGAAATACTCTGTATTACCTTTACCCGCAAAGCCGCAGCGGAGATGCTGGACCGTATCCTTGAAGGGCTAAAACAAGCCAAGACTCCACCTACCGACCTCAGCGAACATAAATTGCAGTCCTGGACACTGGCAAGCCAGGTATTGCAACGGGATCAGGAACTGAGTTGGAAACTACTTCAAAATCCCAGTCGCCTGCGCATTCTGACCATCGACGGACTCTGCGCACGCCTAACCAAAGCACTGCCAACCCAGAGCCAATTCGGTTCGCAGCCAGAGATCGCCCAAGACCCGCACCCGCTCTACCAACTGGCGGTACACAGATTGTTGGCGCAACTGGAAGACAAGGACGATATAGCATCAGCACTCTCTCAACTTCTGACCCATTTGGATAACAGAGTGGATGTTATGGAACAGTTGTTGATCGCTATGCTCGCCAGGCGTGATCAATGGCTTTCATTTATCGGCACCGGCGGTTCGGTAAGAGATGCACGTCTAATTCTAGAACAGGGCTTGAAGCGACTGTTGCAAGATGAGCTACAACAGTTAACAGATCAACTGCTCCCCTATTGTTCCAGCTTTCTGGCCATGGCCGACTACGCCGCATCTAATCTACAGCTGGAACCCAAAGGTACAGCGATTGAATCTTGTCTAGGCTTAGTTTCACTCCCCGAAAACCAACGCTCTGCCCTTAACCAATGGCGTGGACTTTCTGAACTGGTTTTGAAGAAAGATGGCGATTGGCGCCAAAAAGTCGACAAGCGAAGCGGTTTTATAGCCGGAACCAGCAAAGCCGAAAAAGAGATCGCCAAGCAGAAAAAAGCTGAATTCTACGACCTTATCGAACAACTTCAGGCTGTTCCCGGATTAAAAGAACGACTACAACGGGTGCAAATATTGCCTGCGGATCATTATCAGGATAGTCAGTGGCAAATGCTGGAAGCGCTAACGCTGCTACTCCCTAACCTAGTCGCCCAATTGCTGCTGGTGTTTGCCGAACGCGGCGCCGTTGATTATCCGCAGGTCACTAGCGCTGCGTTGACTGCCCTGGGCGATGACGAATTCCCCACCGATCTATCACTGCTGTTGGATTACCAGATTCAGCATATCCTAGTGGACGAATTTCAAGATACTTCCTCACCACAGATCCAATTACTGGAAAAGCTGACATACGGTTGGCAGCCTGGCGATGGTCGCACGCTATTTATTGTCGGCGATGGTATGCAATCCTGTTACGGTTTCAGGGACGCCAATGTAGGACTTTTTCTCGAGGCTAGAAAACATGGTATCGGCCAGGTCTCAATGACCGCCGCTGATCTCAGTGTGAATTTCCGCTCTCAATCTGGCGTGGTTGAATGGGTCAACCAGATTTTCGCCCAAGCCTTCCCCGCCGAAGACGATATCAGTCGCGGCGCTGTCAGCTACGAAAACTCAAACGCCTTTAATCCCCCACTTGCTGACCCGGCAGTAAGCGTCGATGTATTCCTGGATTTTCCAGACAGGCAAGCTGAAGCGCAGAGGATTTTAGAACTGGTCAATCAGGCCTGGCAACAGGATCCTCAGCAGTCGGTAGCGATTCTGGTACGCAACCGTAATCACCTCAAGGAAATCCTCCCCTGTCTGCGTCAGGCTGGCCTGCGCTGGCAAGCTACCGACTTAGACTCTTTGGCCTCCCGTATGTGGGTTGTAGATATGGTGTCTCTGTTGCGGGCGCGACTTAATCCGGCAGACCGTATCGCCTGGCTTGCCATTCTCCGCGCTCCCTGGTGTGGGCTTGGTAACGCCGATCTGCTCGCCGTCGCCGGCAAGGAAGGTCTGGAACACTGTATATGGTCACGATTGCAACAATATCAGCAACTGCCATTATCGGCTGATGGCCAACAGCGAGTCGCACGATTGGTCGCCATATTGAATCAATGCTGGCAGCAAAGGCGCCGTAAACCCTTACGACTAGAGATTGAATCTTGCTGGCTAGCCCTAGGTGGCCCTGCCACACTCAATAGCCAATCCCAACGACAAGACATTGATCAACTGCTGCAACTGATCGAAAGCCACGATTGCGGCGGAGCCTTAAAAGACGATTGCCAATTTCAGCGGGATCTGGAAAAGCTCTTCGCAGCACCTGATAGTGACGGAGATCCTCGGCTTCAGGTGATGACCATTCATAAATCTAAAGGGCTGGAGTTCGAAACGGTTATTCTGGCAGGGCTCGATCGCGCGCCTCGTGCCGATGAAAAGCGTTTGCTTATGTGGCAGCAACGACTAACTTGCGATGGCAAACAAGACCTGCTTTTAGGGCCTCTGGCCGCTACCGGCGAAGATCAAGACCCGCTTTATCAGTATTTAAAACAGGAGCAACAACTCAAGAACCAGATGGAAGGGACCCGACTGCTATATGTAGGAGCAACCCGAGCAATCAAACGCCTGCACCTTGTCTCGCACCTTAACTGCGATAGCAAAGGAAAACCTCGTGCTCCGTCCCAACAAGCATTGTTGTCTGCCATCTGGCCCTACGTTAAAGAACAAGCCACTCTGCATCAGTGCGAAGAAGATCTGACGATGGAAACAGAGTCCCGAAAGCTAACCTCAATTCGTCGTTTACCCGGCCATTTTCAACTACCCGAACTGGACCAGTCTTCACCGCTGTCTGCGCCTCCTAGCTTCAACTCTGAAACAGAGGGCCCAAATCTTCCAGAACAGAATTGGCAGGAGTTACCAAGACATATAGGCACACTCACCCACCGTATCCTCCAACAGATGGTGCTTAACCCTGAATTGATGTGCGATCCGCTACGATTCGAACAATTCAAACCCGGATGGCACAGCCAACTTAGGCAGATGGGAGTCACGCCACAGGAAGCGAATCAGGCCGTTAGCCAGATCGACCAACTATTACGTAATGTTCTGGAGGATTCTAGAGGTCGCTGGATTATCAATCAGGACCATCAACACAGTGCTTGTGAACTGGAACTCACTTACTTCAACGGCTTCCAGGCCCAACAAATGGTGGTAGACCGGACCTTTGTAGACGACCAGGGCAATCGTTGGATTATCGATTACAAAACAGCCATGGCCCATGGAGACAGTTTCAGTCAATTTGTCAGTGAAGAAGTGGAACGTTATAAGCCGCAGTTAACCGGCTATGCCAGGGCATTTTTAGCAATGGAGAACAGACCCATCCGGGCAGCGCTTTATTTCCCCGATAGTGGTCACTTTGAGGAGGTGGATCTAGACGTGTAGCTCAACCCATTAATCCATGCAAAGCACTTTCTGGAAAGCATATCGCAGGCATTCCACTGCCTTGTCGAATTTCCAAGCGCCAAAGTACTTCGCTTTTTGGGTTACCCTTCTCGGAAAAGTAAGGCATAACCTTGTATTCATGATCTTTCAGGTTCTCGTAAACACCAACCTCCCTGTATCCGGCGGTGACTAGATTTTCTACAAGCTGAACCTTTTGGTCAGTAGAAATATTTTTACTAATTAGGGCTTGCGTGTTCATCCTGAACAATACCTCCGATGCTGCGATACAACACGAACCATTATATATTAGCCCTCACTGATTATATTGATCAATCTTTATTCGAAAAGGCTACAAACTTTGTGCCCTGCACACTAATCCCTTTGAAGGGTCGCGTTTACCGTTGAATCCCGATAGGCTGAGGGGTATATTGGCCTACATTTTCGGGGTATTTGCGCTGCTGGCTGTAACTTTTTGCGCGATCTCCAAGCGGCATCCAGGGACGCACTATCGATGGCTGCCACGAATATATTCACTAGGAAGTTGCAATGACTGATATACGTGTTGACGATCTAAACGTCGAATCTCAAACGATTCTGGTAACACCGGAACAACTGAAAGCCGAACTGCCACTGACTCAAGCAGCAATGGATTCAGTTTTGGAAGGACGCCAGACCATCAAAAACATTCTGGACGGCAGCGACAAGCGTCTGTTCGTGGTTGTTGGCCCCTGCTCCATCCACGACGTCGAAGCCGCCAAAGAATACGGCCAACGCCTGCAGAAGCTGGCCGAAGAGCTAAAAGACACGCTCTATATCGTCATGCGCGTCTATTTTGAGAAGCCCCGCACCACTGTTGGCTGGAAAGGTCTGATCAACGACCCACGTCTGGACGATAGCTTCCGTATTCAAGAAGGTCTGCACGTAGGTCGTCAGCTACTGATTGATCTGGCTAATATGGGACTGCCTCTTTCCACCGAGGCGCTGGACCCGATCTCTCCTCAATATATGCAGGACTTGATTGCCTGGTCGGCAATTGGTGCTCGTACAACCGAATCACAAACCCACCGCGAGATGGCCAGCGGTCTCTCTTGTGCGGTTGGTTTCAAAAATGGTACTGACGGTGGCCTGACTGTTGCGATCAACGCTTTACAGTCTGTTGAGCATCCTCACCGATTCCTGGGTATTAATGGTGACGGCCAAGTATCGGTAATCCACACCAAGGGCAACCAATACGGTCATATGGTCCTGCGCGGTGGTAGCGGAAAACCCAATTATGATTCCGTTAATGTATCACTAGCCGAGAAAGCACTTGATAAAGGTAAAGTCAGCACCAACATTATGGTGGACTGCAGCCACGCAAACTCCAATAAAGACCCGGCCCTTCAGCCGCTGGTTATGGAGAACGTATCCAACCAGATTATCGAAGGCAATGAATCTATCGTTGGCCTGATGATTGAAAGTCATCTGGAATGGGGCAACCAGTCAATCTCTTCAGACCTGAACGATCTTAAGTATGGTGTATCTATCACAGATGCCTGTATCGACTGGAAAACCACCGAAGAAAGCCTGCGCAAGATGGCCGAGAGTCTGAAAGACGTACTGCCTAAGCGACGTAATGGTTGATTCAACAACTTGATGTACAAAAAGGTCTCCAAATGGAGGCCTTTTTTATTTTCCCCTATTCAGAATCAGTGTTTACTTGTTACCATCATTTGGCTTCACCTTATGGTGCAACCGGTAGTGCTCTACTACAGACGTCAGTTCCAACGCTTCCTTCAAATTTCTGGAAGGATAGTATTTCGCCAGTATCTGTACGCCTACCATTAGATCAACACCATCCCATTCGGCCAGTATTTCACTGACCGGGGGCGGTCTTTCAGCAGAGTCGGGAGGGTCCAGCATAGGTACGGCCCCTGCGATTTCGGGATCCTATACCTAAACTGTAGCAAACCTATTGGCTATGAGCCGGATTTATGGCGAATCAGCCAACAATTGTGGATACGCTGATTGCGACTAAAATCTTTGTCGATGGTTTGTCGGGTTATGTCTTCAATCTCGAAGCGTTCCAGCGCTTCTTTGTCCATTTTAAAGCGACGCAGATTGTTAGAAAAAACCAGCGTTCCTTCTTCGGCCAACAACTTCATTGCGTTACGGATCATATCCACATGATCCCGCTGAATATCCAATGTATCCCGCATCCGTTTAGAGTTTGAAAATGTGGGTGGATCCATAAAGATCAGATCGTAATCAGCTTGTGACTTTTGCTGTTGCAGCCAAGCCATGCAGTCGGCCTGAACGGTTTCGTTCAGTTTCTCACTAAATCCATTAAGCGCCAGATTTTTACGTAACCAATCCAGGTAGGTGTTAGACATGTCCACGCTAGTCGTCGAACGGGCACCGCCTTTCGCCGCATGAATAGTGGCGGCACCGGTGTAGCAGAAAAGATTAAGGAAACGTTTATCCCGTGCCCACTCCTGGATCTTCATTCGAATGGGACGGTGATCTAGGAAGAGTCCAGTATCCAGATAATCATGGAGGTTGACCAAAAAGCCACATCCGCCTTCTCCAACCTGGAAATAGTTCTGTTGCTCATCCAGGCGTTGGTACTGCTCTTTGCCACTTTGACGACGACGCTGTTTAAGCACCACCTTTTCTGACGGCACCCCCATCACATTGGGGATCACTGCCACGGCCTGTTCCAGCCGTTCAACAGCCTTAACCTGATCCACCGTTGAAGGCGCGGCATATTCCTGGACACAGACCCAATCAGCATAGCGATCGACCGCCAAGGCGTATTCCGGCATATCAGCATCGTACACCCGATAACACTGAATATCGGCCTTACGCGCCCACTTATCGATCTGTTTTAGATTCTTACGTAAACGGTTAGCGAACATTTCACTGCCTCCCTGAGGAAGATCGGAGGCTTTCTTTTCGCTATCAGCAGAGGCTTTGGCTTCTGCCTGTTTGCTATCACGGTAGAAATACTCAGGCTTAACGGAGAACAGCAGCAACTTACTGGGGATCGCTCCATTAAACAGCTTGTACTGCTTGGTGGCACGCATCGCTATCGCTTTGCCAAGGTCAGGGTTGCCGGTAAAAACCCCTGCTGTCCAATTCAGAAAATCTCGTTTCAGAGCCTCTCCCAGATAGCGATAAAGATAGACAATCAACGGGATTTCACTGAGACGCTCGCCGTAAGGCGGGTTGGTGAGCAGCAAGCCTGGTGGCAAGTCGGAGCGATGGGTCAGGGGCTTAAGTTCAGCCAGTTCACGTTGACTTATCCGCACATGCATCTCTAGACCAGCACGGCGAATATTATCTTTGGCGATAGACACAGCCTTAGGACTGGCGTCATAGCCATGGATCTCTGGCAATTTCATCTCAGGCACTTGTTGGCGGACTGCCCGAGCCTCGCGTAATAGCTCCATCCACAAACTGCTGTCGTGCTTTAGCCAGCCTTCAAATCCGAACTGTTTCCTTCCCAACCCTGGAGCCATCTTGGCGGCCATCATCGCCGCTTCTGACAGCAGTGTGCCGGAGCCACACATAGGATCAATCAGCGGTCTGCCCTCTTCAGCCATCTTCGGCCAACCACTGCGAATGAGCAGCGCGGCAGCGAGGTTCTCTTTCAACGGCGCTTCACCGCCCTGGGTACGATAACCCCGTCGATGCAGGCTCTCACCGGATAGGTCGAGACTCAATTCACAGCGTCCGCGATTGAGGTATGCATTAACGCGAAGATCAGGTCTCTGCTTATCGATGCTAGGCCGCTGGCCGCTAGCGTCACGGATCTGATCAACGATGGCATCTTTAACCTTGAGGGCACCAAAATGGGTGTTGTTGATCCCCCGTGTGCTACCGTTGAAATCTACCGCCAGCGTAGCGTTGGCTCGCATATGATCCAACCAACGCACAGATTGCACACCGGCATATAGCTGTTCAGCTGTTTCTGCTTCGAAATTGGTCAGGGGTAGCAAAACCCTGTTAGCCAAACGTGACCACAGGCAGCAGCGATAGATGACCTCTAGGGTACCCTCCACCTGAACCCCGGCGACCGTGGATTTGGCATTAACAGCCCCCAAGTGACTCAACTCATCGGTGAGAAGTTGTTCCAGCCCTTTCGGGCAGGTGACGAAAAAGAGGTAAGACGACGCGGAGGAACTCAAATGAAAGCTACCTGTAATCTGCTGTGATGAAAAAGCGAGCAATCATAACACTATCAGCCTGACACCCCTATAGCTGCCCCGACAATAGGAATTGAAATACTACACATTAAAGACAGTATTAATATTTTTCACGCTGCATCGCAGCTTGTACAACGCTCAGCCTAGCTAATTGATAATTATAACGAATTTACACTATATACAAGATACTGCCGAAGCTATTTGAAGATGCAGCAAAATCAGTAGTCGACAACTATTCAGAGATTCGATAAAACGAAATTGCCGCCCAAGGGTGGTCATGCGTTTGCGGACCCAAATCATCCGCCAGCAATTCTCTCGCATGTATAGACCTAGTTGAAACCGACAAAAGAAGAAACGAGGCTATTACTGTTTATGAAGAGACAAAAGCGTGACTTGACTTCAAGAGCCTATCAACGCGGTTACCGTGTTGGCCTGGCTGGAAAATCCAAAGACTTATGCCCCACTGATACCACAAGTTCCAGACAACACTGGTTGACAGGCTGGCGACAAGGGCGTTCCGACTACTGGGATGGTTACCAAGGGTTATCGAACCTACACTGCGCCCCAAGTGTCCCGTGATTTGAGTTAAAAGGAGTTAGCAAGATTAAGGGTCCGCCCAAGCGGGCCCTTTTCTTTTTCTCGCCACACCGAATCAGATAATTGGGCAATCCGAAATCAGCTATTTAGGGCAGCGATCGCCTTTGCAGATTCGTTGATCAATCCAGGACCACGATAGATAAACCCGCTGTAGACTTGCACCAATGCAGCACCAGCTTTGATTTTATCGGCTGCAGCATCGCCATCACAGATACCACCCACCCCAATAATTGGAAGCATACCTGCCAAGGATTGTGACAAACGGCTGATCACCTGTGTCGAAAGATCACGAACAGGCAAACCACTGAGACCACCAGCCTCGCTAGCGCAGCTCGAATACTCTACGCCATCACGTCTTAGGGTGGTGTTGGTGGCGATTACAGCGTCGATTTCGTATTGGATAAGTGACTGGGCGACCAGATCAATCTCTTCGTCACTCATATCTGGGGCGATCTTAACTGCAACCGGCACATAGCGGCCGTGAAAGGCTGCCAGTCGTTTTTGCTCAGTTTTAATGGCATCCAGCAAACTGTTTAGTGAGTCACCAAACTGAAGGGTACGAAGCCCCGGTGTGTTCGGAGATGATACGTTGACGGTGATATAGCTGGCACGGGTATAGACTTTACGCATGCACAGCAGGTAATCATCGGTGGCTTTCTCGACCGGAGTATCAACGTTTTTGCCGATATTAATGCCTAGGATCCCGTCAAAACAACTGTTATCAACTTCCTGAATCAGGTTATCAACGCCCTTGTTGTTAAATCCCATCCGGTTGATGATGGCCTGACTTTCCGGGATTCTAAATAATCGAGGCTTAGGGTTGCCCGGCTGCGGGCGAGGAGTCACGGTGCCCACTTCGATAAAGCCAAAGCCCAGTGCCGCCAAACCATCGATATAAGCCGCATCTTTATCGAGCCCGGCTGCCAGACCCACTGCATTGGGGAAATTCAGCCCCATCACTTCGACCGGAGACTGAACCTGCTCATAAATCAAGCCACTGATGCCTAACCGCTCGGATGCGTCTATCCCTTGCATGGCCAGGGAATGGGAAGTTTCTGGGTCAAATTTGAACAGTAGCGATTGCAGCGTGTTGTAGCTCATTGATGGCAATTCTCTCGAGGGTCCGCATACCGATTGGACGGGTTATTGGAGGGTCGTAATTATACGCAAAGATTATCGATGAGGATATCGCCGCCATGGCCTATAGAGGAATATTTGAAGCCTGACTGTATTCGGTTACCCAGGCCGCAACTGTTCAATAGATTGAAACTTACCTTGATCATCAAAATAGATCACGAAGACACCCCGGATACCCTGGAGCGTCACGTAAGGTTTTAGGATTTTGGCAGGAAAACGTACGCTACGACCATCAATCGCGGTTGCGGTAACCGAATTGGCGCTCCCCTGATAGAGCTTTAGATACTCGTCAGGGGATATCTTCAGATTCAGGGTAATCTTCTGCATTACTGCTTAAAAAGACCTCAAGGCTTTAGGAAAAGGCCTCAGGTATCCTTATGCAGCGTACTACCCTTGGCCAAATCAAACAGTTCACGAATCGCCACGGTAAACATGGAGTAATCCTGTTTATCGGCGTTCTTCAGATCGGCAAGCATATCCAGCCAGCGCAACACCATCAAGTCATACTGCTGCATCCAACGGTCAAAACAATCCGACATGGACTCTTTCTGGTTCCAGCGCTGTATCAAACTAGTTGCCAGCGCCCTCACCTGCCAATCCAGATCGTCTCTAAACGCCTCCCGAGCCAAAGCCTGCCACTGGTTGTCCACTGACAATGCATTGACCTCTTTGGCGAACCAATACATATCCAGACGCTCACCCAGCACACAGTATGCCTTGATCACCGATTCGAGGTCGGCGCCGGTCTCGCTGGCCACTTCAATCACCCCCAAAGACATGTACAGACTGTCTGTTCCAGCCACCGATTTCGCTAATTCATCGGGTACCCCTGACTGCTGATAGTAATAATACCGATCGCGCCAAGCCTGGCCAGGACTGCCCTCTAACCACTCACCCATATTTTCGCGAAGCGTGCGAATCTGGGGGCCGAAATGCTCTACCTCTTTACGGGTATTCAACTCCATACGGCGATTGCGAAGGAACCAGCGACTGGCCCTACGAACCAGCCGCTGCAGCTCCATCATCATTTTCATCTGCACATCGGAGGTCACTTGATTATCGAGGGCCTCGATCTGCTGCCAAAGACTTTCAAGATCGAATGCATCCCGCGCCAGAATATAAGCCTGGGCGATGGCCGGTGCTTTATTGCCTGTAGATAACTGAAGACGATGAACGTAAGAGATGCCCATCTGGTTGATCATATGATTAGCTATCTGGGTTGAGATGATTTCCCGGCGCAGACGGTGGTTATATAGATCGTCTTTATAACGCTTGATCAATATTTGAGGGAAAGCTGTTTCCAGTTCCCGAGCAATGTAATCATCTTCGGGCAATTCGGAATCGACCAACTCCTCTTTAAGCTGAGCCTTACAGTAGGAGATCACAACTGACAGTTCAGCCCGGGTAAACCCTTTGTTATCACTCCGTCTTTCCTGAAGCTCTTCATCTTCTGGGATGAATTCCAGTTTCCGATCTAGTTTTGCATGCTCTTCCAGATAGCCGATTAGCCGCCGGAACTCACCCATCCTATCCAGGGTTTGAGCCTGGGCCAGACTAATCGCTTGCGCCTGACGGTAATTGTTATCCAGCACCAGGGTGGATACATCTTCTGTCATCTTTCTCAACAGATTGTTACGCTGCTTTTCGGTGAGATCACCTGCAGAGACGATGGCATCCAGCAATATCTTGATATTTACCTCGTGGTCTGAGCAATCAACACCACCGGCATTATCGATAAAGTCTGTATTACAGGCGCCCCCATGGAGACAAAACTCCATTCTCGCTCGTTGAGTTACCCCTAGATTTCCACCTTCACCAATCACCCGGCAACGGAGCTGGTCGGCATCTACGCGGATTGCATCATTGGCCTTGTCCCCGACATCACCATGGGTTTCAAGACTGTGTTTAACGTATGTGCCGATACCGCCGTTCCAGATCAGATCTACTGGCGACTGAAGTAGTGCATGAAGCAATTGATTTGGCGTCATTTTATCAACGTGAAGATCAAAACGTGCTCTCATCTCATCACTGATGGCAATGGACTTGGCTGCGCGGCTGAAGACACCCCCGCCTTTCGATATCAGAGACTGGTCATAATCCATCCAGCTGGAACGAGGCAACTCGAACAATCGTTCTCGTTCTTTGAAACTGGTAGCGGAATCCGGGTTTGGATCGATAAAAATATGCATGTGGTTAAACGCGGCGACCAGACAGATATGCTCAGATCGAAGCATTCCGTTCCCGAAAACATCACCCGCCATATCACCCACTGCAAGTACTGAGAAATCAGTGGTTGCAGTGTCATGGTCAAATTCACGGAAATGACGTTCTACGGAAACCCATGCTCCCCGAGCGGTGATCCCCATGCCCTTGTGGTCATAACCCTGGCTGCCACCGGAAGCAAAGGCATCCCCCAGCCAAAATCCATATTCGTTAGCAATCCCGTTAGCGATATCTGAAAAGGTTGCCGTCCCCTTGTCAGCCGCAACAACCAGATAGCTATCGTCCTCATCGTGTCGAATAACATCGCCGGGAGGTATGACCTCGTCTTCCTTCAAGTTATCGGTGATATCCAACAAGCCGCGAATAAACAACTTGTAGCACTCGATCCCTTCCGCCATAAACTCTTCGCGACTCATATCATCCCGTAACTTACGGGCGATAAATCCACCCTTGGCTCCGACGGGAACGATGACCGCGTTCTTAACCTGCTGGGCTTTGACCAGCCCCAGAACCTCAGTTCTGAAATCTTCATCACGATCCGACCAGCGCAAGCCACCCCTTGCAACTTTGCCGCCCCTGAGGTGAACACCCTGGACGCGGGGGGAATAAACGAATATTTCGAACATGGGACGAGGTTGCGGTATATCTGGAATATCCTGGGGCGAAAACTTAAAGGAGAAATAGGCTTTGGGTTTGTCTTGCCGGTCGGTCTGGAAAAAGTTGGTCCGCAAGCTAGCCAACATTAGATCCAGATAGCGACGGATAATACGATCATCGGTCAGACTGGGCACTGCATCCAGGTCGGTAATGATCGCCTCTTTAAGAGCCTCCTGCTGATGCAAGTTGGTGCCATCTGGATGGAAACGTGCATAGAACAGCTCCACTAATTTCTTGGTAATACCGATGTGCTGGATCAGACAGTTGGCAATGGCTAGTTGGCTGATACCGAACTTCAACTGTTTGATGTATTTGGCATAGGCCCGCAGCATAGCCACTTCACGCCATCCCAATTGGGCACAGAGTACCAGGCGGTTAAAATGGTCACTTTCGGCATCCCCGGTCCAGATATGGGCAAAAGCCTGCTGGAAGGTATCCCTGACCGAATGCATATCGATCTCAGAACCGGATTGGTGCAGCATCCTAAAGTCATGGATCCAGTAACGCTCTTCACCAGACCTGACCGAGTATGGGTGCTCATCCATCACCTTGAGCCCCAGATTTTCCATCACTGGAATAACATCGGACAGGGGGATAGGGATACCGTAGTGGAACAACTTAAAGTTAACCTGTTCCGCCGGTTGCTCCAGCTCACGGTAGAAACTCATGGCGAGTCGTTGCTCATCATTGAGATCTTTCAGATGCTGGATGTCAGCAACGGCAGTACGCGGACTAAAATCTTCCCGGTAACTGGCCGAAAAACCGGTTCTGAAACGACTAGCTAAGGAGATACCCTGCTCCTCACCATGGAATTCTATCAACGCATCGTATAGTTCGTCCTGCCAGGATCGCGCCGCCTGCTTGACTCGATGCTCGATACTTTTGACGTCGATCTCAACGCTTTCTGCCAAATCATCAACATGGAAGATAAACTGCGTTCTGGCCAAAATCGATTCGGAGAAGTGGGTACTAAACTCAACTAGGCTGGTGTTTAGTTCTTGGCTGAGAATGGTCTGAACTCTGATTCTAAAATCGGTGCTGTAAATATCTCTGGGAGCGTACACCAAACATGAATAATAACGCCCGTAGCGGTCCTTTCGGATAAACACTCGGGTTTGTCGCCGCTCGTGAATATGCAATATACCCAAGGCGGTCTCGAACAACTCATCGGTTTGTATCTGGAACAGATCGTCTCTGGGATAGATCTCCAGAATTTGATGCAATTCCTTCCAGTCATGACTGCCACGGTGAAGCCCCGAACGATTCAGCACTGCATCAACTTTACGTCGAATGACCGGTATCAAGCGAGTGCTCTGGTAATACACTGAAGAAGTATACAAACCTAGAAAGCGGTGCTCCCCTTTGAGCTTGCCTTTGTCGTCAAAACATTTGAAAGCAATGTAGTCTGAATAGGCTGGCCGATGCACACGAGACTTCGAAGGAGATTTAGAAAACCCTAATAACTCACTGATTTTTATTTTACTTCTCTGCCCTTTTGGCAGCTCTGTTATCTGTAAATTAAGGGAAACATCATCGCAACTTCGAAATAGTCCCAACTCCGATCCTTTCACCGGAACCAGGGATGTTTTCGATCCTTTGGTTACCGCCTTGTAGGATTCATAGCCCAGAAAAGTGAAATGATCGCTGACCAGCCAGCGGATAAAATCCACCATTTCACCGCAGTCTACCTTGCTTAGTTTGTCCGCTATGCTGTTGACAGTTTCGGTTAGGGCTGCTGCTTTAACGCGCATGGAGTGAAAGTCTTCTGTGACGAGCGATACTTCATCGAGGATTTCGTTCAGAGAGCCACGCAGATCTTGAAGTTGCTTAGGGTCCGTATGGCGATCGACTTCCAAGTAGATGATCGATTCTTTAGTAATATCAGCGCTACTTTTTTTGTCGCCGGCTTTTTCATCATCTGCTTTTAGATCATCGGCAATCTCTAGCAACTCACCCTTTTTGTCGCGCTTAACCAGCATGATGCTGTTGTGGATTGAGTGGATGGTCAGTTCCCGTCGATTCACTTCCATACGGATAGAATCGATCAAGAACGGCATATCTTCCTGCAATATCACAATAACAGTATGGGTGGACTGCCAACCATTTTCCTCGAAATCAGGATTGAATACTTTGACCTTGGGTTGGCCCGCATCCCTTTGCTGAAGAAAATACCAACACTCCAGGGTGGCACCGTACAGCTCTTCCAGACGTCTTTCAGCGATCTCTTCGCGAGAAGACGAACCATAGTGGAGATTAGCAAATCGAAATATCTCCGAAGCTTGTTTCTTGTTTAGCTGTTTAGTTAGTTCCTGTTCCAGTTTGGCTAATATTTCGCTAAAGCCTTTTTTGGATAGCGTTTGCATTGGCTGGCTCCCCAACAAACCACGGACGAATTTGATAACAGCACATTCTGACGAAGCCGAGTAATGCTCTTCTCTTCTACGTCTTTGTTTTGGTTTGAGTATAGGACAAGACATTATTTTTGCTGGGGATTTATCGAATTCATTAATCTACACTGAGATCAATGATGGCGTCCCAAAAATACTTTTATTAGCCGGATCTGCTTAATAAGGGCCTACGAATGAACTATTTTTTGAAACAGGCTCTTCAATTATATTTGATCGTTTACTCAACTAGGGTAGCCAGTCATCGCTGACAATTCACAAGAACCATCCCAAAACGCTTATAAGCGCCTATATTTTCTGAGGTAGCTAGGAAGCGAGTGTCGCTCTTTCATAGGAAGCAGGTATGAAACCGAAGATCAAACCACTGGATTCAGAGATCAAACTCAGTGAAGACGAATTTATAGTCAGCAAAACGGACACCAAAGGCAGAATAACCTACGCAAACCGTATCTTTATGAGGATTGCCGGTTACCGTGAAGATCAATTACTGGGGATTCAGCACAATATTATCCGCCATCCTGATATGCCTCGCGGGGCCTTTAAGGTGATGTGGGATGAACTGCAGCAGGGACATGAATTTTTCGCTTACGTCAAAAACCTCGCTGCAGACGGCCGATACTACTGGGTTTTCGCCAACGTAACCCCCGATTACGATGCCTCCGGTAAACTGATTGGCTACTACTCTGTGCGACGCCGCCCTACTCAAAAAGCCATTGAGACAGTAATCCCGGTCTACAAACAGATGGTGCAAATTGAAAAATCGAGCAACACTGCCGATGCCTGTGGTAACTCTATCGCCTACCTATTAGATACCCTGAACCAACTGGGCGTTGGCTACGAAGAACTAGTTTTAAGTTTGGACCAGGAGGGTTAAACCATGACAACCGCAACAGTGAGTAATCCCTCATCCAACAAAAATATTCCAATGATGAAAACCCAACTGGATTGGGGGATCGGAATCTTTGTCTTTATCAATATCCTATTCACGCTCTACTTGATTATCTTCACCGGTATCTCCTGGGCGGTAATCATCTATCCCCTTCTTAGCTTGGCTATGGGCGTCTATGCCGTAATGATCGGTCACAGGGCGCTGTTAGTTCTGACAAAGATGGCCGATGTCCTGACCGTCACCGCCAAAGGCAACCTCCACGAGCGAATTACCGGAACCAAAGGCATGGGCGAGTTAGGCATGGTAGCCTGGCAGTTAAACGACTTTCTTGATCGGGTCGAAACCTTTTTCAAAGAGGTTGGCACCTGTTTTAGACGAGTCAGCGAAGGCGATCATAGCCGAAGAGCACAACATCTTGGCCTGCACGGCCAACTTAAGCAGTCCCTGGTAATGGTTAACGAAGCCCTGGCGGCCATGAGCGCCAATGCCGAACTTATTTCAAAAAATGAACTGGCCTCGGGTCTTCACGAACTCAACACCAACAATCTCATCAAAAACCTCAAGCAAAATCAGGAAGATCTACTGGCGATTAACGAAGATCTCGATAAGGTTAGCGTTATCGCCCAATCAAACGCTGAAATTGCGGTAGAGAACCAGAGCACTGTCGATATCATTAGCGATGGGCTCAGCGCCGTCAACACCAACAGCGAAAGCGTACTCCAGGTGGTCACCGATCTTGGCGAAGACAGTGCTAAGGTTACCGAAGTATTAGGACTCATTACCGGAATCGCCGAACAGACTAACTTATTGGCCCTGAATGCAGCCATCGAAGCGGCTCGAGCTGGTGAACAAGGTCGCGGGTTTGCAGTGGTAGCCGATGAGGTTCGAAATCTGGCAAACCGCACCAAGATCGCTGCCGAAGATGTTTCTGAAATACTATCCCGCTTCAGCCAACGGGTCGAACAGATGACCACCGAGGCCAAGGCCTCCAGAGACTTTACAACCGATATCAACGTCAAGGTGGAAGAGTTCAAGTCGCAATTCCATCAACAGGCGGAATCGGCCACCTGCTCTCATAAACTGCTGACACAAGCACAGCACCGCGCCTTCGGATCCCTCACCAAGGTGGACCACGTGATATTTAAGCAAAATGGTTACATCGCCCTCAGCACCCAGGAGAAAGGACCCGAATACCAAGCTGTACAGGTTAACGACCAGGAATGCCGCCTGGGTATTTGGTACCACCAGGGCAGCGGCCGGGAACTGTTCAGCCACACCAATGCCTACCGTCAACTTCATACCCCGCACAAGGCTGTTCATTATCACGTACAACAAGCACTGTTGTTATCGGAAGGCAATTGGCAGAAGAATGAAGAACTCAGATTGCAAATTATTGAACAGATGCGTGGCTCAGAAGAAGCCAGTAACGAAGTTCTGGAGTGTATTGACCAGATGATTGCTGAAGAGCGGAACTAAACGGTAGATATGATGAAAAAGCTACTGCTGCTCATTACACACCTTGCAGCCGGCTTTGCGGGGTTTGCTCTTGGCATCTACTTGCTGCCGATATTAACCGCGCCCTCTGGGCCGACCGACGCAGAAATTAGCGTCGCTAAAGCGGATGCTCTGCTCACCGGAGAGTTTCGCAAGGACCTCAGAGGCAGTGACTTTCTGCATTGGGGTGAAGGGATACTCTCGGTTGGAAGCAAGTTTATATCCCTGGCCGGCAGCGTTGCTCCAGGCCCTGATTACAAGCTCTACCTGTCTCCGAAGTTTGTCGAAGATGAAGCAGAGTTCAATCAGCTAAAATCACAGATGGTCCGGGTCGGCGATATCAAGGTGTTCGAAAACTTTATCGTTCCCGTGCCCGAAACCATCGACATCAATGACTACGATACTGCCGTAGTCTGGTGCGAAACCTTTGGCGAATTTATTACCGCCACCCGCTACGGTCCGCAGAACTAACGCGGGAACATTACAGATTTTGATTTCTTAAGCCTATAAACAGGAGCAAGGCGTTCGGTTGGCCGGCACCTTGCTAACCCTGTATCAGCTTTCTTCAGAAGAGGAATCTTGCAGTAACTCTTTGGATCGTTCGGCCACAGCTTTTGGATCATTTTTCAGACGAGACTTTCGTTTTTTGGGCTGCTCGCCCTGGTTCTGTTTGGCATTCAGTTCTGCCTCCCGCTGCTTCTCAGTCAGAGACTTGGTGCGCTTCTTTTTGGCGAGATTTTTCTGCTTGCGCTCTTTGTATTCAGCCTTAGCCGCAGAATCTCGTTTCTCCTGTTTGATGGGGACAAACTTTTGTCCAGCAACCGAACGAACCTTTTTCTTTTCCCGTGTCATAACTTCTCTCTTAAACTACTTATGCAGCAAACTTCTTAATTCAGTTATAGCAGCGATTATCGCTGTTGTTTCTCTTGCTCGGCTTGTTCTGCGGCCAATTTCTCTGCTTCAAGTCGTGCGATCTCTGCCAGCTCGGCTTTATGCTTCCACTCCGCTACGTTTTCGTAGGTGAGATGACCAATTTTAGTAGAGCGGAGATCACCGACAACGATCAATGCCGCTTTATGTCGGTCAACGATGCCACCACTGCGAAGACACCCGCGACGACGACCGATCTCATCCAATAGCAGCTCTGCTTTTTCTGGGATCTCTTTCAGCTTAAAACGCGTTGCCAGTTGATCTGGGTAGTCGGACTTCAAAAACTCCAACGCATGCAGAGCCACTTCCTCATATTCCATCACCGTATCTTTGATAGCGCCGCTGGCAGCCAGACGGTATGTGGAATCTTCATCATGAATCTTAGGCCACAGAATGCCCGGGGTATCATATATCGCTAAACCGTTTTGAGTCACAAAACGCTGCTGGTTTTTAGTCACTGCCGGTTCGTTCCCAACTTTGGCAATGCGACGCCCCAGCAAAGCGTTGATCAGGGTAGATTTTCCGACGTTGGGAATCCCCATGATTATCACTCGAACCGGACGCCCAGCAGCTACCCGATTGGGCGCCATCTGCTTGCACATCTGTACCAGTTTTTTGACTTCGTTGCGGTTTTCACTGCAAAAAGGGATCGCCGTAACACCATCACCCTGAAGGTAATCAATCCACTGCTCGGTCCGTTTAGGGTCAGCCAGATCACTCTTATTCAGAAGTTTTATCAACGGTTTTTCTTTACGCAGTTCATGCACCAGCGGATTCTCGCTGGATACGGGCAATCGCGCATCGAGTACTTCCAGCACCAGGTCGATCTCCGGCATGATCTTGGCGATCTCCTTTCGCGCCTTGTGCATATGCCCCGGAAACCAGTGGATGGCCATCGAATTATTACCTCGTTAAGAAATCAAACGGCGATTATACCTTACTGCAGAACAATAGACTTCCATCAATAATCTCTACTTTATCACCGTAGGCTCGTAACAATATTTGGGCTATTATGAACTCTCATGTCACACCGCCAGGAAGCCTGTTGATGAATAAGGTTTTGGACAGACCTCAAACTCTGCTCGCCAGACAGCCCATTTTTGATCAGCAACTAAAAGTTATCGCCTACGAGCTGCTCTATCGCAGCGAAGACAGCGATGAAGCTGATTTTCTCGATGCAGACCAGGCCACCTGTGAGGTACTGCTCAACTCTTACACCAGCATTTCCGATCAAGGCAACATCATACGCGTGCCAGCCTTTGTCAACCTGACCCGTGATCTGATCATTAAAAAGAGCATTCCCAAAGCGTTAAAAAAGCAGGTAGTGCTTGAGGTTCTGGAAGATATCGAAGTCGACGAGGAACTGATCACTGCTATTAAAGAGTTGAAAGCAGACGGTTTTCGCATTGCTCTTGACGACTACGTCTACGAAGAGCACCACACCCCGTTACTGGATGTGGTGGATATCATAAAAGTCGACGTGCTGGAACTCTCCCCTGAGCAGCTGAAACGCCAGGTCGAGATTCTTTCCAAATTCAAGGTCACCCTGCTGGCAGAAAAGATCGAAAACGTCGACAAGCTTTATGAATGTGTCGATCTCGGATTCAAACTGTTCCAGGGACACTTTCTTAGCAAACCCCAGGTAGTTAAAGGCAAGAAGGTTTCCTCTAACAGCGTTGCGCTGATGCAACTGGTTCAGGAGCTACAGGACCCGAAAATCACCTCCAGCGATATCGAAGAGCTGATCGTCAAAGACCCGGTATTGACCTATAAATTGCTACGAATCGTCAATTCCGCTGCTTACCATTTGGTGCGCAAAGTGGAGTCCCTCAACCAAGCCGTTGTGATGCTGGGACTCGAGCAAGTTAAAAAGTGGGCAACTCTGATCGCACTGAGTAGCGGTAAGGATAAGCCTGAAGAGATTTCTCGGGTGCTGCTAACCCGTGGCCGAATGTGTGAAATGATCGCCGAAGGTATGGGCTATCCCAACACATCTGCGTTCTTTATGGTCGGCATGATGTCGCAAATTAACGCTCTACTCGATATGGATATGGACGATTTGCTGGAACAGATCCCCTTGCATGACGATATCAAGCAGGCGATCGGTCGTCACGAAGGAACCATGGGAATGGTTCTGGAAGCAGCTCTTTGCTACGAACGGGGCGAATGGGATCGTCTACCTGAATTTGAGATCCATGATTCCCTCTATGAAGAAGCCTATCGTCATAGTATCCAGTGGTCGCAAGATGCCTTGCAGGCACTGAGTGAAGACAACTGATATCCGAAATCGGACAAGCGTTGCCACTATTTTACTATGATGACTTTAGTTAGCTTTTTGTAATGTCCTATCACTTTGATGTCGATCTAATTCGCCAGCAGTTCCCTCTCATTTCCAGCAGCGGTATCACCTATCTTGATAACGCTGCGACTACCCAAAAACCACAGTCAGTACTCGACGATGTCGAGCATTTCTATCGAAGCTACAATGCCAATGTACATCGCGGCGCCCACCAGCTAAGCGACCAGGCCACCAACACCTACGAAAAAGCAAGGAACCAGATTAAAGACTTTATCAACGCCCCCAAGCGTGAGGAGATTATCTGGACCAGCGGCGCAACAGCCTCCATCAACCTGGTGGCACAAAGCTTTGCACTTGGCCACCTAAAGCCTGGCGACGAGATTATTATCAGCCTGTTGGAACACCACTCCAATATCGTCCCCTGGCAACAGTTGGCACAACGCTGTGGTGCTACCCTTCGCGCCATTCCGGTTACCGACCGTGGTGATCTGGATATGGAAGCCTATCAGCGCGTGCTTGGCCCTAAGACACGCCTGGTAGCGTTAACTCAACTTTCCAACGCACTCGGTACGGTTACCCCCTTAAAACGCTGTATAGCACTAGCCCGACAAGCTGGAGCGGTCACCTTTGTCGATGGCGCCCAGGGAATCGTCCATCTGAAAACCGACGTTCAGGATTTGGGCTGTGATTTCTACGCCTTCTCCGGTCATAAACTTTATGCACCCACCGGCATCGGTGTCCTATGGGGCAAACAGGCTTTACTGGAAGAACTTCCTCCCTACCAGTTCGGTGGTGAAATGATCGAGTGGGTCAGTATCGAAAATACAGTGTTTAATCGCCTGCCCTTCAAATTCGAAGCGGGCACGCCAAATATTGCTGGCGCTATCGGACTCGCCAGTGCGGTCCGATTCTTATCTAAGATTGATCGCAATGCAGCAGCCAAACATGAACAACAATTACTGGATGACACTCTCGATGGGTTAAGCCAGATCTCTGGGATAAAGCTGATTGGAAAGCCAAAACAACGAGCTGCCGTGGTTTCGTTCACTTTGGATGGTTACCATACCTACGATCTGGCAACGCTTTTAAATCAGCATCAGATTGCTATTCGTACCGGCCATCACTGCACCATGCCATTGATGGAGCGCCTAAATCTCACCGATGGCAGCGCCAGAGTCTCCTTCGCGCTCTATAACAACCACGAGGATGTTGCACGACTTTTGGAAGCACTGGACAGCTTAACGAAGGGATCGTTGCACCCAGCGCCTAAACAGATCTCCAAAGCAGACAAGCAGTCTACCAATCCCATTAAAAACGCCCTGGAACAGTGTCGAGATTGGCAGACCCGTTACAGCTTGATCATGAAACTAGGCAAAGAACCGTCAAACTTCCCGGAAGCTCAAAAAACCGAACAGCATCGGCTCCATGGCTGCACTAGCCAGGTATGGATTAGTCATCAATTCGATGCAACCAACCAACAACTGCAATTTAGGATCGAAAGCGATGCCAAAGTGATCCGGGGACTGAGTCGCGTTCTATTGGAAGCCCTTGAAGGCTTAACGGCATCGGAGATTTATAACATGGATTTAGATGCCTATTTTCATCAGCTGGATCTGATGCAACACCTGAGCGCTTCCCGAGGCAATGGAATCCGCGCCATCATCGAAGAGATTCAGTCAGTGGCCAGCGGCTGCCGGAAATAAGGATTTCACTTTCGGTCGATCAATTTGTCTACCAATCTGGCAACAGCCACAAAGCCAAAGGTGGCGGTCACGCAGGTTGAAGCACCAAAGCCACTGGCGCAGTCCAGGCGCATAGCCCCGTCCTCCCCCGTTGTTTTCTGTCGGCATACGCTGCCATCCGGCTGAGGATAGCGCAGCTGTTCGGTGGAGAACACACAGGGCACATCAAAACGACGTTTCGGATTCTTACTGAAATTATAAAAACGACGTAACTGGGAGCGAACTTTTGCGGCAAGCGGATCTTGGTAGGTCTTACTCAGATCAGCGATTTGAATCCGGGTGGGATCGGTTTGGCCGCCAGCACCACCAATGCAAATAATGGGGATTTTCCGCCGCCGACAGTAGGCAATCATCGCCGCTTTGGCCTTGACCGCATCGATTGCATCTACGACGAAATCGAAATGCTCGCCGATAAGCTCACCAACATTATCTTCGCTAATAAACTCTTCTTCTGCTTCGCACACACAATCAGGGTTGATAGCACGAATGCGCTCGGCCATCACCTCAACTTTTGACTGCCCAACCGTGTTGTTTAGCGCATGAATTTGGCGATTGGTATTGGTGATACAGAGTTCGTCCAGGTCGATTAGCGTGATTTTGCCAATCGCTGTTCTAGCCAGCGCTTCAGCAACCCAACTGCCCACACCGCCGATACCAACGACACAGACATGTGCATTCGCCAAGCGCTGCAATCCGTCCTGTCCATAAAGCCGGGCTGTGCCAGAAAAACGTTGCTGGAATTGCTCATCCATATTTCTGTCCTTACCGCCGCCTCGCCGTCTATTAACCAAGGCAACTGCCAAAAACCGGCAATTGTAATGATTAAGCCTATCCTGAGCCAGAAGCAGGGCAGAAAAAAGCCGCTTAAAAATTAGCGGCTTCTGTAAACGATACTAGCCAGGCCTACTCTTTCAGCAGATGATCGGGAACAAAGCCAAGAATAAATCCACCCCAGTGTTTACCATTAATGATAATTGGGAATGACAGATCATTCAGCACTTCACCGGTATCCCTGACATAAGTCTGAAGTAGGAAGGGAGCGGTGTTGGAAGCCCGACGAACTTCTGCGCGATTGTTGTTATATATCTTCTGGTGACGACTGTTGGCCAGATCGGTTTCGAAATCACCGGTCATAGGATGAGATAGATGTTTGTGGTGGGCTGGAAGATAGCCGTTCTTGTCCACCGCTACCGCGTAGATAAACTCCTTCTTCTCAGCAACAAAGCGATCAAAAACGGGCTGAATTGCCTGTTCGTACTGATCACCGTAGCTGACCGTATATTTGGCCGGATTGGTATTAGGAATCGGTTGGTAGTTCATATCAAAAACATTAACCCCTCGATCCGCTAACCCCTGAATAGTAGTTTGCAACTCTGCATGCCAGGCCCGTCCGGTTTGAATCATCTGCTCAAAACCACCGAATCCGATGATGAAACGGGATAACAATTCTTGAGTCTCTTCGGTGGATTCTTCCAGGTCTTCCGAGCGTTTCTGAGACTGGTCAATATCGTCTTTTATACTGCGACTGATCTCAGTGATATGAGTAACATTCTGGTGGGATTGTTTGTTAGTGGCAGACAACTCTTCAATTGCTGCGCTGATCTCTGTTAACTGGCTGTTAACCTGATCGAAGTCCTGAACCATCTTCTGGAATTGAGATGAAGTATTACCGATAACCTCTTGTGTATTATTGGAATACTCCTGTATTTCCAAGGTGCCTTTCTTGGTGTTTTCCACCAAGCTGGTCATCTCGGTGATGTTCTTGCCGATCTCCTCAGTAGCCGCATTCACCTTCTGAGAGAGGCTACGAACTTCATCGGCCACCACCGCAAATCCGCGCCCATGTTCGCCGGCACGTGCCGCTTCAATGGCAGCATTCAATGCAAGCAGATTGGTCTGTTCAGAGAACTCCTGAACCATGCCTAGAATGTTGCTGATGTTCTGAGAATTCTGACTCAACTGGTCCACGGTGTCGTTAAAGTCATGTACCAGACTGCTAACTGCGTTTACTTGATCCACAACCTGAATCAATTCCATAGAAGAGGTTTTCGCCTCGGTCAGGTTGTCACTATTCTGAGCAGAGATTGACGACGTATGCTGGGCGATTTCGTCAATCGCTTGAGTAGCTTCACCACTGGATTGGAATACCATGTTGGCGTATTCCTCCTGCTTGGAGACACGACCATGTGCTTCCAGAATCACTTTACTGAGTGTGGTGGAATCAACCGCTACGTTAACCGTACGGCGACGAACCTTTGCCAGAATAGTTCGCAGGTTGGTAGAAAAGTCGTTGTAGCTCTCCGCCATCTCGGAGATTTCATCATGGGTAAAGTTGGGCAACTTGCCAGAGATATCACCATCCTTCTCTTTGATCGCACGCAAAACATCCGTGATCGCACGAATTGGGCGCAAAAACAGATGGCGCATGAAAAAGATCAGAAAAACACCTGCCAGAATGCTGAATACGCTAACCAACGCAATCATCATCAGACTGTCACTGTGCATCTCACTTACTTTTTGAACCAGCGCGGTTTCTGCCGGATAGGCGACCAGAACCTCTTTGATGTTCTGATGAGATCGATAGATGAGGAAAAGGATAATGAGCTGCAGCAGCATCATAAATCCAACGTTACCGACGATTTTTCGCGTCAGTGTATAGAAAAACGTTTTTTCTATCTGGGTATACATACTCATGTGATTTGGCTACTTCTTTATAGTTATGTTTTTTTGATACTAATGCTAGAGATCCAATAGAATCAATGGTCTGACCTATTGGAACAGCATTGGTCTGCTCCGGTACTGTTCTTTCTTTATTGGCCAAAAAGCATTAAAAATCAATGCAAAAAGTACGGAAAAGGCTTAAAAACGGATTTTTCTCTCAATTATTGATTGCTATCAAGTTTGCGTTAACCAAAACGTAAAGCACTTGAAGAGTTACATCGTCTTTATGACGCTCTAATAAGATAGGATAGCAGGACATCGCTTCACCCACGGTTCTAGAAGAACTCAAACGAATGTATAAACTACAACGGCTTAAATCATTCCTTCTTTAGTCTCATTCGTTATAAGGACAAATCATCACTTAGACCCCTAATTGAAATACGCCACCCATGTTCAAAACTAGGGAAAACCTGTATTCTGATTAACCTTCAAACACCTGCTGTAAGAGATACCGCTATGCCGCTTTCCACTCCCGCTCCCAGAAAACACATTCACACTCGCCAAGTGCATTGTGTCGGCTACGAAAGAGAAGATGGGCTTTGGGATATTGAAGGACGGATGACCGATGTTAAAACCTATGACATGAAGAACCATGATCGCGGCGGCATGATACCGTCCGGTGAACCTTTGCACGACATGTCGATTCGACTAACCATAAATTTAGATTTTGAGATTCAAGAAGTAGAAGCGGTCATTGACTATGCCCCTTTCAACCTTTGCCCTTCCATCACAGAGGTTTTCAAAAAGCTCGAGGGACGCAGTATTGGCCCGGGGTGGACCCGCATCACAAAAAATCTTTTTAGCGGCACTCAGGGCTGTACACATTTGATGGAATTACTTGGGCCTATAGCCACTACTGCCTTTCAGGCAACACACCTTGCCCGTACCAGAGAGGCAGAATCCAGCCCACAGAAAAGCAGCAAGCCAGTCATGCTAAACACTTGCCATGCTTTGGCTGATGATGGTGACGTGGTCAAACGCTTTTGGCCTGAACACTATCAGGGAACAGCACAAACAACAGAATAAAACGGTCAGGACTGGCGGTTGTCCTGAAACCAATCGACAATCGCTTGTCGATCACCTTTGAACACAACTCGCTCCTGCTTCTTTGATAGCTGGTAGTCATACATGCGATCGTAGTACTGATCCAACAGCGCTTCGATCCAAGCACGGTGTTTTTCCAGATCGCCACTTTGCTGTTGCTCAGACAGTGCCTCTGCCATCATCGCCTTAATCTGCTGGTAGCGCTCGGCCCCCAAGCGTTTGCGGATTCGGTCCATTCCCGCCAGCATGTAGTCGCCATATCGATCCATACCCTCCTCACCATAGTGAGCAATGTACTCTTCAGAAAGGCCCTCCACGTAGTCCTCTATCACCGTGTCGATGCGGACCTCCATGGATTCTTCCAACACCACCAGCGGCGAGCGTTTCATCGTCTCAAACAACTCAGATGGGACGTGGGCAGAGCCGATGCTAACGCTTTCATCCTCAACCATCAGCATACCCGGCGTACTTTGGCGAAGCTTCAACAGCGCAATAGCCAAGCTGTTTTCAAAATCGATTTGGGAAGGCTGCGGCGTGACTCTACGGCCAAAACTGGATCCCCGGTGATTAGCCAGTCCTTCCAGATCAATTGATTGTGGAACACGATCAATGACCTTGGTTTTTCCAGTGCCGGTACGACCACTGATCACCACAAAATCACGTTCCTTCGCTTCTGCTTCGATGTGGTCGATCAGAAAACGACGCATCGCTTTGTAACCACCGCTGATAAACGGATAATCAATTCCGGCTTCGGCTAGCCATTGCTGAGTCACTCGAGAGCGCAAACCACCTCTGAAACAGTACAGATAACCATCTGGATTTTGCTCGGCAAACTGTTTCCAAGACTCTACACGCTGCTGCTTCAAGTCTCCGCATACCAATTGATGACCCAGAGCGATGGCTGCATCCTGGCCATCTTGTTTATAGCAGGTGCCTACCTTCTCACGTTCCTCATCGTCCATCAGCGGTAGATTAACGGTATTGGGAAAAGCACCCTTCTGGTATTCGATGGGCGCCCTGACATCCATCATCGGGATATCATTCAGAAATAGCGAAAGATAGTCGTTGCTATCAGGTCTGGCGGTCATAGGGATGTCTTAGTGCCTATCTGTGTATGAAAGTTTGATTGATGAGCGAGATCAAATCACCTGGATTAGATATTCACCTTGGGGCTCAATCAACTGCCCAATCGACTCTAGCTCAAGTCCCTGTTTTGCAAATAGATCCAGCAACGCCAATTCAGCCTCAGCTTCTACCGCTACCAGCAATCCACCACTGGTTTGAGGATCGCAGAGTAGATTCTTCTGACCATCACTCAAGGGTGCGATCTTATCGCCATAGCTGGCAAAGTTTCGATCAGTACCACCAGGCACCGACCCCTGCTGAAGGTATTCATCAATGGCTTGCAGTCGAGGTACGCTATCAAACTCGACCACTGCGTTGACGTTACTACCTTCGCAGATTTCAGAAAGATGACCCAGCAGACCAAACCCAGTCACATCGGTCATGGCACAGATGCCGGGTAAAGGTGAAATCAAAGCCCCAATAGTGTTGAGTTGGCACATGGCATCACGGGCAATATGTTGATGCTCCGGTTTCAGCAACTTCTTTTTCTGGGCAGTAGTGAGAATGCCGACACCGAGGGGTTTGGTCAGATAGAGCTTGGCTCCGGCTTTGGCGGTATCGTTGCGTTTGAGGTTCTCAATATCAACCTGTCCTGTCACAGCCAGTCCGAAGATCGGTTCAGGGGCATCGATACTGTGACCACCAGCCAACAAAATGCCCGCTTCCTTACAGGCCTGACGCCCACCATCAACCACTTTACGAGCGACTTCTACAGGCAGTGTATTGATCGGCCAGCCCAAAATGGCGATTGCCATCGAAGGCGTTCCACCCATGGCGTAAATGTCTGAGATCGCATTAGTGGCGGCGATACGGCCAAAATCAAAAGGATCATCCACGATCGGCATGAAGAAATCAGTGGTGCTGACAACCCCCTGACCGTTACCCAAATCGTAAACCGCGGCGTCATCCTTACTGCAGTTACCCACTAATAGCCGGGGATCATCAAACAGCTCCAGATCCGATTTGAGAATCTGCTCCAATACATTGGGGGCAATTTTACAGCCACAACCCGCGCCATGGCTGTATTCGGTCAAACGCACACTTTCGCTCATCTATCTGCCAACCTGAGACATCAAAAAAGGAATCGCATTGTAGCAAAAGCGGTTGCCTGTTAGCAGCTGATGGTCATAATGCTGGAATAAAGTTGTGAGAAACAATCAGCCATGCACCCTATTCAGTCTTTACTTGAAGCCCTAGGAACGTCCGCCAATGACGCTCGGCAGCTACCGCTTTTCGATCTTCTGGAAAGCGCCTGTGAAGGAACAGTCATTGTCGATGGCAACTGCCAAATTGTCTGGATCAGTGAAAAATATCGCGCCCTGATGGGGCTTCCCGATGATGCCAAGATTCTGGGTCGAGATATCCAGCAGGTAATACCCAACAGCACCATGCGACAAGTGGTCGAAAGCGGTCATGCTCAGCTGTTGGATCTGATGCGATTTAGTAATCGCTGGTTTGTGGTAACGCGGCTACCACTAAGAGATCATCAGGGTACCACCATCGGAGCCATCGGATTTGTGTTCTATGACGAGTTGGATTACCTACGGCCGCTGGTGGATAAATTTACCCGTCTAAAGCCTCGGCAATCAACCACCGTCAAAGACCGAGATACACGCTACACCTTTGCAGATATGATCGGCCAAAGTCCGATTATGCTACTGCTGCGCCAGCAAGCCCTGCGCGCCTCCCAACTGGATAGCACTCTGTTGCTACTGGGGGAAACGGGAACCGGTAAAGAGCTGTTGGCTCAGGCAATACACAACGCCTCTCCCCGATCATCTGCCCCTTTTGTTGGCGTCAATACCGCTGCGCTGCCAGAAACCCTGGTTGAAGCCGAACTGTTCGGCGCAGCCCCGGGCGCATACACCGGCGCAGATAGCAAAGGTCGAAAAGGCAAGTTTGAATTAGCTAATGGCGGCACCCTGTTTTTAGATGAGATCGGTGAGATGTCGGCAGCGGTTCAAGCCAAGTTGTTACGAGTTCTGCAGGAAAGAGAGATTGAACCCCTTGGCAGCAATAAGGTTGTAAAAGTCGACGTCAGAGTGGTTGCAGCAACCAGCCGAAATTTAGAAAAGCAAGTCGCCGATGGGGTATTTCGAGCCGATCTTTATTACCGACTCAATGTACTTCCCCTAACACTGCCCCCACTCCGTGAACGATTGGAAGACCTACCCCAACTCTGTCACCAAATCAGCAAAACCATCGCTGAGGAGCTGGGAGCAAGTCCAGTCACTCTGGACGATACGTTGCTAAATCGACTCAAAGGCTATCATTGGCCGGGAAATATTCGAGAACTCAGAAATGTGCTCGAACGGCTTAATCTGTTTGCTGACCAGGATGAATTCGATTTAGACGCATTAGGCGGCTTATTGCCCATCTCACGTAACCTCCAAGACAACCGCCCCCTCGCCCCCGATAGAGTACCTACCCTTGCTGAAACAGTCAGCAAAGCTGAAACTGAAGCTATCAGAACCGCATTGTCTGCTACCGCTAACAATCGATCACAGGCTGCAAAATTATTGGGCATATCCCGCGCCAGTCTCTACGAGAAACTCAACAAACTAAGTGTCTAGAAAAAAAGACACCTGTCTTTATATTCAGACACATAGGTGTCGATATTTTCAGACAGTCTAGGTTTTCAACCGATAATAAAAAGCACATCTATCTGTTTTTATTGATCTTTTTATTATTGGCACATCTCTCGCTATGTATTGTTGAAAAACAACCATTCAATCAACGAGCACGCGGAGTCCAACATGAAAGTAGTCTGTAAAACCAACGAAGCTTTTGAAGATGCGCTAACCACCTCTAACACCTACAATCTGATCCGAATGAAAAACACATCAGTTTTGATTATTAATGACCTTGGTGAAGCCCGTTGGTATGGCGCAGGTCGTTTCCTGTTATTTCCCCAGTTAGAAGAATCCAATCCTGAAGATCTAGTGCAAAGCTGCTAATACTTAAAACAACTAGGAGGATTCAGCCATGGCCGCATCAAAAATAATATCAGCAGCCGAAGCAGCATCATTGGTAGAAAACGGGGATACGGTAGCCACCGCAGGATTTGTCGGCGTGGGCTTTCCAGAGCTATTAGCAACCGCGCTGGAAGATCAGTTTCACGATAATAACACCCCCCGCGATCTGACCCTGGTTTACGCTGCCGGACAGGGCGATGGCAAAACCCGGGGTCTAAATCATCTTGCCCATGAAGGTTTGGTCAAACGAGTTATCGGTGGCCACTGGGGATTGGTACCTGGCCTCGGCAATCTAGCACGTGCCAACCAGATTGAAGCCTACAATCTTCCTCAGGGAGCAATCTGCCAACTGTTCAGAGATATTGCCGCTGGCCGCCCTGGAAATATTACCCATGTAGGTTTGCATACCTTTGTCGACCCCCGTCACGAAGGCGGCAAACTCAATGAACTGACCCAAGAGGATATCGTTGACCTGATTACCCTGAACGAACAGGAATATCTGTTTTACAAAGCATTTCCGATTCAGGTGGCATTACTGCGCGGCACTACGGCTGATCGTCAAGGCAATATCACCATGGAGCGAGAAGCCTTGCCCCTGGAAAGCCTGGCCATTGCTCAAGCGGTACACAACAGCGGCGGTACTGTCATTGTTCAGGTTGAGCGCGTAACCGAACGCCATGTACTGCCCGCCAGCATGGTAAAAATTCCCGGCATTCTGGTGGATAAAGTCGTCGTTGCGCCCCAGGAGAAACATTGGCAAACCTTCGCAGAACAATACAACCCCTCCTACACCGGTGAAGTGATCGCCGATACTGCCATGGAGTCACTTTTGCTTAACGAGCGAAAATTAATCGCCCGCCGAGCGATGATGGAATTGAAGGAAGGATCCACCATCAATCTCGGTATCGGCATGCCAGAAGCCATCGCTCCCGTTGCCGCCGAAGAGGGGATGCTGGATGAAGTCACCATGACCATAGAGCCTGGTGGTATTGGTGGCCTACCCGCCGGTGGACTAAGCTTTGGTGCGGTGATCAATCCAGAAGCAATTATTGATCAACCAGCCCAATTCGACTTCTATGACGGAGGCGGGTTACACCAGGCATTTCTTGGCATGGCTCAGGTCAACAGCCGAGGTGACGTCAACGTCAGTCGTTTTGGATCTCGAATTGCAGGTGCTGGCGGTTTTATTAATATCAGCCAGAATGCCCGCGAAGTGTATTTTATGGGGACCTTTACCAGCGGTAAACAGAGCTTCAGCATTGAATCAGAACAGCTCCAGATCCACAGCAGCGGCGCCACTCACAAGTTTGTTGACTCTATCGACCATCTTACCTTCAACGGTGCTTATGCCATCGAAAAAGGGCAGCGGGTCTACTACATCACCGAACGCTGTGTATTCCGTCTGACCGATCGGGGAATCGAGCTGATCGAGATCGCCCCTGGCGTCGATATCGAACGTGACGTGCTATCACATATGCAATTTCGACCGCTGATCGCCAGCAGCCTCTGTCAATCAGATCATCGAATCTATCGTGAAGGCAGAATGAATCTCAAACATCCCGGCAGCGCAGGTATCTCCCAGCTCCGTAGCGCCTTCTTACAGGTGCAACGGGACCAATTGGAGAACTGAAATTTACATTTGGATTCAGGGAAATGATGAACCGCAAAAAACACATGCGGTTCGTCATTCCTCAAGCCAGGCGAAAGCTTCGTGGGCATCTTCAAAATACTCGGCCTTCCCGGAGATAAACCAGGAAGATATTTTCGCCATATAATGCTGCCAGGGTTTATGCCCCAACACTGCTATTTTCCGAAACTCTCGCCCGTGCTTCATACCCATCCTGAAGTCATCCCAGGCGGCTTTCAGCTCCCAGCCCTCTAGCTCGGTGCAGTCGACAAAAGCATTGATTTCAGGTGAATCCACGCCACTCAATGCTGAATCCAACATCGGTGATATCTTCTGATAATCCTCATGGGTTAACTTGCCAACAACCTTCATCGTCAGAAAAAAATGGCTATTGGTCCGCTCTATCCCAATAGAAATACCGTGTCGATCCGTAGTCATCTCGATCGCCCCCATTTCCCTGTTTTCGGATACAAGTTTGGCACAACCATGAGACCTCTGCGTACTTTGGAAAAGGACTCCGGTTTATCCCAAATCCCAGGTAGTCTCGTGCTAAATCGGCATCACAAAAATAATCACCAAAGGCACTTATGCCGGCGATATCTTCAGCGAATTCCTAACGGTGAAAATCACAGGAATCTTCACCTCTTTTTAATCATTCAAGAAAAATTTAGACAATCAACGCGGCCATTCAGGATCGATTCAGGTTTTCAGGATCAGGATAAATAAGACTTTTAACGACTCAGGCAACTAGCCCGATGGATGCCAAGGAGAAGCAGAAATGAACGCCTCGTTATCGACTACCAGAGCAGGGGTGGCAGTCCAACCCATTCGCCTATATTTTGGCAAGGGGGCAGTGGCCGCCCTATTCCTCCTCGTCACCTCCCTTATTACCGCACTGCCTTCACAAGCCGCCAACTCCCCGCAATTGAAACTCTTTCCTACCACCGTACTAGAAGATATTCGCCATACCGGCGATGTCGCCAAAGAGATGGAATCAGGCCTACAGGAATTGATCAGCCGACTTGATCAACAGAGCCAACTGTTTACCGAAAGCAAATGTGAAGGAGCTGAAGAAGATCCTGGCTGTACCCAATTGCAAAACCAGCTTAGCGACACCTACCTGGAAATGCTGGACGTAATGGACAAGAATCTGCCGGAGATGGAAAAGGCCGTCGACAGCACTCGCAACAGCTTACAAAAACGTTTACGACGTGAACTGGGCCAGAAGATGACACCCTGGGATCTACAGGAAACCCTGTTAGGAACCGCCAGTCAGCAACAAGATGTTTCTCGTCCAACCATGCGAGGCCGGTCCGGTATGCGCCTTAGCGATCGCTTCAGTCAGTACTACCGCCTGGTTTCCACCAACAGCAGCAACGCCCAGCAAAATGCTTCACTCGCTGTGATCGCCTCAGATATTTATCTGGATATGGAAGAAACCTCAGACCTTATCTCCCGTACTCGACAGGAAATTGCACGCGCCACACTGATGGGCAAACTGAATCAGTCTTTCGGGGTGATCACCCCAGAGATGCAGGATGTGGTGGCCGGGGTTAAATCGATACTGTTTGGTGATTCTGCCAACGATCTGCCATTAGCAGCACCACCGGTAGCGGCCAGCCCTCAGGGTTATCAAAGCCCCCTGGAAATGTAACTGACTGGATTAGAAATCTGGAGAATCACCATGAACTATAAAATCTGTTCCCGTCCGTTAAGCACCCTGACCAAAGGACTCATTGTGTTGGTTGCGTTGCTGGGACTGTCAGCCTGTAAAGCCTTACCCACCCAATCCCAAGCCTGCACCCTGCCCGGCGGACCTGATCTGACTAGCGCAGTGGGTCAAGCTAAAGATGATCTCAGTGGTGTCTGCAGCTATCGCTACGATGACTATTTTCACCAGTTGCTTGAAATAGCCAAGGGCGATCCTAAACCGGAAAACCGTCGCGTATTCAGTGATTTTCTGGTGTGGAGCCAACAGCAAGGCCTACTCAGCAAGCGTCAGGCTCAGGACTACTACAACCGTTACTTCAATCTGAAATTTGTCGCCATGCAAGGAGATTACAACAACTGTTCTTCGCTCTGTCCTAATAAGAAACAGGTTCTACGCACCATGGAACAGGAACTGGTGGACAAAGAGCTGGGGCTGCTGCAAATCAGTCGCGACCGTACCGGTTACCAACGCGCAGATCGTCTGCTTCAAGAAACCGAATTGGTCTTAGAAGCCACCTGCAGCGCTTGTGAGTCTGAGCAGTAATGATAAGTTTCGAAGGGAGTACGGCAGTGGATACCCGAGGCTTTTTACAGGGCTTTCTATGGGGGGCACTGATCGCTCTGGTGGGTGGTCTGTTCATTCTTTACGGTCTGAGCATGCTGGGGATTGTTGGGGTCACTCTGATCAACATTCCCCAGTTTCAACAGCTGATGAACTGGACTTACCAAAACCTTGGGCTATCCCTGCTGCCCTTCACCCTAACCCTGGCGCTGTTCATATGGACGCTCTATCAGCTTAAACAGCAAATAGCAGAGCAGCGCCCTTTAGAACAGGTTGCCCAGCTAGATCACCTTTGCGATCTCTGGACCGGGTTGTTCTTCGGTATCGGTGTAATTTGGACGGCTATTGGAATGCGAAGCGCCCTTATCTACGCCCTGGGTGATCCCGAAGCCACCGCGTCTGCTGGCGCCTTCAATCTACTTCGCAATCTGGTTGAAGGGGGCATCCTAATCGCATTATCCACCACCATTTTCGGTGGTATCGGTGGCTACCTGATGCGGGTAGTTAAAACCGTCGCCGTAGGAAATCAGCTGCGAAGCTACTACAACCATCATGCCCTGCAGGCCGACACAGCAGTGTTGGAACAACTGCAAGCCATCGAGAAACGACTGCAGAGTCTCGGTACTCCGCCACCATCTCAGCTATTGGGAGAGCACCATGAAAGCAAATCGATGGTCTCTGATTAACGCTGCCGGTGTTCGGGACTCAGGACACGAAGAGCTGCAAACGGATGTCATGAGCTTTATGGCAATCCTGGGATTCTGCCTGATGGCTATATTTGCCATCGTGCAAAGCATCCCCATGGAGCCAAGCGATCAGCGCCCAGAATTAGAAACCGTCGTTACCCTGCAAAACGATCTACGGAATCTCTCTGAACAGGTTCTAGAACTCCGCCAAAAAACTAACAATGAGCAGAGCAAAGTGAATCAACTGCTAGAACTTCAACAATCACTCTCCAAGCAACTATCAGTGAGAGTAGAACAAGGATTACAGCAACTCCGCCAGGCCAAAAACCAGCTCGAGAATGCCCATCAGCGCATTGACAAGCAACATCAACGCCTGATGGTGATCAATAACGATATCTGGCAAGGAGAACAGACCCTGAGTCGGCTAAGAAAGCGCATCAAATTGGAAGCCCGTATCCTTCACGAACAGGAAATGGAACTGGCCGAAATCCAAAAGCAGCGCAGTCTAGTCGCGCCCACTCAAACTGTGCAACTTAGCGCCCCCGTAGTTACGGCGCCTGAAAAGGAAATCGAGGCACCACAGGACACTGAAAAAGTTGCAAGGGCCTTAGCGTCGCTTAGCAAACCTAAAGCACCAGCTCCTCAAGCCCTTGCACCTAAAACTTTAGCGCCTGAAACGGTTGTAAAGCCCGAACCAGAAAAGCGACCTACAAAAGCGACCAACGATAAAGCCGTATCAAATCCCCTCAAAAAACAGGATCAGGGTTTTAACCTCCGATTCAAATCAGATACAGCCTTGTTAAACCTATTACGGGAAGACCGCATTCAATTGTTTGCCATGACTGATCATCAGACCTGGAAGCTATCTGCAAACAATAGCCACTTCCGACTGGATGACAGCACCAAACCCAGAAGCTTTTATGAAATGACCCTTTCAACCGTACCCAACGAATTAGTGCGTCAGGTTCAACTGCAGCGTTCGGTCTTCAATCCCAATCACCTCACCTGGGGCGTGGTACTACCTCGGGAAATCCGCTCCCGTATTAACCATCTGATGCAGCAATTTAGTTACGGCATTCTAGTAATTACCGACCAAGCACAAGTACTCAGAGAGGAGAGCTAACATGCCCCAGCTATCACTTATACTCTTTGAATTGTTCAACCAGAATCTGCAACGCTGGCTTGCAATATCCCTTGTACTTTTGCTTCTTGCAGGCTGCAAACAAGGCATGATTCATCCAGGCTTCACTACTGAGCAAACATCCCTGGAACAATGGCTGGAACGTGAAGCAGCCCCTTACCTACAAGATCAATTGACGAGCCAACATCGATTCGAAAACCAGCGACTGAAAATATCCAAGTTAGTGGCTGATAGAGCCCACCCTGGTAGTGACGCGTTGACTGAACAAATCGATCAAAGACTACAACAGGTGATCATCGCCAGCGGCCGTGTCCGTTTGGTAACGCAAACAAATAGCCAAGTGGCAACAACAAGCCTGGATTGCCACCGTCAACAACAATTCGATTATCTGTTAGGAATCGCCATCAATCCTATATCAGGCGACACCCATCAGATTCGAATACGGATTATGGATGCTGGCGATCGCAGCTGGGTGAAAGGATTCGATCTACAGTGGCAAGAAAAACTGGATAGACAGCAAATTATTGCTCTCAACACTCCCCAGGCAGGAGAACAAGTTCGGGGAGAGCGAACGCTGCCATTCCAGCCCAATCAAACAGATATGCTAGCTCAGCATTTGGCCCGAGAGCTTAGTTGTCGAATCCTAGAAAACCGTGACCAGGCGGCCAAGGTATATCTTCCCAGCCACCATCCAGATCCACTCATCCAGCAAATTTACGGACAGCTCCCCCACTACCTGGCTCAATTTAAAGAAGCCAATCCTGTCAGCAAAAAGCAGCAAGCTGAAATTCTAATCAACGCCAAACTTCAACCCATTGACGGCCAACTCCATCAGTTATGGATTAACGCCAGTGAGCAGGATGGGGGACTGATTGCGGGTGTTAATTCCGATGCCTATATCCAGATAGCACCCTTGGCTCAGCGATTGTCGCCTGCTCCCAAAGTTGTGTCGAAAACACCAGACAAATCGCAAACTAACCAAAGATCGCAGGTGATTTCAGTGGAACCTGTGATCGAACCACCATTAAAAAAACAAACCCTAGGCTTGGATCAAAGCTCGCTGTTCAGCCGTTTGTTAACACCTGTGCATCCAAAACTATGTCGCTCCTCTAATCCTTGGCGACGCGGCGAACGTAGCCAATCTGCCGCTGGTGATTTTACTGCACAGCGATGCTTTGCCCTGGAACTGGATGTTCCCAAGGGATATCAGACCTTTTTGATTAGTGAACAAGCCAACGGTCAGCTGATTCGACTGGCGCCCGATACCTGCCAGGGATTAGTGCGCTTTAGCAAAGGATCAGGCCGCACTGAGACATTGAGATTTCCTTCAAAACGCAGCCAACGGTCAAATGCTCTGCAGCTGAAGGAAAACAGCCAAACCTACTACGCAGTGGCTATTCCCAAAAACAGTGGAACCCAGAGCCTGCGCAAGCAATTGACTCGTCTGCCCGGTCAATGTGGAAATCGTAGTAGCTACGCCGACAATCATTTTGACACTCATCGGTGGTTGGCCCGCTTACAAAAATTAGCTGATCAGCAAACGGGGGTGATCTGGCAAGCGAAAACCGTACACCGCGACCGTACCCGCTCCAAATTGAATACCCGTTACCAAGATAGCGCCTGGGCAACCTATTGATGGCTATTGACCACAACAGACAGCCCAATTAACCGAAATAGAAAGGAGCCTGATTATGTTACGCAGCCTTGGATTTATAACCGGCTCCCTATTGGTAGGGGCCACTCTCTACGTAATTGCCCAATCACCAAGCATTGTGCAAAAAGCCAGCGACGGCACCCTAACCCAACAGGATCTGCAGCAGGCGGTTAACCAATCGAAGCAGAACTTGCAGAGTTCCATTGCCCAAAGCACGAGTCCACCCAGCACAACTAGGAAAACTCCTACTCCACTAAGTACCGGCCCACGGGAAAATCCCAAAAACACAGTATCGGAAAAACCTGCCTTTGAAATGACAGCAGTAGCTAATCTAACGACAAATGCAAAACCAGATTCTGCCTCTGAGGTATCTATTGATTCAACCAGTCATACAACCACGGACTCAACAACCCAGCCCCACACTGCCGACATTCAAACAGTAAACACTGAAAGAAATCCTGCTAATGCTAACAGTGCCAACCAGCCATCAGAGAAAGCATCTTTTTCAAAGCAGCCTGCATCAAGCAAAGATCTTGGAGCAGAACAGGCTATAGCCCAGGTGGTAGAAAGCGCCAAAAATCTAAGCAACCAATTGTCGAACAGCTCACTGTTCCCGACGGCACCTTTGGCCAAAGAGCCAAACGCCCCTACTCCTGAGCCAGCATCGACCAACCCCCCTTCCTCCAAAAAAATAACAATCAGCATCCCCCCGGACCCGCATCAATCCGTATTAGAGCCCACTATAGGCGAATCTAATTGGTACCCGGTTTGGGATGGATTTCGCAGTGAGATATCAGCTAAAGGTTTTTCCCATCAGTTGGCCAAGCAATCCGGTCGGGAACTACGTGTGGAACGTATTGGGAGGGGGCGATACCAAGTACAAATGCGCTTTCAGGATGAACAGGATCTGCAACAGGGACTGCAACAGATCGGGATGAAGACCGGGCTGAAACTCTCGGAGCGAACCTTATGAATATCTATTCAAATAAGGTCCACCGGAGCGGCCTGAATTATATTGCAGGAGGACTCTGCACTCTGCTTATACTGATAGTGATGAGCGATTCAGCTCACGCCAAACTACAGAGCACAAAAGCCTTGCAGCAGGAGTGGCAGCAGACTTTAATTCAACGAAGCCAACCCCGTAATGGTGTCCGTTTCCCCTACGAACACTGTTTCGATAAAGCGGCATCACGCCACGGAATCTCTAAATCCTTGCTACTTGCAGTCGCCCGCGGCGAAAGTGATTTCAATCCCACTGCAGTCTCTCACGCGAACGCCATTGGCATGATGCAGATACTTTGGCCAGGAACCGCCCGTCACCTGGGGATCTGGCGGAAAAGCGCACTATACGATCCCTGCACCAATATTGATGCCGGCACACGCTACCTGAAAGAATTGATAAAGCTTTACGATGGCGACATCAACCTAGTGCTCTCGGCCTATAATTACGGACCGGGGAGAATCAAGGTCAATGCCAAGCAGGTTCCCAGCGGCGCTGCATGGTATAGCCGTTACATCCTCCGTCACTATCACTACGTCACCAAAGCGAGCCCTGCATTTACCGCAACCAATAGCACGGTGAGTACTAAATTGGCTAGCTCAAATACCACCACAAGACCGCAAAAAACGCCCAAAAAAGCACCCCCAAAAACACCAAAGCTTGATTACAACAAAGTCGGCAAGCTGGAATTGATCAAATTTGATCGTCCCTATCGCGCCCAGGCCTATATAAAGTTGTTAAAAACAAGAGCACCCGAACTGCAGCTGGATTGGTTTCGGATGCCAGATTACAGCTACCGGGTAGTCGCTCGATATCAGAACCGAAAAGAGTTCAGCCGTTTAACTCAGCGATTGTCATCGCTGGGGATAAACGTCGGCACCTGAATGCCCTGATTTATTAGAACCTAAAACCTAAAAGATGCGACTCACCTTCTGAAAAGTTCTATCTAACCATTTTCAGGAGTACTCTTTATGCGTCTAGTTATTGTAATTCTTGGCGTGCTGCTATCTACCCATAGCCTTGCTATGAATTGGCAGCATTCCTATCAACAATCCATTGTTGGCGGCACACAATTCAGCCATCAATCTGATACCCATTCTGTTCCAGGAGTCATCCGGGGAAATGGAATCCAAGGGTCAGATCAGCGAACTATCGAAGTGTTTACAGCCTTGCGTATACAGATGCCGGCCGAGGTTGAATTTTTGCAACAAGATGAGCCTGCGCTGACTATCGAAGCAGATGAAAACCTGTTGTCATTGATCAAAACTGAAGTAAAAAACGGCACGCTTCATATCCATGCACAGCCTGGGTTCTCAACCTCTAACCCCGTCCGTATTAAGGTACGGGGATCCTCTTTGCAATCGGCTGAACTTCAGGCTGGCGGTGCACTCAGAGTTGATTCGATTGAGACTGATAAGCTCTATCTGCAACTAACCAGCAGCGGCCAAATTGAGGTATCGGGACAGGTTAATCATCTAATGATGGATATTCTCGGGAGCGGCTCTATCAACGCAGATGCCAACTCCCAAGATTGCCAGGTTCGACTGCAAGGTGCAGGAATGATCAACGCATTTTGTGACCGTTCTGCTCAGGCGTATCTGTTAGGAAGCGGTTTGGTGACAATCAGCGGAGAACCCACTTACCGGGAAGTATCTGGTTGGGGTGCAGGACAGGTCCTGTTTAACTAACGGACCTGAACCTTACCACCGATTATTTTTAATGCGGGGGCACCTCTAATCAAGGTCTCCCGCGCAAATTGCCGTCCACATTTCGGGCAGATGCCGGGCTGCTGGGTTAAGTCTGCGTTGATCCGCTCCTTAAAACATTTAACCAGCGATCCTTTACCACCCTTGCGGTATTTCAGTAGCAGCGTACGACAACCACTACAACTGATCTCAACAGTGGTTTGGGGGCCTTTGGGATGGGGTTTAGCCAACGGCTATCAGCTCAACTGGTCGCCGACGATCTCCAGCACCGAGCGCAGGTCTTCAATGGCCATCTGACCTGGTGCCGAGCTAGTCTGACCTACGGCAAAAGTAACCGCTGAACCAAAGGCACCGCCGAACATCCGCGACAGCGAACCGAAAGCCCCCATGGACATGGTGATAACTGGAATATCCAACTGCTCCGCGGCTTTTTCTGTGGCACTGAGTAGCGTCAACACATCACGTTTACTATTGGGCATGACGGCCACTTTGGCGATGGCGGCACCGGCTTGTTCGGCATGGAGTAAGCGGTGAACGATCTCCTGTTCCGTCGGAGTCTGCTGGAAATTATGGTAAGAGATAATCAATGGAATATCGTGAGTCTCGGCGCTGTTTTTTATTTGCTCCAGATACCCACTGTCGTTACTGAGTTCGTAATCTATCAGATCAATATGCCCACTGGCACAGACCTGTTGATAGAGAGCAACCACATCGGCTTCAGCCATATTAATGATTTCACCGCCTTCGTGCTCGGCACGGCGAGTGAACAACAGTGGAATACCCTGAGCGCCCAGCTTCAGCGCTTCGGCCATTGCCACAACCTGGTCAGCCTCTGCAATCTGATCGAAGAAGTCGACTCGCCATTCGATTAAGTCAGGCTGCTTTTCTACGATCACCTTTAACTCTTGTAATAACGCCTCACGGCTGCTGGCCACCAATGGTGTGCAGATCAGAGGCTGATTTTCTTTTCCAAAAGTCTTGTCGCCGATTGTAAGCAAAGCGCTATACCTATCCTAAGCCCGATTCAAAAACGAGTATAAATTGCCAAATTATTACTGCGCGCATAATACCGCAGAACTCCATTAAAAATCTTTTCGTTGGATAATTCCTACTTGCTTATTTTCCCCACAACCTTCTCACAAGGGACAATCCACACAATAAATTATTTGGTATTACCTTTGATCCATTGAAGTAGATAACTGATTGTAAAACCCCATTTTTAGATCTTACCAATTTATTATATTGGTATTACCATTATACTTTGGTTTTATTTTAACCGATTATTCATGCTAAGATCCGCTCCGCTCAAACACAACGAATAAAAACATAACAACTAAAACCCTATTACTTCACCTCAGAGTCTATTGCTGTCCCGAAACTAATAATTGCACAACGGAGAATTGCATGAGTATTGGAGTTCAAGCGCTGTTGGCGGTGATGCCCATCGCTTTAGCCGCACTGCTGCTAGTCGGTTTGCGCTGGCCAGCACGTCGGGCCATGCCACTGGTATACGCGGTGACCGCAGCCATCGCACTACTGGCCTGGGGCGTTTCATTTAATCGCATCCTGGCGTCCACCCTACAAGGCGTGGTTATCACCCTTTCTGTCCTTTGGATAATCTTTGGCGCAATTTTGTTGCTGAACACCCTGAAACACTCAGGAGCGATCACCAGCATTCGCGCCGGCTTTACCAATATCAGCCCGGACCGTCGGGTTCAGGCGATTATCATCGCTTGGCTGTTTGGTTCCTTTATCGAAGGAGCTTCTGGATTTGGTACCCCAGCCGCTATTGCAGCACCGCTGTTGGTCGCTATTGGCTTTCCTGCCATGGCCGCAGTTGTGGTGGGTATGCTAATCCAAAGCACACCGGTTTCCTTCGGCGCCGTAGGTACGCCCATTATTATCGGTGTGCAGAATGGCCTAGATAAAGCCGGTCTGTCTGAACAGCTCATCGCCAACGGCAGCAGCTGGGAAGCCTTCCTGCGATTGATCACTTCCGAAGTGGCCATCATCCATGGCATCGTCGGCACCTTAATCCCGCTGTTTATGGTGGTGATGATGACTCGGTTCTTCGGCCGCAACCGCTCCTGGACCGAAGGCCTCAGCATCCTGCCTTTCGCTATTTTTGCAGGTATCGCCTTTACCATTCCCTATATGGCCACCGGCGTATTCCTGGGACCAGAATTCCCTTCTCTGCTGGGTGGCTTGATAGGGCTTGCCATCGTTACCTTTGCGGCGAAACATGGCTTCCTGATCCCCAAAGACACCTGGGACTTCGCTCCTGTTAAAGAGTGGCCCTCAGAGTGGATGGGGATCATCGAAATTAAATTGGATGCACTGGCCGAGAAAGCACCAATTAAAACCAGCGTCGCCTGGATTCCCTACGTACTAGTAGCCGTGGTTCTGGTCCTTAGCCGTGTTAGCGCCGACTTTAAGTCCATGCTGACTTCTGTATCCCTGAGTTTCGGCAATATACTTGGCGAACAGGGTATTAATGCCAGTTTTGCACCCTTGTATCTGCCCGGCGGTATCCTGGTCTTTATCGTGCTGGTGACCTTCTTCTTACATCGCATGCAACTATCTGAACTGAAAGCGGCGGTAGGCGAATCCAGTCGGATGCTGATTGGTGCAGGATTTGTACTGGTGTTCACCATCCCCATGGTGCGTATCCTGATCAACTCCGGTGTTAATACCGAAGATTTGGCAAGCATGCCTGTAGCGATGGCGGAATTTGTCGCCCACAGTTTTGGACAGATCTACCCTTTGTTTGCAGCCTCTATTGGCGCACTGGGCGCCTTTATTGCTGGCAGCAACACGGTCAGTAACATGATGCTGAGCCAGTTCCAGTTCGGCGTTGCCGCCAACCTTGGAATTTCCGGCGCACTGCTTGTAGCCCTGCAAGCGGTTGGAGCAGCTGCCGGTAATATGATCGCCATCCACAACGTGGTAGCGGCATCGGCGACGGTAGGTCTGCTGGGGCGCGAAGGCGAAACCCTGCGCAAGACCATCATCCCAACCATCTACTACGTTCTATTGAGTGGAATATTGGGATTGATAGCCATTAACATGCTAGGGGTAACCGACCCCTTCATGGCTATGGCAGAAAAATAGCTCAAAAACGGGGTGCAGAAACTCTGCACCCCAAATCCTCTTTGCAAGTAACCGCCATTAACTTCTATAGTGTCTAAAACCAGACACCTGCTAGGAGCCAGTGGCCACCATGCTGATCACCTTCAAGACCGATTATTACGCGAATATCACCATGTTTGGGGATATCGCCAAAACCCTGATCAAGATGATGGGACATTCAGACAGCACTCCTGGCGCTATTCTCAACGACGATCTCCCGGCGGCCTTAGCCAATCTAAAAGCCGCATTATCACACCTCAATCCTGTAAACGATCAGGATAACGACGATGACAATGAACCCGCCGTAGGGCTTGAGAAACGTGCCGTACCGGTTATTGAACTGATGGAAAACGCCATAAAGAATGGCTGCGATGTGGTTTGGGAATAGATAAAATTTTAAAACTAGTATTGTCACATCTTTTATTAAAGTGACCCAGATTACTCTCATCCGTAAAAAGCCTTAGATCTTTTTCTCATATCTGGTCAATCGACCACCAAATTCTATTGTTACTTTACCTATAACTAATTAAGATCAATATTTAATCAAACGCTCATTTAAATTCGCCATAGAGCGCATGTTTTCTGTACAGAAGGGGCACCCAAGGGATGGACAGGTTCCAGTTCTCGTCACGTTTTCGAAAATTTCTTTTACCACTCCTGTTAACTTTTCCTTTGTTTCTTGTTGCCCAATCCGGCTCAGCTAATGAACTGGATGACTTGCTGGAAATGCCTCTTTCAGAATTGCTGGAGATGGAAGTAACCTCCGTTTCCCGAAGAGAACAAAACCTCCTATCTGCATCAGCAGCGATTTATGTGATTACCGACGAAGACCTCAGACGTCGCGCCATAACTAATATTCCTGATGCCCTAAGAATGGTACCCGGCATCCATGTGGCTTCTATTGATGGCAATAAATGGATGGTGAGTAGTCGCGGATATACCGGTCGTTTTTCCAACAAACTATTGGTGCAGGTGGACGGCAGAAGCGTTTATGTCCCCTCCTACTCCGGTGTTTATTGGGATATGCAGGACCTGTTGATTTCCAATATCGATCGTATCGAAGTCATTCGGGGACCGGGGGCGACCCTCTGGGGTGCCAATGCTGTCAACGGCGTGATCAATATCATCACCAAAGCAGCCAAAGAGACCCAAGGTTGGCAGATAGAAGCGGGAATAGGTGATCAGCTGGAAGAAACGGCCAGCATACGATATGGGGGCGAAATTGGAGACAATATACAAAGCCGTTTTCACCTAAAAACTAAGAACCTTGCTTCCAACGAACGGTTTGATGGCAACGGCGACGCTAACGACGAGTGGGATGCAACCAGCGCTGGCTTTCGATTAGATGGCCAACAGAATGCAAAGAATTCATGGACCATTCAGGGGGACATCACCAGCTCCAGCCAACACCAGACGATTTCTACCCTTTTCCAGCCAGCCCCGATATTCGCTCGCCTAAATGTAGAAGATACAGTCTCCAGTGACGCTTGGAATCTACTGGGCCGATGGGAGCGAGTGCACGACAATCAATCGGTTAGCCAAATACAGGTTTATTTTGATCACACTAAGCGGGATGAAATCTATCTAAAGCAGGAACACGATACCTTCGATATTGATTTTCAAAATCAAATTAATCTCAACGATAGCCACCACCTGGTATATGGACTCGGCTATCGCCACGTGTCCGGAGAATATCGAAACAGCTATGCAGTTCAGTTCATGCCAAGTTCTATCGATTTAGATCTATACAGCGCATTTATTCAGGACGAAATCACCCTCATTCCTGACACCTTAAATCTGATAATGGGTTCAAAAGTCGAGTATCACGAATTTACTGATTTTGAAATCCAACCGTCCATTAGAGCCGTGTGGTCCGTTGCAGCAGGTCATAATCTCTGGGGAGCTATTTCCAGAGCGGTACGTACCCCTTCCATTGTTGAAAATAGTGCTCATATAGTCGCAAACGTCCTGCCTACCCAGACAGTAATAGGTAACAACGAAGTTGTTTCAGAAACCGTAAACACCTACGAACTCGGTTATCGCTACTATGGTGATCCAGCGTTCACCTTGGATTTGACGCTTTTCTACAACGACTACGACAACTACGTTTCTTACGAAATTCTCTCTCCAACCACCATTCAAATGGATAACAAACTCTATGGCAGTTCCTACGGTTTTGAGCTGAGTACAGCATGGCAAATGAGCCGTTATTGGCAGGTTCGAGCCAGTTATAGTCAGTTGAAGCTGGATATGAAAAGGCGGGGGGACAGCTTAGATGTCACCAGCGTCGAGGTACTCAACGATTCATACGCCGAAAACATGCTGAAACTCAATTCATCCTTAGATTTCGGTGATGGATGGGAACTGGACACGTGGATCTACTACGTCAGTGGACTCAAAAACCCCAGTTCAGTCGCATTTATCAATGGGCTAGAAGTCGATAGCTATTGGAGCACCAATCTAAGGGGCTCGGCCGTCGTATATCACCCGACCTCGAAATATCGCTAGTCGCCAATAATATTTTCGAAGATAAACACGAAGAGTTTTTCGGCGAATATTATGCTGCTCCGACAGTCATAGAACGATCTGTACTGGCTCAAGTTCGTTGGAACTTTTGAGTTAGGGCCGGCTAGATTATGAACTTCTTCCCACGCCGATCAATAACCAACCTGCTGCCGCTGGTTGTTATTGCCTCTGTGTGCCTAACGCCAAGTGCCATCGCAGCAACAGCAGATGACAAACTTAAAGCAGCGATTCTTGTAAAACTATCCAAATTTGTAACCTGGCCGGAAAACTACAACCGTGACCTAAACCTATGCATTTTTCGTAGCGACGCTATCTTCAAGATACTCCAAAGGCACGCAAACCTCACCAGTAACAAGCGCCCTATTAAAATCACCCCCGTTGAACGGGTCAGTTCAGAACTGGATCAGTGCTCGATCCTTTATATCCCAGCAAAAGACGCTTACCAAATCCGCCAAGTGATTATGGGAACAGCCTATAGCCCGGCTCTGACCATCAGTGATTACGCAGGATTCGCCGACGTTGGCGGCATGATCGAACTATCCAAATCCGGAAACCGTATTCGTTTCCGGATTAACCTAGACTCAGTCTTAAGTTCAAAAATTAGAATTGCATCACCGTTACTTGAAATTTCAGACGTAGTAGAAAGGAACTAGTTTCGACAGGTTGAATTATGGTCGAAGACAAACAGCAATCGATAGCACACAAGTTAAAGCGCATGATATTTTTGACCAGCGCATGCTCTATGCTGCTGCTTTCGATTTTGTTTATCACCGCTGAAGTATTCAATACACGCCAGGCACTTCTGCAAAGAACCGAGATTCTCGCCGACGTCATCAGCACCCACGTTACGGCTTCACTGAGTTTTGGGGATACTGGTACGGCTAACAAACTGTTGAGTTCGATGGAGTCTGATGACGACATACTTATTGCCCAGATATATCAAAAAGATGGTAGCGTTTTCGCCGAATATTTAAGCGAATCCGCTCAACCTTCAAACGAATCGCCAGTCTCAAACATTAATAGTCTTATCGATACAACAAGATATGAATTCACCCTTCAATTTCTTCACCTGACCTCAGATATCACCCTGGATGAAGAGTCGATTGGTACACTCTATGTCTGCGCCAGTCTTGCTACCCTTTGGAAAACCATTGCTCTCTACTTATTTGCCTTAGTGCTGACCCTCAGCGGGCTTTTATGGCTGCTCAATCAATTAGCCTATCTACTCCAACGTCAGATCTCTGGCCCTATCAGATCGATCCTTACCAGCATGAAAAACATATCCGAGGAGCACGATTACAGTCTCAGGATAAAAGACGTCTCTGACGATGAAATTGGCTCGATTATTCACGGTTTCAACGAAATGATCGGTACCGTAGAAGAAAGAGACCACGAGATTCACAGAAAACAACGAGAAGTGGAACAACACGCATTCTTTGACGCTCTTACCGGGTTATCTAATCGCCGATTCCTTATTCAGCAACTGAAACATGAGCTCGATGTAATCACCCGCAATCATTCCATTGGGGCGCTGATTTATCTGGATTTGGACCATTTCAAAACGATTAACGATTCCCTCGGACACGATACCGGAGACCTGCTACTAAGAGAGGTCACGGAAAGAATCTCACAGACTCTGCGCGCAACGGATCTAGCAGCTCGGGTGGGTGGCGATGAGTTCGTATTGCTGCTGCCCGAGGTAGGCCCGGACCGCACCTGCGCTGCGAAAAATGCGCTAACCATTGCTGAATCGATTCGCCGAAAAATTAGTCTGCCCTATAAAATTGACGGTCGAACACTGCACTCCTCCTCCAGTATCGGTATTAGCCTCTATCACGACACAAACAACAACGCCCAAGAACTGATCAAACAGGCCGATCTGGCCATGTATTCAGCCAAAAAGTCTGGTCGAGATCGCGTTAACTTCTTCTCTGCGGATATGCAACAAATTGCAGTTCACCGGCTTCTTGTAGAACAGGATCTAAGGCATTCCATCGATCAAGGCGGGGAACAACTAGAGCTTTATTACCAACCCCAGTGTAATAAAGATGGCATCATTTCCGGTGCCGAAGCCCTGATGCGTTGGCACCATCCAAAACATCAAGACATTGGACCGGGCGACTATATTCCCATCGCTGAAATGACTGGTTTGATTTACCCCCTAGGACAATGGGCATTGCGACAAGCCTGTCGGCAATTGGCCATCTGGCAGGCGCAGAACAACTGGTTGACCCTGGCGGTCAATGTCAGTCCAAACCAATTTTTACACCCCGGGTTCATTGACGATATACGAAGCACCGTGCTGAAAACTGAAGTAAATCCGATTTTTTTGGAATTAGAGATCACCGAAGGCGTTATCTTTACCGACAAGGATGAAGCCATCAGGATCATGACCGAACTGAAAACGCTCGGTATCAAAATTTCAATCGATGATTTTGGTACAGGCTATTCTTCCCTGCAGTACCTAAAGGCCCTGCCTATTTCCAAACTCAAAATCGACCAATCCTTTGTTCGGGACATTCATGATGACCCAGGCGATGCTGTAATCGTCTCCACCATTATCGCCATGACTGAACATCTGGATCTTGACGTTATAGCGGAAGGAGTAGAAAACGAAGCAGAGCGTGATTTTCTCTACCAACAGGGCTGCCAGATGTACCAGGGCTACCTCTATGGGCGACCAGTATCTATTTCCGAATTTGAAGAAATGCTGAACCACCGTTCAAAAGAAGCGATCGCTTCGATTTAAAAGAAGTAAAAGCATTGCCTAAGGAACCCTACTGTAACAATAACGTTGTAATCTTTTTTGGAGCTTTAAGTCGCTTATTTGTATAACAATGGCAATTCCAAACTGTGAAGACAGCCACAACTATTCTTGCGCTTCTCCTGATCGCTCTCGGCCTGATTATCTTACCTTTACCCATTCCATTAGCCCGGATTTTTCATGAACGTGGATTACAGGTCTGGAGCTGCCTTCTCCGGGCCTGATTTCCGCTTTTCGTGGAAAGCACAGGCTTGAAGCAGTC
>JAPHRD010000006.1 GCA_026196225.1 Motiliproteus sp.
ATGAACACCCGATGTAAAAAGCAGGAGTCGTGATGCGTTGAGAAATCAGGTGTTCACGTTCGTCCGGAATCGGTGTTCATCTTCACCGGAATACGCACATAAGGAAGCCGCTCAACATTTACCTGCAAGGCGAACATAACTAATGAAAAAGCTATCGCAGTGACTCCAACTAATGCTCCACCAAGAGTTAGCAGCACTGCTCCTAAAGCCTTAAAAGACTCGGGGGTTGAAAAATAGGTATCGAGGCTAGAGGCCAAAAACATGCTGCCGACACATGCTAGCAAGAGGGTTATCAATATTGCTGAAAGCTTGTGCAGCTTGAGCACATAGGTCAATTTGACACCGTAGTGATCAAGCTTGCTTACAAACTGGTGCCACTTTCGCTTTACTCCATCAAGTAACCTAACAGTAGAATCCACAATCCCGTCTTTAAGGGAGACCGCCTTGTCTCTACAGGCCAAGACGCGTCCTATTAGGTTCTGGCGCAGAATAATTGCCTTCTCTATCATCTCAGAGGGCTGGGATGATACTTTCGAACGGGTGCGATTCAGGGCTTGTCTGATCCTATCCATCCTGGAGCCTCTCCTTTTGGCCTCGCCCATTCCTTTATCCCTTTTATCTGGTTGCCCCTTTGGGGCATAAGTCAGCTGTCCAGCGTTTTTTGCAAGGTAATGAGTATACAGTAGTGGTCAAGAACATTTGGCCGCCTATTTGTCCGTTATAACCCCATCTCATTAGAAGCTGCTAACGGTCAGCAAAGGGGTCAGGAGCAGAAGCCTTTAGCAATCACTCCCAGAGTCACCACTGATCAACATTGATAATACTGCTGTATCAAACAAATAAGATTATGCACTTTTTGATGGCGGAGCTTCGTGCTTAGTCCAGATACGCCATCAGGTGGCCTAATAACGTCTTTCGCTTGAACGCCTTCGGCTCAGCTTCAGTCACCTTCCTGAAAACATTTTCTGCTCCAATAATGTGCACTTCGCTTTCTGCCCTAGTGACAGCGGTATAGAGCCAAGACCTGTCTGTGATGCGGTTTTCTTCAAGTATCACGATTACCTTCGGGAACTGAGATCCCTGACCTTTGTGCAGAGTAATGCAGTAACCAAGATCAATAGAATCAAGCAGCCCTTGTGTCAGCTCTATGAGTTCTCCTGTGTCTATGCGCACAAGGCCAAGACGATCTTCCGTTTGCCTGACATCAACAAGCTTGCCTAGCGTGCCGTTCTGCAAACCCACCTGGTTATGATTCCTGGTAAACAAGACCTGATCATTCAGCCTAAAGCGAGTGTAGAAATCTTCTGCATTCAGGTTGAAGTTCAACAGCTCCGACTCGCCATTAAAGCGTTCTTGTATAGCCTCATTGAGACTGGTAGTTGTCTTACGAGTAGACGCCACAATCCGCGTGCTGGATGGGTCAAATCCATATAGGCTCAACGCGGTGCTTTCGACTTGGTCTTTGCTGCACTCGTAGAAATAAATATTACCCGTTGATAGTTGCTCTGGAACTACGCCGTTTTTAATCGAGTCGGAGTACTGCGGAATACCTGTATCACCTTTCTGGCGCTTCACAATGTCCAGTGTCGTGTTCGCCACGAGGCCTGATGAAATTAAGTCGTGCAGGATCTTTCCCACACCTATCGGCGGGAGCTGGTTGGGATCGCCAGTGAAGATGATCTTCACTTCAGGGCTTATGTGATTGATGACGGTGAACATGGTCGGCAAGTCCACCATCGATGCTTCATCGATCAACAACAGCTTTTTTTGCCCTTTGCTACAAACCACGGGTTCATCCCTGAGAAAGCGAGCAATGGTTCTTGTGACTAGTCCAATGGATTCGTGCAGGCGCATTGCAGCACGCCCACTCAATGCCACTGCATGAACCTCGTACCCCTGCTGAATTGCCGTTTGAAGGAATGCGTTACAAGTAAACGTTTTGCCCGTGCCTGCGCCACCCGTCAAACAGGCAATCTGATTCACTAAACACGCTTTCACGCCTGCAAGCTGCTTCTCTGTCAGGTCATGCGGAAGCTGCTCTAGAACCCCGTCTAAAGCATTCTGATCGGATTTAGTAAACTCTCTAACCTGCGATGCCAAATACTTGAAACGCTTCGCTACGGCCAGCTCCTGGACCGCTGTACTAACAGGATGCAGCCGATCTTCTGCTTGATGGTAGACAGCCAAGCCAGGCGAGGTTTTCAGTAGCTCAACGGCTTGTGCAGTCTGCTCAAAGTTCCTAAGTAAATTAAAAACTTTGTTGGATACCTGCTGAGAGGTAGCGTAGGTACTTCCGTTCTTAAGGCAGAGCTGCAAGCCTTGCTTTGCAGCAGCAGCAATACGCTGCTCTGTACACCGTATCCAGGGCGTTTCAGGCAGCTTTAGGAGCTGATCAACACCTGCCAGGGGCAGGCCAAAGTGCACTAGCTCGTACGGGTCGTTTTTGATGGCCTCGACTGTGCCCTGCTTATGAAACTTCAATACACGGCGTTGTATTGAGCCTGGGACACCTGATTTGGACATCCATAGGGTGTGCTTCAGATTTTCGTACTTGGCATAGCCTGCATACAAAGACTTGATCGACTTGTCGGTTAAGACTTTCCGAAGCTCGGGAAGGTGCTTGCCTGTGGGGTCTTGCAGCACTTCGTGGATATCACCTTTGAACTCACTCCATAGCTCACGCGCCTTGGAGTCACCAATCCCCTTAAAAGCTGGGTCTCTGGCTATGAACTGAATGAATGACTCTCCGTCATTGGGCAGGGTAAAGTTCAGTGCCTTCGGTTCGTTATAGTGATGAATATCCTGTAAGCGATCACCGACCTCAACGGTACGGACAGCCATATCACCAGCAACGCCCCAAACTTGTCCTGGTGCGGGCTGGACAGGCAGCGACTCAGTTTTCGCCCAGATTTGAATAGAGTAGCGTGCCGACTTTAGCTGCTGGTCACTAAGAACAGGGACCCCTTTGATCAAAGTGCTTCTGTCGCGTGTCATGTAGCTTGTGACACGCACTGAATCGCATGCAGCCGTTAGTGTTTCGAAGGACATAGTGTAAACACCTCAAGCTCACCAATTGCTTCGACTAACTCTCCATTCGCAGCTAGTTGCGACTTCAGAGTTTCGACTTGCTTCTCCAGCTCCTCAACCTGGACACGGAGGTCATGGTTATCTCGTTCTAGATGCGACTTGTGTATGTCATTCATGCGCTCTCGGTCAGCGCCAGGCTTGTACTCCTTGGGTTTGCTTTGGTTGGCCTTGCCGCTTTCTGACAAGGGCGGCAAAACACCGCGTTCTCTTAAATCACCTTCAAGATCCTTAAGAGCATCCTTCACCTTTTTGTTATTTTTCAGCGCTTCCGCTGACACGCCCGATAGCTTTTTGATGTCGGCTTTGTTGAGCTTCCCTGTATGAGGGTAAATGATGCGGACGAAGTCCTCATCGGACATCGTTGACGCCCAACTCATAAACTTCTCGTAATACAACTGTCCTTTCTGTCTGCTCATCTCCGCCCCTTAAGCCACATAGTTACTTGGCGCCCTTGATGTTTCGTACATTTCCGAGATCTTCCTGGGGCAAGGGCCATTCAAGCTCTTCCTCCGTCAGGCCTCGGTTAAGCGCGTTGAACTGCCAGCGGGCGAACTTTTCTATCAAGAAGTCATTCGCTCCACGAAGTGCATCACGCTCACTTGCTAGTGCCTCTATCCGCTGGTGTGCCACGTTAAGGCTGTTCGGCCTTGCATAGTGCTCACCCTTTACCTTCAGGCGCTCCTTAGTCAGATTAAACGTATCTTTAATGTCTTTATTGCGATCCAGCTTTTGTCGCGTGACAGGGATTCCAAGCTTTTCGACACAGGCGGCTACCAACTCATCCCACGTCAGCTTGTATTGCCATTTGTTGAGCAAATCCACGATCCGCTTGGCATCATCTTTAGTTAAATGCTGTGCCATTGGCTACCTCCCCAACATACCCATCAACCGCTTCATATCCTGTGCCTTCTTATCCTGAGGCGCAGCCAAAGCAGGCTTGTCTATTGCTTGGCTTTCATCTCGCATCACTAGCGCCTGCTTTAGCGGTGTAAACCCATCATCCACAGCTTGAATCACAGACCCTTCTGGAATCTCTGGGTCTTCAAGCAATGCGATCAGCTGGTTAGCGGCCTCGAAGAGTTTCATCTTTTTTTCCAGCCAACGATCCGCGCCATCAAAGCTTTTCTCAGCAGCGGCCAAGGCCTTATCCAACTCAACTTTTATCTTGTCTCGCTCAAACCGAACACGCCTAAGCTTTTCTTCATCGCCCTTAATGCACTTATGCTTCTTACACGTAATGCAGCCTCGGTACTTCTGACAGGGCTCCATCGAGAAATCATGTTCACAGAGGCCATAAAGCGTGTGATGGGCGATACGATCATCCCTGCCACCGATATCAGTAACCAAGATCGGCTGCTTTTTTCTGGACCGTTCCGCCAGGTTGGTTTGTTGAGACCCCAAACCAACTTTCCTCATATCCTTAACTTCATCATCAGGGCTTCGATGATTGTAAACACGGTTATGGCTGATATCGGCTCGCCCTGACCAGCGTGCTATTTCCACCTGACCAGCGTGTCCTTTCTGCGCCAGCGTATTCAACCAGTGACGAAACTGATGGGAGGTCACAAGGTATTCATCACCGTTATAGCCCCAACGGGCGAACAAATTGAGATCTTTATTGGCCGCCTTCCCAATATCCCTGGTAACCGTATTGTTGTCGATGTGGAACAAGTTATAACGCTGGACGGTGAACTCGCTGGTATCTTCTGATACTTGGTGGTTCAAAAAGCAAAATAGAGCGTCACTAAACTTCGTTATTTTCTTATCACTCACATAAGGGAAATGCGGCGGGAGCATCCATTCGCGCAGCATTGTATTGAGCTTGGTAAGGGTCAGCGTATAGGTGTCATTGGCCCTAGCATTTGGTCCCCCTCCTTTAAGCTTGGGCATTCCATCCAACGCTTCATGCAGAAGCGCCCAGGTCTTTGGGTAGCGCTTCCATAGGTCGTCTTTTGTCAGAGCCTTAATCTTGTCATCGATATGCTTGCGCAATCTCGATCTTGCTTTCCCTTCTGGGTACACAATTTGAAGCGCTTCTAGGCACTGTTCTGGAGACAATATGCGATCTTTACCCACCTTGGGACAATCAGGGTGAGGCGGAAACTCATCAGGATGATCCTCCAGAAAGCGAGCCAACGTTCGCCCTTCTTCTGTGATCTCTGCGACACGGGCAACGGCCTCTGGAAATATAAAAGCTACAGTTTCAGGTATTGGCTTATGATGATGGCCAAACCCCTTCTCGCCGTACCAGCGAGCAAACAGCTCTTCCTTGCCGTCTTTGGTTTTTTTGGTGAAATGGCAGTCAACAACCGCTTCAACTAACTCACCAATTCGGGATGGCGCACACATCAACATTCCCACTGCCGATGTCGTAAAAACATCGCGAGCAGCAGTAGGGCGATTCGAAAAAATCTCAGCCAGTGCGTTAAGGCTGGCCTGTGATGGGAGCCTCTTCAGGGCATCTTCAGCACGATCCCGATGCCCCCTGGCATCTTTATTTCGCTTAATGGGGCTTTTCCAAACCAGCGCCTTCGGAATGAGCTTCATGCTGCTGACAAACGCAGCCACCTTTTGAAGGGCTCCACCAATGTGGTAAGCACGCGCCTTAGAGAAATGGAGCCTGATAACTTCGGCAGCTTGATCAAACACCGCTTCATCTGCCAGCGTGATATCAGCACGCCCCCTCAAATCCAAAAGCGCCGCCTCAAGAGCACGAAGGGCTGGCGTCTCTTTGATATCTTTCGTGGTATTCAATGCCTGGCAGTATATGGTGTAGGCCTTCGCAAAATCGATGAAATCGTTGTCCATGATTTCATCTGGCCGAAGCCCGCCTTTGCTACGCAATCTAGCCGTATTGACTCCGAGTTTGGTGAAGCTTATTTTGAGCCATCTGCCCCAATTCAAAGCATCCCAATCCAAGGGGTCTGCTGGATGATCGAACGCCGTAATACGCCGTGACTCTTTGATAAACTCACGAACCTGCTGCTCAGCCGATAGGGCTTCGCGTGGTTTAAATAAAACGATGTCAGCCATTGTTCGCGGCCTCCATTCCACGCTTCATTTCAGCGCACCGATTAATGACATCTTCCACAGCGAGAATCTGAAGATCTAACACACCTGCAATAGTCTCATCGCCCGTCACTGCGAGCGTTTCTTCTCGCTCTTGGTACAACTGGATGAGCACATCCTCATGGGGGCCATAGAGCCATGGTTGGAACTTAAGGCAGGTATAACAAGCCACTGGGCCATTGGAGCCACAAAAGCTATATTCACCACAAGTGCCAATGTTTTCCTCACCGTCTTCAGTGCGAACACGGCTTAAGGGATCATTGCCGCGAATAGCGGATCGCTCATCGGTAACAATTACTCCTGCAAACGCTTGAGCCATTGGTGCCAGCATCTTTCCTAGTCGCTGATCAAGTCGAGTAGCGATTTCCGCAGAGGTCTCTATATACACACCCGCATTTTGGTGATCAGTGTGGTCTAGCGCTGTGGCAATTGGCCCAATACCGTAACCTTCACGCGCCATGTCGGTTCCGACTGTGCGGCGAAAGCGTGTAGAACCGAGCCTCAACGTAACTCCAGTGCGCTCTGATTTAACATCAATGATGCGTTCAATTTTCTTTAGCGTGGCACCAATCGATTCACGAGTGACATGATGCTCAGCGGTGATGTCTTTATCGGATGATGTTGTTTGCCGTGAAAGCACATTAAAATCAGGAAAGACAGGTAGGCAGTCAGCGACCTCTTTGATGTTGGGCTGGACTGCTGATAATTCACTCAGGACATGAGCTTTTTGAAGCTCTACCGCATGATAGAGGTCTTCTGATATCTCAAATTCTGTAAATGCACCACGGTACTCCACACCACGCTGCTTACCCCGTGGGGTGTTCATCCAGTATTTACCGTTGGCTTGAGTAAAATCACCAAACACCAACTCAACCATTTGAACTCGCCTAATACCACGCTGCGCGAAGATTAGCGCAATCAGGTAAGGCGTGATCGATAGCGTCCTCTGCGCAAACGCATTGTTGATGCCTGTAATGAACGCCTGCATCTCAATGGGCGTATACGGCCCCTCAATTGGGCACCCTATCTTAACCGCACGCCCCTTTTCATTGCCCTTGAATGTCAGTTTGTCGGTGACTGAAATGAATTCGTCGCTAACACCCCAAAGCTGTGATGCGTGCCAGTAGCGTAAGAACCCTCTGATTGTCGAGAGTTGATACTCTCGCTCCTCACCGCGCTGCGCCTTAAGGGAGACAAATTGAATTGGATCTAAGATGTTGTTTAAGTTATGCGTATCGTTAATAAGCATTGAAAGATACTTGGCAACATTGAAGACTGAATCAGCCGAGTTGATCGCAGCAAACCTTGCCAGAGCCAACCTGAAGTAAGGCCTAGCATCCACCTCGAAGGCAGTTTCGACCTTACTCAACGAAGGAGATGACTCTTCATAGTTCAGGGCCCACTTGTCATCAGTCGGAGTGAACTCCCTCTGAGCTCGACTGATATGCTGCTGTGACAAAAGAGCTTCGAGGTCTTCGGGGCTGATTTTTAGAGCAGCATTCCCAATCATGTGTCTTCCCTAGGGGGGACTTTCCCCTTCAAGTTATCATTGCGCTCTTTCAGTGCCTTGTTAGTAATTTCGAGGTTGTAGCGCCTGTTGTAGAGCTGCTGCATCTTGCCTTCTGGGTTCCATCCCATAATGTCAGAGCGGGTTGTTTCATCGAGCTTCATACGCTCTTCTGGCGTCATATCCTTCCACCCTGGCTGATTCTGAAGCATCACAGAAAAGCGGTAATTGAAGTGATGCCGCATCAAGTGCGGATAGGTGCCACGCATGACAGGAAACGCCTTCCGTATACACAGGAACACATACTGCAAACCTGATTTGGTCAGCGCATTTCCCTCATGCTCGTTGTGATGCCCCACAAAGAGAACAGGATGTGTGCGAGATTTCTTAGAACGGTTCCTCAGTTCCATGACGTAATAGAGCAGCATATCCAGCATCCCTTCGGGGATCGGGATGTCTCGTTCACGCGTTTTTTGGTGTGGCTGATATCTGCGAGGGTCACGGGGGTCGTGATGGCGCCTTCTAACCCTGACAACGCCCGTTTGGAAATCGATATCTCCAACATAAAGCCCTAGCAACTCACCACCTCGCATCCCTGTTTCATACAACACATGAAGCATGAGTAGGTTCCGATACTTCAGGGCTTCATTATTGCCAAACGGGTTCTCGGGATGATCAGGCATCAGCTTTTCTAGCAATACATCTAGCTGCTCATCATTTAACGACTTTTCTTCTTTAACATTGAGGTGCTTCTTTGTTTTCGGGATCACAGAGTTAAAGCGCTCACCAAAGCGCTTAGCAAGGTCATCCTTATCAGGGTTCTTGGACAAGAGGCGATATAAGAACTCGATATAGGCCTTAATCACCTTGAGGCGATTGCGCTTAACTTCAACACTGACAGGTTCATATGCCTTAGGAAGAAGCTTGGCCCCTGCTCTCATTTTTTTGAGCGTACTTAGTGAATAGCCACAGAAGTCCACCAACGACCGCATCTCTAGCTCATCTAACGGTTTGTCCTGCTCAATGCGATCCTTTATTGAGATGCCAACATCCGCCTCCCACAACGGAAGTAGGCGCAACTCCCTCAATTGGTTTCTTTGGGTATCTGGCGGGTTAGTGCGCAGAGTGCGCGTGACGAAGTAGGTGGGGTAAAAAACGGGAAGGTCATTCTCGAACGGAAGGTAAATTCGCTCTCCATTCTCGAACCTCCGAAGCTTGACCGTCCACATAAACAAGCCCTCAAAATCGTTACATTTTGAAGACTAGTCATATCACGGACATAAGTCAAAGCAATTATTACACTGCTTTTCAGGGGCCAAAACCATAAAAGCCCTGTAAAAGCAGGGCTCTGTATGATCTTGTAACTTTAAAACGTTACAGAATCCATCATCAGTTCACTAGAACGGAATGTCGTCGTCGAAGTCATCAAATCCAGCGGCCGGCTGCTGCGGAGCCCCTTGCTGAGGGGCTGACTGCTGAGGAGCCTTTTGTTGTTGCGGCGCGGATTGTTGAGGACGCTGCTGGGGCACTTGTTGAGCGGGAGCCGGCTGCGAATAACCTTGACTAGGCTGCTGGAAATTACCACCACCTTCGCCACGGCTGTCCAGCATCTGCATCTGGCCATTCATATCCACAACAATCTCAGTGGTGTAACGATCTTGACCGCTCTGGTCCTGCCACTTACGAGTGCGCAAGCCTCCTTCAACGTAGACTTTTGAGCCTTTGCGCAGATACTGACCCGCAATTTCGGCCAGCTTGCCGAAGAATACTACCCGGTGCCACTCAGTACGCTCTTGCTGTTGACCGGTCTCGCGATCTTTCCAGCTATCACTGGTGGCGATGGTGACGTTAGCAACTGCATTACCATTCGGCATATAGCGAACTTCGGGATCTTGTCCGAGGTTGCCAATCAGAATTACTTTGTTCACGCCTCTTGAAGCCATAGGTTTTATTCCTCTTAATATTCAATAGATTAAAGCATCAAGGGCTTCTTGAAACTATAGGGATGGGTGAAGTTTACAAGCAGGCAATGAACTGTTCAATCAGATCTTCATTAGTTGTCTAATCGTTCTGACATAATCTGACGCGCTAGATCGCACGGCCTCTATATCTGGGGAGTCGGAGTACTTCAATTCATGCTGAATAACTTTCTTTCGAATGTCAGCCAAGCCACCATGAACGAGCTGATCTATCACAGTACTGAGAAGATACGCCTGCATTTCTAATGCTCTAACTTCGCGCCTGTTGAAGCTGATGTTGCTCCCTTGTGTACGATACCGATCTTCTTGGGTAGCAAGATCATCCAGAAGTCCTTGCCTCTCCAGCTGAAGCCCCTTGATTTCATTTCTCAAGCTAGAAATTGTATCATCAATTTTAGGTGGTTTCTTCGATCGGTTTTTCTGCGCAATCTTGGCAGCTTGAATCTCATCTAAAAGATCTTGGTGGACTAGGGATCCTGTGATTAAGTCCTGTTTATTGAACAATATCGCTCATCAAAGCCATTCGGCCGCATGATCGCCATCATTTGCTCGTTTTTTGATCA
>JAPHRD010000036.1 GCA_026196225.1 Motiliproteus sp.
ACGCACCACCGTCTCTTTCTTATTTCACCCTAACCCGCGAAGAACCTTAAAAAAGGGCCCGAAGGCCCCTTACATTAGTGCCAGCACAATTATCGTCGTCCACCAAACAGAGAGCCGAGGATTCCCCGCACCAACTGTCGTCCCAACTGGCTGCCCACTGCCCGCAATGTGCTTTTGGCTGCTGCCTCGAGCATGCTGTCGGATTGCCGGCCTCGCTTTGATTTTGGTTTGGGCGCCGCTTTTCGTTCTGCCGCTTGCCGCTCGGCTTCGAGCTCAGCCGCTTCAGCCTGTTTTGCCGCCTCCTCTATACGTTTGTTCAATACTTCGTAGGCCGATTCGCGATCGATCGCCTGATCATACTTGCTGGCCAAGGGTGATCTCTGCAAACGTTCACTACGCTCCTGTTCAGTAAGAGGTCCCAGACGGGATGCTGGTGGACAGATCAGGGTTCGCTCTACCGGTGTTGGGATGCCATCGCCATCCAGTACCGATACCAACGCCTCACCAACACCCAATTCGGTAATGGTTTTCTCGGTATCCAATCCAGGTTTGGCTCTGAAGGTTTGAGCTGCAACCCGAACTGCCTTTTGATCCTTGGGTGTGAATGCCCGTAGCGCGTGTTGGACTCGGTTACCCAGTTGGCCAAGGATGTCGTCTGGAATATCAGAAGGGCTCTGGCTGATAAAGTAAATACCCACCCCTTTTGAGCGAATTAGACGAACCACCTGTTCAATCTTATCGATCAGGACTTTTGGTGCGCTATCAAACAGCAGATGCGCTTCGTCGAAAAAGAACACAAGCTTCGGCTTATCTGAATCACCTTGTTCGGGAAGCTGCTCGAACAATTCAGACAACAACCAGAGCAGAAAAGTAGAGTAAAGCTGCGGTTTGGGCATCAGTGCTGTTGCATCCAACACGCTGATCACGCCATTACCGCTGAAGTCCACCTGCATTAAATCTTTTAGCTCCAGCGCCGGTTCGCCGAAAAACAGCTCAGCTCCCTCCTGCTCCAAAACTAGTAAGCGGCGTTGGATAGCACCAACACTAGCGGTAGAGATGTTTCCGTATTCCTTGCTCAACGCTTTCGAGTTTTCGCCCGCCCAGCTAAGCATCGAGCGAAGATCTTTGAGATCCAGCATCAACAATCCCTGATCATCAGCGATGCGAAAACAGGCATAGAGGACGCCAGTCTGGGTTTCATTCAGATCCATCAGATTAGCCAACAACAACGGCCCCATATCTGAGATGGTGGCTCGAACAGGATGGCCCTGCTTTCCGTATAGGTCCCAAAAAACGGTTGGATTAGCACGGTGGTGATAGCCTTCTACAGCGATCTGTTCAATCCGCTCAGTGATTTTTGGATGGGGGGATCCAGCAATTGCCAACCCTGAGAGGTCACCTTTCACGTCGGCCATAAAGACCGGTACACCGGCACTGGAAAATCCTTCAGCCAAAGTTTGCAGGGTGACCGTTTTACCGGTTCCTGTGGCACCCGCTATCAACCCGTGACGGTTGGCCATCGATAAATTCAAGGCAATTATCTGTTGTTCAGCGGTGGCGCCGATATTCATTGTCAGTCCCATTCGTCCAGCGTCCTTGGTTTTTTGCTTAGGAATGACAAGCTTAGCCCAGCCACGCGACAATATCAGTTTTTTGGCATTCTAAAATCGTCTAGATAGAGGAGAAAATTGATGCCAGAAACTACACTGAGTTATTAGCTTTCTATGCTGTATAGCTTAACGATGAGGACGAAACCATGGCTGATTTTAAGGGTAGCTGTCACTGCGGCGCGGTGACCTTTTCATTTCAAGGCGAAGGGATCGAGAAAGGCCTACGATGCACCTGCTCCATCTGCACCCGAAAAGGTGCGCTGATGAGCGCTTTCGTCATACCTGAAGAACAGCTCAATTTTGATGCTGATAACGAGGCACTATCGCTCTATCAATTTGGAACCCAAAAAGCCAAACACTTCTTCTGCCGTCACTGCGGAATCTACACCTTTCATGAAACCATGCGGATGCCTGGGCAGTATCGCGTCAACCTAGGTTGTATTGAGGGGCTGGACAGCATTTCACTGCCCTGGGATATCTTCGATGGAAAAAATCTAATGTAGAGTGTTTCTGGTATAGCGCTTTAAGGTAAACAGCGATCAGCCACAGTCCGCTTCGATAGAGATAATCAGGCCGGCAAAAGTAGGCAGCGGTTGATTCAATGCCTTCAGCGCACGCAGACAGTTCATCTCTTTCATCTCCCGCAGCAATTGATCGAAGTCCGACAGGCTCACGGGTAGGACAGCATTCATCTGCCCCTTGCTGCGACAGGTATGAACTAATTCATATAAACGGGTGCTGATCATAACCGACTCCTGCTAAACATCACCGATAGAAATAAGGTGTTTCAGCAAGTAGGTCACAACCACCAAGACAGGGGTTCAAACAAATTGCACGGTAGAGATTAAGCGCGATAGCTAAAAGCGATCAGCCCAGTGCTTTTTGAAGGTCGGTCATGGATATTCCAGCCTTGGCCATCAAACCACGCATATCGTCCAGCACCCGATCTCCTTTACGTCGGAGTTCATTATCTTGGCTGGATTGGCGTCGCTCTTCCAAGAGCTCGGTAAGATTGGCGTAAACGGCCTCCAGCTCTTTCAAGCTAAGATCGCTACAGACGCTGGCTAACTGGGGCTTTTCGACAAAATTCTTTAATACAGCAGACATGATTCTCAATGGATCTGAAATAAAACAGGACAACCAATCCATTGGTTTTTGAATGCTCAAATTTTAGTCTATCCATTTGAAGATGCAAGCATTTATCTAAACAGTTCCGTCAAAACCAGCAGCTCATTGGTCGCCGAACTAAGCTAAGCGCTATCAAAAGGAATTTGGATAATAAACTCCGTACCCTCCCCCAACACACTGCTGCACTGGATCTGCCCTTTCAATCGCTGGGTAACCAAGTTGTACACCAAGTGCATCCCCAACCCCGTCCCCCCCTGTCCACGATCCGTGGTAAAGAAGGGGTCAAAGATTTTCTGCTGTTGATCTTCGCTCATGCCGCAGCCATCGTCCCGATATCTCAGTTCGATCTGGTTGTTGCGACGCTCAACCTGTAAATCCAGGTTACCGCTTTCGCCGCTTGAGTATGCGTGAGTGACCGAGTTGGTGACGAGATTGCTAATGATTTGAAATAGATCACTAGGATAACCATATATGGTCAATGCTGAGTCACACTGACACTCAACTTCATATCCAGCAGGCTCAAGGATGTGATTGAGACTGATAAAGCTATCCTCGATCACCTTAGCCAGCGGATATTGACTAGCCTCGGACTCTTCTGCATCCAATGCCAAAGTCTTAAAGGATCTGATCAAACTGGCGGCACGGTCGAGGTTTTCGTTTGCAATACGACTAACATCCTCACCCATCGCAAAGAAATCAGTCATCTGCTGCCTGGAAAGCTGCCCTTGCTTAAAAGCTTGCTGGACTTCAATCAGCTGTTCGGTCATTAGCGAAAGCGCTGTGATGCAATTACCTAATGGCGTATTGAGCTCATGGGCTACCCCCGCCACCAAACCACTGAGGGCAGCCATTTTTTCTGATTCAACCAACTGCTTTTGGGCCGCAGTAAGGGTGGCCAACGTCTTTTCCAGCTCTCCATTGATCGTCTGCAATTGCTCGGTACGCCGAATCACCCGGGCTTCAAGATCTGCATTCAGCGCTCGCACTTCAGCCTCTGCCCGGCAACGGGCGCGGTTTTCTTCCGCCTGCTGTTCCTGAAGCTTCAACGTTTTTACCAAGGTCTGCTTAAACACTTCTACTGCCGCAGCCATTTTTCCGATCTCATCGCGGCGACCCAGGCCCGGTGTTTTAACCTCATGTTGACCGGCAGCAACTTGGGATATGGTATCGGTGATCGAGGTAATGGGGTGTGAAAGGCGGCGTCCGATCAGAAATGATATCAGCAGTGCAACCGCAAAAACCGCAATCGAACCGATCAGCATCTGCCGCTGCGCAGTCTGGTACCATCCGTCTAACCGCGTACGTCGTTCTTCTGCGGCGTTACGACTGATCGCTTGCAGTTCACTAATCGCATCTACCATATCCCGATCGGCTTGGCGGCGATCATCAATCAGAGACTGAAATTGGTCAAAGTGCTCGCTATAGCTGGCCAGGATTGTCAAAACTGATGACAGCAGCTGCCGACTATCTTTGTCAGTCAAAACTGACAATGTGTCTTCGGTCGATAGTCTTATCTGTCGGATGCGGTTGCGGACCCTTGCTGCATTTTCCTGCCGGGACTGGAGCAGAAACTCTTTTTCCTGACGCTGCAGATCACCCGACCACAACTGCAGCTGCTTAGCCGCTTCTGTTATCGCTTTGGATCGAGTCAATTGGCCAAGGGAGACGTCATATTGCAGCCGATGGGTCCGCATCTGTCTTTCAATTTGAAGCTGCCGTGGTTTCAATAGCGCTGTGATCGCGTCATAAACTTTATCCAGCTCTTTCCTTTTAAGTACGCGATGATCCTGTACCAGAACCTGTATTAGCCGACTTTGAATCAGTAATTTCTGGTAGACCTGCACCTCTTGCTCTTGATCTTCTTCTACGGCGTAGAGCAATGAATGGGCAATACGGGTTAGATCGGCGCTCAATTCAATATTAGAAGCACGCACACTACTGCTAATACTCATAGCTGCTAGGGATTGCAGGTCCAAGTCAGAAACAATCCTGCGAAAGGATTCTAGAGATGCTCTTTCGTCGAGATCTTTAAGAAATAGCTCCCAGCGGTTTTCCAATTGCTGATTGAGAAGGTGATAGCGATCACCATTTTCCCTCGCCAAACGGGAGAAACTGGATTCCATCTCCACCACAGCCCCTTCCAACGTGGCCTGGATACGGTTCATATCCTGCTGCTGTTGCACATAGTTCTCGAAGCTGGACTGATATTTGTCGGTTACCTGCAAGATACTATCGAGAAAAACAGTATCTTCGGGATCGGAAAATTGGCTACGGGCGCTATCGATTTTGGACTGTAAACTGGAAATTTCAGACTGCATCAACAGCATTTGATCGGAATTCTGATAGATCTTGAATTCCCGTTCATAGCGCCTTAGCTTGATCAAGGTACTGACCCAGAGGTTCATGGTCTCGCTCTGGCTAACACCTTCGGAAAAACGGTAAAGACTGTGCCAACCGATCCCTCCCAGTAAGGCTGAGATCAGCAATATAACGATGAACCCAAGGGTAATTTCGACTTTGATGCTGTGAAAGCTAAAGCGATTAGATGGCTTAACCACGAACTATCTTCCCCACTGCACCCACCTGGCACAGACAACTAGGCTGCAAGGAGGGAGGGTACAAATTTATTTTAAGTATAGGCAGCAGCTCGATTCTCAGAGAGAATGTCCGCAGGCACACAATGCCGTAATAAAACGGCCAGAAGGGATTCAATAAATTCCGTTGGAAGGATTTGGGGCGCGTTTTCAAGGCCCCTTAGCGTTTTAAGAAACGTCTAGTTATTGCGACAGGATACAGGCAACCGAATGATAAAGAAAACTGTAATGGCGATCTTGCTGATAGCCGGTGGAATGGCTGCCAATCAATTCTGGCCGCTGCTGGAACCGATAGTCAGTTCCAAACCTTCAGACACAGATCGATTGTTACAGGTCGCCTTCGATACCCGCCAGAGCGACCTGCAGGTAGGTGGCAGTGGTTCGGTTTATAAAATTCTATCTGACGATTTAAAAGGTAGCCGCCACCAACGCTTTATCCTCAAACTGGCCAGTGGCCAGACCTTGCTGGTGGCCCATAATATTGATCTCGCCAAACGAATCGACAATCTAAAAGAGGGAGATCAAGTCGAATTCTACGGTGAGTACGAATGGACCAAAAAAGGCGGGGTTATCCACTGGACCCACCGAGATCCGCGAGGCCGCCACGCCCACGGCTGGTTAAAGCACCAGGGGCGAACCTACCATTAGGCGAATCGCTCAGCAGGCATTTCGTTCAGCAGGTACCTCTTATAGCCAAGGTCAGACAAATAAAAAGGGCCTGATTAGGCACTGCTGTCCCATAGTTTGGGATAAATAATGAAGCCTGGATCCAAGTGGGTAAAATGAGAGTGCGACCAATCACTCTAACCACAAGGATTCAGGC
>JAPHRD010000058.1 GCA_026196225.1 Motiliproteus sp.
ATGGGTTTTTTAGGTATCCAGTAAGGCTGCTGGCCCTAAATCCATAACGCACAACTGAAAATATCGGTATCAGAGCGGCTCATGAAAAATGCGGGTTAGATAGGACGGCCCTCGAGATGGGATATTTTACTATAGTCCAAACGCAAAAAACCCGCAGCAATTGGATCGCAACGGGTTTATTTAGAGGGCTGGCACGAACGAAGGTCCGTGCCGAGAGGAGAATCTTACTTCTCGATCAAGCCCTTAACTACAGCAACTACACGACGGTTGGCACGACGGCCTTCGCTGGTCTTGTTGTCAGCAACAGGACGAGACTCACCGTAACCTTCTGGCTTAACACGGTTGGCAGCAACACCAAACTTGTTCACCAGAATCGCGGCAACAGCTTGCGCACGACGCATGGACAGATCCTTGTTGTATTCGGCACTGCCAGTGCTGTCGGTGTGACCTTCGATGTAAGCCAGAGAACCACCGGCCTTAGCCATAAAGTCAGCTACGCGCTGGATGTCAGCCATGTAGGCAGAAGTCACCACGTCAGAGTTAGATGCGAAATTAACATTCAAGTTAACTTCCATCAGCACTTTTTCACTGTGGCAGCCGTCCATGTCGACCTTGGCGCCAGCAGGCGTACGCAGACACTTGTCTTTGTAGTTAGGCACTCCGTCCTTATCGCTATCCAGGGCGCAACCCATGCGATCAACGCTAACACCGGCCGGTGTATTTGGGCACTTGTCGTCGGCATCAACAACGCCGTCGCCATCTGCATCCATCGGCTTGGCCATCATAATTTCATCACAGCCTTCGATCTGGGTACCAGCACGCCAGTCTTTAGCCTTAATACAATTGCCGTTACCGTCTTTAACGTATACTCCGTTGGAATCATGCCAATAGACATTGTGGCCATCATCCCCACCCGGATGAGCCATCGCAACCAATGGAGCCGCTAACAGTGCGGCGGCGGAAGCAATCAGTAGTTTCTTCATTCTTATCTCCTTTTGGAAAATACTAACTCGGTACAGCCATTTCCGAGTCACAACATAGTCTGTTGGCCCTGCGATTCAGGTCCATTAAATTTACAACGGCTACTACGAGTTCCCCATCCGTTTGAATTAGGACTACTTTTTGTATACAACGAGCCCTGGGGATTTTCCATCTATTCCATTAAAAACTGATAAATTTTTAATGAATTACCGTAATTTGATCATTTTACGGTCAAAATCGAACTTTAACGCAGCTCCAACACGTCCTGCATGTCATAGCTGCCAGTATCGTGTTTTTGCAACCAAGCAGCTGCACGAACAGCACCTTTAGCAAAGGTCATACGACTACTGGCTTTATGAGTAATCTCGATTCGCTCACCTTCAGTTGCAAAAAGCACTGTGTGTTCACCAACCACATCGCCAGCACGAATCGTTTCAAAGCCGATCTCTTTGTCGGTACGGGGACCGATCTGACCTTCCCGACCATAAACGGCACATTCGTCCAGATCACGGCCTAACGCCTCAGCAACAACTTCACCTAGTCGAAGCGCAGTACCAGAAGGAGAATCCACCTTGTGGCGATGATGAGCCTCTATCACCTCCACGTCGTAGCCATCCCCTAATACTTCGGCTGCCAGCGCTAAAAGTCTAAAGCAAAGATTAACGCCAACACTCATATTTGGCGCAAAAACAACCGCTGTGTTTTGCCCTGCATCGGCAATAAGTTGCTTCTGCTCCGCAGTAAATCCGGTGGTTCCAATGACGATCTTTTTACCCTGCTGACGACAGAACTCGAGATTTTCCAGTGTCAGCTCGATAGTAGTAAAATCGATAAGCACGTCGAACTGATCGGTTACATCCGAAAGATTCCCTACCGCAGGCACACCAATCTTACCCGCCCCCACCAGCTCGCCAATATCGGCGCCGATCAGGCTGCTGTTAGGATTAATGATGGCTGCAGTCAGCTCTACATTGTCGGCTGCAAAAACCGCTTCGATAAGAATCTTACCCATTCGACCGGCTGCACCGGTAATCGCAATACGCGTCATAACAGCTATCTCGTTATCTACGGCAACCAACGTGGCCGATTACATATCTTCGAAGAATTTTTTCACGCCATCAAAAAATGAGGTTTTCTTGGGTGAATGCTTCTCGTATTTTTCATCCAGGCTAGACTGGAATTCACGCAACAGATCTTTCTGCTTACGACTGAGATTAACCGGGGTCTCTACCAAAATCCGGCACAACAGATCACCAGCACCACCGCCACGGACAGGCGCTACGCCTTTACCACGCAAGCGGAACATCTTCCCGCTTTGAGTCTCATCCGGCACCTTCAGCTTAACGCGGCCATCCAATGTTGGAACTTCCAACTCACCGCCCAGGGCAGCATCAACAAAGCTGATCGGTACCTCACAATAAAGATTGCGACCATCCCGTTCAAAAATCGGGTGCTCCTTGACGGACACCTGCACAAACAGATCACCTGAGGGGCCGCCGTGCATTCCCGCTTCACCCTCGCCAGCCAGACGAATGCGATCTCCGGTATCAACGCCAGCCGGAATCTTAACCGACAGAGTCTTGCTCTCTTCAACCCGACCACGGCCGTGACAGTCGCCACAGGGGTCTTTTACGATGGAACCTTCGCCGTGACAGGCAGGACAGGTCTGCTGTACTGAGAAGAAGCCCTGCTGCATACGCACCTGGCCAATACCGCCACAGGTGCTGCACTGAGTGGGCTTGGTTCCCGCTTTAGCACCACTGCCACTACAGGTTTTACAGCTAACCAGAGTTGGAATTCGAATCTGCTTTTCGACACCTCGAACCGCCTCTTCCAACTGCAGCTCCAAGGTGTAACGAAGATCTGCGCCGCGCTGTACATGGCTGCGTCGACCGCCGCCGCCCGCACCAAAAATATCCCCAAAGACATCGCCGAAGATATCACCGAAACCGCCAGCACCATGCCCGCCTGCGCCCTGATTGGGGTCAACGCCAGCGTGACCGTACTGGTCGTAAGCGGCTTTTTTCTGGGAATCGGAAAGAATTTCGTAGGCTTCGTTCACCTCTTTAAAGTTCTCTTCCGCTGACGCATCATCAGGGTTGCGATCGGGATGATATTTCATCGCCATACGACGGTAGGCTTTCTTGACGTCCCGATCAGATGCGTCACGGGAAACGCCTAATACTTCGTAATAATCTCTCTTGGACATGACTCTTTGTCTCAGTCAAACACTCAATGAGGCGACGGGGAGCCCCCGGACCACAGACTGCCTATAATGCAAAAACGGCAACGCAGGATAACCCCGCGTTGCCGGTGATAACGCCCGGCACTGCCCCTACAGGAACAGTGCTACGGATTGAAGCAATCAATCTCGATTACTTCTTGTCGTCTTTAACTTCTTCAAACTCGGCGTCGACAGCATCATCACCCGGTTGAGCAGCCTCGGCTTCAGCAGCACCGGCTGCTTGCTCCGCTTGAGCCTGAGCTTCATACATCTTTTGAGCAACCGGAGAAATCACCTCAGTCAGGGCTGTAGTCTTAGCTTCAATAGCATCCTTATCATCGCCTTTCAGTGCCTCTTCAAGCTCAGAGATCGCCGCTTCGATAGCCGTTTTCTCATCAGCAGATACGGCATCACCCGCTTCTTCAAGAGTCTTCTTGGCGGAGTGAACCATGCCATCGGCAGTGTTGCGAACCTGGATCATCTCTTCGAACTTAGCGTCCTCTGCAGAATTCGCTTCTGCGTCAGCTACCATCTTTTCGATCTCTTCATCGGACAGGCCGGAAGATGCCTTGATTACGATAGATTGCTCTTTACCAGTCGCCTTATCCTTAGCGGATACATTCAGAATACCGTTGGCATCCAAGTCAAAACTTACTTCGATTTGAGGCATGCCACGTGGTGCTGGCGGGATATCAGCCAGATCGAAGCGACCCAAAGACTTGTTCTGAGAAGCTTGCTTACGCTCACCTTGAACCACGTGAATGGTCACAGCAGTCTGGTTGTCATCAGCAGTAGAGAAAGTCTGCGACTTCTTGGTTGGGATGGTGGTGTTCTTGTCGATCAGCGACGTAGCAACACCCCCCATGGTCTCGATACCCAGAGTCAGCGGAGTTACATCCAACAACAATACGTCTTTAACTTCACCAGACAGTACCGCACCCTGGATAGCAGCACCCATGGCAACAGCTTCGTCCGGGTTAACATCCCTACGTGCTTCTTTTCCGAAGAATTCCTTAACCTTTTCCTGCACCAATGGCATACGGGTCTGACCACCCACCAAAATCACATCTTCGATCTCAGAGGCAGACAGGTCTGCATCTTTAAGAGCCATTTCACAAGGCTTAAGGGAAGCAAGAACCAGCTCCTCAACTAAAGACTCCAGCTTCGCACGAGTAACTTTAACATTAAGGTGCTTAGGACCAGACGCATCGGCAGTAATGTAAGGCAGGTTCACATCAGTCTGCTGACTGGAAGACAATTCTACCTTAGCTTTTTCTGCGGCTTCCTTCAGACGCTGCAGAGCCAGAGGGTCGTTGTGAAGATCGATACCAGATTCTTTCTTGAACTCAGCGGCAAGATACTCGATCAAACGCAGGTCGAAATCTTCACCACCCAAGAAAGTGTCACCGTTGGTGGACAGCACTTCAAACTGGTGCTCGCCATCAACTTCAGCGATCTCGATGATAGAGATATCGAAAGTACCACCACCCAGGTCATAAACAGCTACGGTGCGGTCACCGGTCTTTTTGTCCATACCGTAAGCCAGAGCAGCAGCGGTAGGCTCGTTGATAATACGCTTAACTTCCAGACCTGCGATTTTACCGGCATCTTTTGTAGCCTGGCGCTGAGAATCATTGAAGTAGGCAGGCACTGTAATAACCGCTTCGGTAACAGACTCACCCAGGTAATCTTCTGCAGTCTTCTTCATCTTCTTGAGGATTTCAGCAGAAACCTGAGGTGGTGCAATTTTTTCACCGCCAGCACTAACCCAAGCATCGCCGTTATCAGCTTCGATGATCTTGTAAGGCACCATTTTGATGTCTTTCTGAACCACATCGTCTTTAAAACGGCGACCAATCAGACGCTTGATCGCGAATAGAGTGTTGTTAGGATTGGTCACCGCCTGACGCTTGGCAGACTGACCAACCAGAATTTCTTTATCCTCGGTGTAGGCAACGATAGAAGGCGTTGTACGATCACCTTCAGAATTTTCAATTACCTTGGTCTTTTCACCGTCAAGGATGGACACACAGGAATTGGTGGTTCCCAGGTCAATACCAATCACTTTACCCATTTTCTAAACTCCAGATCGTTGTTACGGTCGGCCATGTTTGCCGTCACCGTGAAAATCGTATGTCTTTTAACCTATATTGGTTTGATTTCTCAGCTTTCAAGCCTGCTCGTCAATTTTTGGACTCGCTGCAGGCCCCGCCTTAGAAACCATCACCATCGCCGGACGCACCAAGCGGCCATTGAGCAGATAACCTTTCTGCATCACATGCAGAACAGTATTGGGTTCAACGTCGCCATTCTCGACCATCGACATGGCCTGGTGATGCTGAGGGTCGAAAGGCTCGCCCTGTGGATCAACCGGCTCAACGTTAAACTTCTTCAGCGCTGCCATCATCATGCTCAGGGTCATATCAACCCCCTGACGGATAGCAACTACGGCCTCGTCCTCAGATTGGGCTGACTCAACGGCGCGCTCCAGACTATCAACTACCGGCAAAAGCTCATTGGTAAAACGCTCCAATGCAAACTTATGGGCTTTTTCCACATCCTGCTCGGAACGGCGGCGAATATTCTGCACATCAGCCCGTGCACGCAGCACTTGGCTTTCTGCCTCTGTTAAAGCTTCTTGTGCCTTTTCCAATTCATCCTGTAGCTGCTGAACAGAATCTACTTCCGTCTCAGCCGTAGCCGCTTCATTTTCGGCCACATCAGTTTCAGCATTTTCAGATGCCTTCAGCTGTTCCGGCTGAGCTTCCTGTGTCGCTTCTTTATCCGCCATATAAACCTCCAGATCCGACAAGCAGTAAATGTTGCGTATGCCCTATATGGGGATGCTAAAAAACGATTCAACCCTAAATGTGTGGATTTAACGCCAGTTTTTTAACAGGCCTCATTTCAGCTAATTGTTTACAGGCAATAAGTGGCGAGATTCCGAAAACTACTGTATAAATACCCATATGTATTTTGAAGGGGGATTCGCCCGTGCTGACACAACTAAGCATCCGTAACTTCACCCTGATTGAACAACTCGATCTTGAGCTGGACAGCGGCATGACCGTGATCAGTGGTGAGACCGGTGCCGGCAAATCGATTATGCTCGACGCCCTCGGCCTGACTCTGGGCGACCGCGCCGATGCCGATATGATCCGTCATGGCTGCGATCGTGCCGATATCTCCGCCTGCTTCGACATCAACGATCTTCCCCTAGCTCAACAGTGGCTACAACAGCAGGATCTGGATAACGATAATGATTGCCTGTTACGACGGGTGGTCAACCGTAACGGTCGCTCTCGCGCTTACATCAATGGCCACCCCACGCCGCTGCAGGATCTTCGCAAGCTGGGTGAGTTTCTGATCGACATTCACGGCCAGCACGAACACCAATCTCTGCTTAAAAAAGAACAGCACCAGATTCTTCTCGACAACTATGGTGGACATCGGGATCTTACCGAGGACGTTCGCCAGCAGTTTCAGCAGTGGCAACAGCTGGCCAACCAGCTAAGACAGATCCGCGAACAGTCCGACGAGCAACGGGCACAGCTACAGCTGCTTAGCTATCAAGTAGAGGAGCTGGATCAGTTATCACCGGAAGCCGGCGAGCCAACTCAGCTGGAACAGGAACAAAAACAACTGGCCAGTGCGGGCCAACTCTTGCAAAGCGGTGAACTGGTACGGCAGATCAGCACCGAAGACGAAACCACCAACTGCCGCCAACTGCTCAATCAATGCCTGCAGCAGCTCTCCCAGTTCGATCTCAACAATGAGCAATGGCTGGGCGTTCAGGAGATGCTCAATACAGCCTTAATCCAAGTTGAAGAAGCGTCGGCGGAGCTGGAGCACTATTTATCACGGGTTGAGATCGACCCTCAACGACTCGAGTGGGTAGAGGAACGACTCAGCAGCCTGTATGAAATCGCAAGAAAACATCAAATTGAGCCGGACCAGCTCCCCGAACTGCACCAAACCCTGGCCGACCAACTAGCCACACAGTCACTATCCGACGATGCGTTAGAACAGCTACAGCAGCAAGTCGATTCCGCCGAGCAGCAATATGTGCAGCTCGCCGAGAAGCTTAGCCAACAGCGTGTAAACGCGGCAGACACCCTGAATCAGAAGATCAACCAACAGCTCCATGCACTAGGCATGTCTACCAGTAACTTTGTTGCCAACCTGACACCCCAAAGCGCTGCAGCACAAGGGATGGAAGCGATAGAGTTCCTTATCAGCACCAACCCCGGCCAACCACCGAAACCCTTAGCCAAAGTTGCTTCGGGCGGCGAATTATCCCGTATCAGCCTGGCAATTCAGGTCGTCACAGCACAGACGTCGGCAACGCCGGTGCTGGCATTCGATGAAGTAGATGTGGGCATCGGCGGCGCTGTGGCCGAAGTCGTAGGACGATTGCTCAGAGAGCTAGGACAGCACAGCCAGATCATCTGTGTAACTCACCAGCCACAGGTTGCCTGTTGTGGCCACCAACACCTGCGGGTCAGTAAGGCCCAGCAAGATCAGCATAATGTCAGCCAGATTCAGGCGCTGGAGACCGACCAACGGGTCAAAGAGGTGGCGCGGATGCTCGGCGGTATCGATATTACCGAGCGCACTTTAGACCATGCCCGGGAAATGCTGGAAATGGCCTGAAAGCAGATATAAACCCTCTTTAAGGCGAGGCTTAAAGAGATAAAAAAAGACCAGCATGATGCTGGTCTTTTTTACTAAAGCAGCTCAGGAACTACTTATCTTTTGCGTCTTTGTGTTCACCGTAAAGGTAAATAGTTCTGTCGGATAGCGTGAAACCCATCGATTCGGCAATTTCGTCCAGCAAATCATTTAGGCGCTGATCGCTAAACTCTTTTACCAAACCACTCTTCACGCAGACGATGTGATCGTGTCTCTGATCGTCCGCCAGTTCGAATACCGAGTGACCACCTTCAAAGTGGTGACGAACCACCAAACCGGCTGCTTCAAACTGAGTCAAGACTCGATAGACTGTCGCCAAGCCGACATCTTCACCGCTTTCCATCAGAATCTTATAAATATCTTCAGCGCTCCAATGGTCTCCTTCACCAGCTTTTTCCAGAATCTGGTAAATTTTCACCCTAGGCAGTGTGACCTTGAGCCCCGCTTTTCTTAGTTCTTGATTTTCTGCAGACATGATAGCTATTCAGCACCCTTAGAATACGCTCGATATTCCTGTATTATCCGCAATTAATTCAAAGAGTGAAAGTAATTTAAAAATGCTAAGAATTCTTATTACCACAGTACTTTTAGTGTTAATCGCCGGATGCAGCTATTTTCCGGGGGTTCATAAGATCGATATACAGCAAGGAAATCTGGTGACCCAGGAGATGGTTGACCAGTTACGCCCAGGCATGACGAAAAGCCAGGTCCGCTTTGTGATGGGTTCACCACTGGTTGTCGATACTTTCCAGCAGAGCCGCTGGGATTATCTGATGACACTCAAAAAAGGTACCGACGATGTACGCATCCAGGAACGTATCTCTTTGTTTTTCAAGGAAGGCAAACTGGCTTTCTTTAACGGAGACTTCCGCCCCAGCGCCGCTAATGTTCAACGCTAACGGCCGCTTTTGAGCGTTACTTCTGATCGTCGCCCTGTTGCTTTTCGGCCTTCAGCTTAGCCGCGCGATTTGCTCGCGCTTGCTTGGGGTCGATCAGCAGAGGTCGATAGATCTCCACCCGCTGCCCCTCTTTAAGCACTTCCTCTTTAGGATTGCGGATACTCTTGCCAAAAATCCCCATGGGGATCGAATCCGGGTCAATTTCGGGAAAGGTTTCTACAATCTTGGAACGGATTACGGCGTCGTAGGCAGTACAACCCTCTTCTACCTTCAACGCCACAATCTTCTGCTCATCGGGTAGAGCGTAAGCAACTTCAACATTAATCATCGTTTTGTTTAACCGTACTTCTTGTCAGCCTGGCTACAGAACGCATCAACCATGGCGACAGCAATCTGATTGAATACCTTACTCATCGCCAAATTGGTGATCTTTCCAGAAAAATTAAAATCCAGCTTCAGCGACACCTTACAAGCCTCTTCACTCAGGCTGGTGAAGGTCCAACTACCACTGAGATCGGAGAAGGGGCCATCCACCAGTTCCAACTGAATCCTATTGGGGGACTCCAAGCGGTTGCAGGTGGTAAAGCTATACTTTAGCCCCGCTTTAGCAACATCGACTCGAGCCACCATCTCATCGGCACTCTGACGAATGATGCTGGAGCCTGAGCACCAAGGCAGAAAATTGGGATAACTGAGTACGTCGTTCACCAAGTCATACATCTGCTCAGCGGTGTGGAGTACCAGTGCACTGCGGTCTACACGCGTCATGAAAACTAAAAATCCTTAATGGCCAAACTACTCAGTTCAGCCCTGAAACTTACTGTACAGGTTGGCTATAAAAATCACCAGAACCGCCACAGGGGAAATATACCGCAGCAAAAAGTGCCAGATCATGTAGCCATTCACCGTGGTCAGATGCAACTCATCACGGCTGATTGACGGAGTGATCCGCCACCCCACCAAAATCGCGATGAAGAATCCACCCGCAGGCAACAATAGATTGGCGGTGACAAAATCCAGCAGATCAAAGAAATTCATCCCCAGAACCAGCCAGTCACTACCAACATTAAACGATGCCAGCGCTCCCAAGCCCAGGGTCCAACCCACCAAGCCGATCCAGATACAGGCCCGTGCGCGGCTGATCTCATACTGCTCCACCATCCAGGTAACCGCTGGCTCCAGCAACGAAATCGCCGAACTCCAGGCGGCAATTGCCACCATCAGGAAGAATAGAAATCCAAAAACCTGACCACCCGCCATATTGCCAAACGCCACCGGCAGGGTCACAAACATCAAGCCCGGTCCTGCACCCGGATCCAACTGATTGGCAAACACAATAGGAAAGATAGCCATACCCGCTACCAGCGCCACCACCGTATCCAGCACGGCAACGGTGATCAAGGTAGTAGCTATTGAAGACTGCTTAGGCATGTAGGAGCCGTACACCATCATCGCCCCCATCCCCAAACTCAGGGTAAAGAAGGCATGGCCCAGCGCCGTCAAAACGCCATCCCAGCTTAACTTGGAAAAATCACTATCAAACAGAAAATGCAGAGACTTGCCAAATGACCCGGTGGTCAGCGCATACATCAGCAACAGAAGCAGCAATACAAACAGGGACGGCATTAAAATTCGAATCGCTTGCTCAAGCCCCTTGTTCACTCCGCGAATCACCACCGCCATCACCAACACCACAAAGGCGGTATGCCAGATGGTCAGGGCCTGAGGGTCGGCTAACAACTGCTCGAACAAACCACTGATATGATCACTGCCAGCACCGGTAAAACTGCCGTTTGCGGCATGAAACATATAGGCCAGCACCCAGCCGGCCACCACACTATAGAAGGCAAAGATTAAGAAACCGGCCACCGCACCGCCAATACCGATCATCGACCAGCGACTTGAACGCCCCGCTTCCAACGCCACATCCCTCACCGAATGTACGGGACTTTGACGTCCGCGACGCCCCAACAACACCTCTGCCATCAGGATCGGCACACCAACACAGGCGATACAAGCCAGATAGACCAGCACAAAGGCACCACCACCGTTTTCGCCAACGATGTAGGGAAATTTCCATATATTTCCCAAGCCCACCGCAGAGCCTGTGGCGGCCAGGATAAATACCCAACGGCTACTCCATGAGCCGCGTACTGAATCATTGTCTTGCATGAACTACTGCCTAATCGATGCTACGAAGCCCGAATTTTATAGCATTGGTCTTGATTCACAAGGGAATGGTTACTTCAGACTAGACCCAAATCAAGGTCCACAGACAGCCGTCACCGACGCCCCCAAGGGAGCGAAAACAGTACAACAGCGGTGCTCGCTTTCCCCCAACAGGCCCTATATAATCGCCGCCCATGGCAAAAAAGAAAAAATCCCCCAGCAATAGCGGCACCATCGTTCTCAACAAACGAGCCCGCTTTGACTACAGCATCGAAGAAAAATATGAAGCAGGGCTGGTCCTTACCGGATGGGAGGTCAAGAGCCTGCGTGCCAGCAAGGTACAACTCACCGACTCCTATGTCCTGTTAAAGGACGGCGAAGCCTGGCTGATCGGTGTTCATATCACCCCTCTTCAGACCGCTTCCACCCACGTGGTGGCGGAACCCGATCGCGCCCGCAAACTGCTACTCAACAAGCGCGAACTGGCGAAACTGTTTGCGGCACGGGAACAGAAAGGCTACACCTGCGTTGCCCTGGCACTGTACTGGAAAGGCAGCCGGGTAAAATGCGAAATCGGCCTAGCAAAAGGTAAGAAGCAGCACGACAAGCGTGCCGATGAGAAAAGCCGTGACTGGGGCCGCCAAAAGCAGCGCATCATGGGACGGGGCTAGTTGTCAGCGACCCATTGTTGAAGCTGTCGCTTCCATCCCACGACCTGTTCCGGGGTACTGGCATCCAGTCGAAATTCTGATTGAGAATGATTCTGCAGATTCAGTACCAAAATTCGCGGCTCCTGATCCCTATCATTCACATCGATATCCACATCCACCGAAAGCAACTGATCATAATTGATCAATTCGAAGCGATCCGGATAGGCCAGCGCGATCTGCCGCCGCTGCCGATCAACCAGCAACAGAGGATGGGAGTCGAAGCGCTGGTCGATGGTGAAACCCTCGGCTTCCAGACGCAGTAGAATTTGATTGCTACGCTCATTCGAATAGAGCCCAATAGCGATAAACACCGCCGCGATAAACGCAAACATCAACCCTTTATTGCTCAACCCATCTCTCCTGAATCGCAACACTGTCTAGACTGAATATTAAAGTCTCGGCCATATCGCCCGCTATCACGACTATAAACCAAGCAAGACCCCTATAGGGATATTTCCGTGTCGGCCAGCAGTCAAACATCAGAATCTTTACAGCATCTGCTTAAATCTCTGTTCCAGTTCGCCGAACTGGGCTTAGTCATTGTCGACAACCATGACCGTATAATCGACGCCAACACCACCCTGGAGCAGATGTTCGGCTGCCAGGCGGGAGAGCTTAACGGCGAAAGTGCCCAGCTGTTCTGGATCGGTCCCAACGCAGACAAATATCAGCAGGACTATAAAAAGCATCTAAAACGGCAGCTACACTGGCAAGGCGAAGTACTCTGCAAGAGCAGCCTGGGACGGATCTTTCCGGTAGAGATGCGCTGGCTGCAGGCTGATGGATCAGACCAATGGCAAATAGGTATTTTTCAGGATCTGACCGAGCGCCGACGCTGGCAATCACAACTACTAGAGCAACGGGACCGCGCCGAACGTTTCCTGCAGATTTCTCAGGCGATGATCTTATCCCTGGACACCCAAGGCCAGGTAGTCGAGATCAACCGCCGCGGTTGTGAGCTCCTCGGCTACCCGGAAGCCTTTATCATTGGCAAGCCCTGGTTTGAGTTGGCAATTCCTGAATCACAGCGGCAACAACAACAGAATATTTTCGATCGATTATTATCCGGCCAGCTCCCACAATCCCAGGAACTGGAAGGCGAAGTCGTTACCAAAGATGGCAGCATTCGCCATATCATCTGGAACCATTCACTGGTACAGAACGAGCTGAATGAAATCACCGGCAGCCTTAGTTCAGGCCACGACAACACCCGCCGCAAGGAAGCCGAGCAAGAGATTATGCGATTGGCGATGACCGATCATCTCACCGGCTTGGTGAATCGCCGTAGTTTCTACATGCGCTTCAATGAAGCGATCAAAATTGCCGATCGCAGCGAAATTTTCATCTCGGTCATTACCTTCGATCTCGATCACTTCAAACCGATCAACGACCGTTACGGTCACGATATCGGCGACAAAGTTCTGGTAAGAGTGGCGGAAATACTGCAAGAGACTTTTAGGGAAAGCGATACCGTTGGCCGTATGGGCGGCGATGAGTTTGCGGTCATCGCCATCGGCACCCACAACTATGATGAGATCAGACCACCACTGGAACGGCTGCTCAAAGCACTCAGCCAACCCATGGAGTTCGATGACATTAGCGTTCGAGTGGGAGCGAGTATTGGGATTGCACTTTTTCCGGATCACGGCAAGGATCCGGACCAACTGCTACGCAAAGCGGATATGGCACTCTACGAAGCCAAGCGCAAAGGCCGCAACTGCATCCAGCTATACAATATCAATGAGGACAACGAATCAGCTAGCAATAGCTAAGTCGGCAAAGAGAGAAAATTAGGGGGTAGATGTGCCGGAGGTTCAGACCTCCGGCCAATACGGCGATTAGTCCGCCAGCTTCTTGTAACGAACCCGGGTAGGCTGAGCGCCTGAATCACCCAATCGTTGCTTCAGGTCCTCTTCATATTCGGTGTAGTTGCCTTCGAAGAACACCGCCTTACTATCCCCTTCATACGCCAGGATATGGGTGGAGATCCGATCCAGGAACCAACGGTCGTGCGAAATAACTACCGCACAACCTGGGAAGGCCAACAGCGCTTCTTCCAGAGCACGAAGCGTCTCTACATCAAGGTCGTTGGTAGGTTCGTCCAACAGCAGAACGTTACCACCCTCTTTCAGCAATTTGGCCAGGTGCAAACGGTTTCGCTCACCACCGGACAGATCCTTAACAAACTTCTGCTGATCGGCACCTTTAAAGTTAAAACGACCCGCGTAGGCGCGAGAAGAGACCTGGTAATTACCGACAGTGATGGTGTCCTGACCGTCAGAGATCTCATCAAAAACGGTTTTTGATCCATCAAGATCTCGCATTTGATCGACATAGGCCAGCTTAACCGTCTCGCCGACGACGACTTCACCGGAATCTGGCTGCTCTACGCCACTGATCATTTTGAACAGCGTCGATTTACCGGCACCGTTACCACCGATCACACCGACGATAGCCCCTTGGGGAATGGTGAAACTCATATCGTCCACCAGCACTTTGTCGCCAAACTTCTTGCCGACGTTGTGCAGCTCGATCACCTTGTCACCCAGACGAGGTCCGGGTGGGATGTAGATTTCCTGAGTCTCGTTACGCTTCTGGAAGGTCTGCGAACTCATCTCTTCAAACTGTTTCAGACGCGCCTTGGATTTGGACTGACGACCTTTGGCACCCTGACGAACCCACTCCAGCTCGGCCTTGATGGTCTTCTGGTGTGCAGCCTCTTGCTTGGCTTCGGTCTGCAGACGAGCTTCCTTCTGTTCCAGCCAGGAGCTGTAGTTACCTTCGTACGGGATACCGTGGCCACGATCCAGTTCCAGAATCCAGCCGGCTGCATTGTCGAGGAAGTAACGGTCGTGGGTAATCGCCACCACGGTGCCGGTAAAGTCCACCAGGAACCGCTCTAACCATCCAACCGATTCCGCATCCAGGTGGTTGGTCGGTTCGTCCAGCAGCAGCATATCGGGCTTGGATAGCAGCAAACGACAGAGCGCAACACGACGACGCTCACCACCCGATAGGTGCTCAACCTTGGCATCCCAAGGTGGCAGACGCAGGGCATCGGCAGCCACTTCCATCTGACGTTCAATATTGTGAGCATCCACTGACTGGATGATATTTTCCAGCTTGGCCTGCTCAGCAGCCAGAGCGTCAAAATCCGCATCGGGCTCGGCGTAAGCAGCATAGACCTCATCCAGTCGAGCCAAAGCGTCCTGGGCTTCTGAAAGAGCTTCCTCGACCACTTCTTTAACAGTTTTGTTATCGTCCATCTCCGGCTCTTGCTGCAGATAGCCGATATTCAGATCGGGCTGAGGACGAGCTTCACCGAGGTATTCCTGATCAACACCCGCCATGATTTTGAGCAGTGTCGATTTACCAGAGCCGTTGAGACCGAGAACACCGATCTTGGCACCGGGAAAGAATGAGAGGGAGATATCTTTAAGGATTTCACGCTTGGGGGGAACAACCTTGCCCACCCGGTTCATGGTGAAGACGTAACTACCGGTTTTTCCATGTTTGTTATCTTTTGACACTTAGACTCACCTTAGTTCTTTTGATTTCAGTGCCTTGCTGATTTCTCTTGAAAGAGCAGAATGTAAAGCAGCGTTTGGCAGCGTTTTAGTAATCAGGTATTGTAGATTGCGTAAACATTAGAGCAGAAGAATATGGACTACTCAGTCAAAGAAGCAATCATTAGCTCGGCGACGCAATTCGTCTTGTTGCTGGATAGTGTGCCCGTATATTACCCGAATCTCTATATCTCACGCGAGCACCGCAAGCGCTCGCCGAACACTCAAAAAGCAATCCTCAATCATCTGACCGTGTTTCTTGAGTTCCTCAAATACGAGGAAGTGAAGTTTGATAAAGATAGTCTTGAGAAGCGCCTTAGCCTTCGTCCGAAACCTAAGTATCTGGAAGATGGTGAACTGAGTCGATTTTTTGCCCTTGTGCACTGGAGCAAAAAAGAGGTGCTGGATAAGAAGTTTGCTGGAATTGCTTTGCATCCCAATGCGTATACGGCGATAGGTCAAGAAACCGCTCTAAAGCGTTGCGAAGTGGCGCGAGACTATATCGCTTTTCTTTATGATCAGTTGGGTGATGATTCCAGCAAAGAAGAGGCTGCTGCGGAGCTTAAGCGGCGGATGAAGCGAAAGATCAAGGCGGTCAAACCAGCCTGGAAGCGAACTAAGATCGAAGATTTCAAGGGACTCACGGAAGAACAGCGTACGCTTTTGTACGACAAACTAGCCCCAGATCACCCCGAAAATCCCTTTCGGAGCGAGGCTGTTCGCTACCGAAACTACATCATGATCTTGCTTGGCCTTGAACTCGGGTTGCGTATTTCTGAAATGCTTTTGATCAAACTCGGCGATATCAATTACGACCGATGCACGATCGATGTGGTGAGACCGCCGAGTGGCCTCGATCAGCGCAAGCCAGCCCCCTCTCTCAAGACGCATGAGCGGAGACTGCCAGCTTCTCCGCTACTCCTGTCTTTCATCCAGACATACCAACGGGAGTATCGATCTTTGACGCAGGCGCGAAAGCACCCTTTCCTGCTTGTCGCTCATGGCAGGAATAAAGGCGCTGCGTTTGGCTTGGATGGTGCGGCCGATGTGTTTGACACTCTAAGCAACACCTTTCCTGAATTATCTGACCTCACGGCGCATGTGTTGCGACACGATTCGGTTTACACGCTGCTGTCACAGATGACGACTGAATTGAAGGGGCTTTCGGTGGAAGATCGCACTCAACAGGTTCAGAAAATCCTTACCTATGCGTTTGGCTGGAAATCGACTTCTGATATGCCAGAGCTTTACGGTGCCAAGTTCTGGCACGAGCAAGCGAGTGAATTCTTTACCCAGCGACAGGAGCGCTTCTCCGGGCGCTTTGACGGCCTAGCTGGTTTTGGTACACAAAGCGTTACCAAGGAGGACGCATGAATACATTCACGGACATCACGGCGGCGTCATTGCAGGCCCCTGAAGAGGAGGCAATCCATGCGTGGTTGAACCTGCCTCAGCTTGCGAAATCTGGACACACCTATATCCCTTCGGCAGATACTTGGAGACCAGATAACACTCAACCTACTATTAATGTGCGAGCGACAATGTTGTTGGTACCTGAGGCCTGGCAGAATTGGTTGGTTGCGGCATTGGTGTATCGCCTGCGAGAGCGTAAGCAAAACACAATGGCTGAGCTTGCCAGTCTTTTTAAACGATGTGGTGAAGAGGGGCTGAGTCCTCTAGTCGAGTCGGATTTGCTTGCGATTCGAGAGCGCTTTAGGCCAACGGAATTTGGAATACTGGCTAATTTCATCACATTTTGGCACGGTTGTGACGAGCTGGCACTTCGCCCAAGCGATGACTTGATAGACGCTTATGCCAACATGCCTCGCAAGAAAAAGACTGGGCGTTGTCCGGTCGCCAGTTTAGATCCGATTAAGGGGCCTTTTACACCTTACGAAGAGGAGGCGTTGTTTCACTGGGTTTGTGAATTGTATGTTGCTGACCGCCTGCCACTAGTGCGGTTTGCCTATATGCGACTGATATTCACCTACGGTGCGCGAAACGTCAATTTTCAGCAAATGGTATTTGGTGATATTCAGCGAGATGAAAAAGGCGCTAAAATTCAGATACCTAAAGCCAAATCCAGAAACGGGCATGCTGGTTTTCGCCATGAATTTCATGGTTTTTGTCTCAGTCAGGAATTCTATCAACTCCTCGCGGCTTACAAACGCAATGTACTTGAACGGCTGAAACAAGAGTATCCCGGTCGGGCGGATTGGGACTTGGCGATCAATAATGTGCCGCTGTTTCGCCGTGTGCGTCATGGGAAAGAATTCGATGGTAGCGATCCTGTTATTGTCGATAGCGACCGCCTGAAAGGGCTTGAAGTCGAACCGGATAGCCAATTACACGCCCCTGTGCGCTCGTTGAGAGGCTGGGTCCTTGCGTTTGCTGCAGCAGATGACCGTCCGATCTCTGAGCGCACGCGCAAGAAAATCCATATCAATCCCCATCGCTTTCGTTACTCAGTCGGTACCGACATGGCTCGAGAGGGCTATAGCAAATACGCCATTGCTGCGGGACTGACGCAAAAAGACTCGAGGTCTGTGGGAAAATACATCAAAACATCGCTACAGATGGCGAAGCGCATTGATGCAAAGCTCAAAGACGAGCTGGCACCGATGCTCAATGCTTTTAATGGCACCATTGTGAGCGATCGACAAGCGGCGTATAACGGTGAGCGTGCGGATAGGCAAATCGAAGATCTGGCTGTCTGCGGTTCAGACAGCCAGTGTCACCTGGATGCGCCGTTGACCTGCTATCCCTGTGCGAAGTTTCAGCCACTGCTTCATGGCGACCACCAACGCGTGCTTGAAGAGCTAGAGCTGCGCCAAGCAATGGCCTTCGGAGGGGATCAAAACACCGCTCAGGTCTATGACCGTGCCATTCTGGCGTGCCGCCGTGTGATTCATGACTGCCAACAATTACTCAGTAGGCAAAGCTCGCAAGAGGGAGTTGATTCATGAGCAACATTATCCCCTTTAAGCCCAAAAAGGACCTAGACGCGGCGGCCAATCTAGCAGGCTTTATCACGTGGGCAAAAACCTCGTTGTCTTTAGGAGAAGGGGTAAAGTTCGGCATAGAATGGGATGCGGACTCATGGGTTCCTTGGAATATTGCCGGAACCCGGGTGTCGACACTGGGGGCTACCAAAAGCCACCCCATAGTGATGACGCAGCCCTTTCGGGACTTTGCTAAAGCGGTCATGGTGAATCGCGCTGTTTTGCAGAGTAAAAAAATTGGGAATTGGGGGGAGGCACTCAAAGGGTTAGAAGCGGGCTTACGCGAGCAGACCGGGGGTGGAGATGTCACTCAAATCAATGCGGCAGTCTGCGCCAAAGCCTGTCACTTGATACAGCAGGCTTGGGCAACAAATGAACATAGGGTCTATCAGGCGAGCTGCGCATTGCCGCATATTGTGACATTGCTTCGAAACAAGCGACTGCTTAGCACTCCATTCACCTGGACCAATCCGATCCCTTGCCCTAAAACGCCGACGCTGGAGGAGGAGGAAAAAACTGGGAGCAAGAAGCTGCCGAGTGACGCATCACTGATCGCGCTTGGTGAAATCTTCAACGCGCCTCCCTCCATGCGCTTAGACGTTATGGTGACCTCCTCGGTAGCGTTATTGCTGAGTGCTCCGGCACGCATTAGTGAACTGGCGTATGTCCACCACGACGTGGAGTTTATCGAGGTCGATCGTGATGCTGACGACAGTCAGCTCTACCTTCGCTGGTACGGCAGTAAAGGCTTTGGCGATAAGCCTGTGCCAGTTCTTGAGCAGATGCGCGGGCCGTGCGAAACAGCGATCCGACGTGTCAGAGCACTCACCGAGGAAGGGCGTGAATACGCCCAATGGCTGGAAGAGCATCCGGAGAAGTTTCCGCCGCACGCCAAACTGCCGAAAAAGGGGTTGGATTCGCCGCTGAGCTATGAGGAAGCCTGCGATGCGTTACTACTCACGTATAACAAAGAAACGAATCCCCGATACAGGCTTAAAGCCAATTTCCTAAACCCCATATCCCGGCGTAAGGCGTTGTCGCCCAAAGCGCGTGAAATCGTCGATGAGCTATTGAATGGACTTGAGGAAGGAACGGGGCGGCCGGTTTATGAAAAAGGCAAGCTCGTGAGAAGGGAGTTCAACGATACCTGCGTCCTGACTCTGCGCAAAATCAATATCCTGATGCGTGAGAAGTATTTGCCGCCCACTTTCCCCTACACCGATAAAAAACGGGTTATCAAGTTTAGCCAAGCGCTCTTTACCCTGCGAACCGGAATGTTGAATGACGATACGGCAAATTGCCAATCAACAGAGAAACCCTTCGGTGTGACGCTGGGGTGCAATAAGATGCGCCTTAGCGCTAATCTGACGGGGGCTCAGAAAAAGACCCAATCCATCTTTGAACGCTGGAACTACCCCGGTGTCCGGGTGAATAGCCATGCCTTCCGCCATTACCTCAATACTGCAGCCCATCGCACTGGCTTGTCCGATGTGCTAATTGCAGCGTGGTCGGGGCGCGTCGATATTGACACAAACCCAGTGTACAACCATGAGACGATCGCAGAAAAAGCAGCAGGGGTTGCTCAGTACCGAGATGGCACATACAGAAACGAGAAGCTGCTGGATAAGGTGCGTACTAATCAACCGATTCTGGCGAGCGATCTGGCAGGTCTGAGGAAGGATCAAGACCGGATTCTGCACGAGTCCTCGTTTGGTGTCTGCGTTCATGATTTCGCGGAGTCCCCTTGTCCGAAAGGCGGTAGCTGCCTCACCTGCGGCAAGCAGGTGTGTGTCAAGGGTGCTGAGCAAAAGTTGAAGAACCTGAAGGTCGAACTAAAGCGTCTGGTACAGAATTTACAACGGGCCGAGGCAGCACTTGAGCGCGGTGACTTCGGCGCTCAGTGTTGGGTTGATAAGTGGGGGAAGGACCGGCTGAAATGCGAATCGTTGATTGCGCTGCTGGAGAACCCAGAGTTGGAAGATGGCGCACTTATCTGGACGCCAGATGATGGCTGGACGGTTACAGCCAATGTCTTAGCGAGGCAGGGGCTGCTTGATCCGCAGGAAGTGGCGATAGCGGCAGAACAGCAAACACCTTCACTCGAGCATTTGATGGGCTTAATGGGACGATAAGATGGCGCGATTAACTGCGAAAGACGAAGAGCGTATCAAACAGCTCATTCAGAACTGGAGCAATCCCAAGCTAACCTGGGAGCTGCTGGTAGCGGCCTGCAAAAAGCAGTTGGATATCGACACAACACGGCAAGCTTTGAATAAGCGCCAGTCGATCAAAAACCTGTTGAGTGTCCGCAAGGTGGAGCTCAAAGCTCCGTCGCAGCAATCAGGCTATGTTAAAGACCTGAAAGTGGCCAATGAGCGCATCCAGCAACTGACGGATCGGAATGTGCAGCTTGAGCAGGTCAATAACTTTTTGATCGATAAGCTTTTTCGCTGGCAGTACAACGCCTCGCTTCAGCGCATGACGGAAGCAGATTTAAATCAGCCACTTCCACCGGGGCGAGGCTAATTGGATAATCGCATCAATTTTGAACACTAGAATCACAAATCTTGATCATAAGTGGCGTCATTTTTGATCAGGCGTGATAGCGACAAAAATAACATCTGAATGGTGCTGAGGGAGCAATGGTGAGCGGCAGCTACCAACACAAAGGAGACGCCCAGCTTAAGCCAGTAAACGCCCTCTGTGCGCACAAAGCTGTCGTCCAGCCCACGCCAGAAAAGAGTCGCAACATAGCCGATCTTAGAGCATTATTTTCAGGAGCGGTCAGGCTTTTTAAAGCAAACATTTGTATTCGGCGTCAGCCAACATTACCGTTGCGATAAAACTTATACGGCCCATGATTCTTGCTAGGCAGAAGTCACTTGACCTAAGGCAGTCACAACAACGGAAGTGACACTACCAGCTGGGTCTTATAGCCGTAGTTATCAGCTAAGTTAGAGTTAGCCTCTAATGAGCCTTGGTAAGAGTCGACGATCATCTTGCAGATAGACAGACCTAAACCAAAACCCTCAATGGACTCGTCTACACGATTTCCGCGAGCCACCAGTGCTGACACTAAGCGCTCTGGAAAGATCTGACCATCGTTGGATACTCTCAGCACGAGCTGACTATCTGCCAGTAGAAGTTCAATTAGAACCCGCTTATCACTGAACTTGCAGGCGTTATCGGCCAAGTTACCAACCAATTCAAGCATATCGTCTCGATCTAGCGGCAGTTCAGGCAACGCTTCAATCTGCAATCGTATTTCCTTGCCCATGTAGATTCGCTGAAGCATTTCAACCATCACAGGCAAGTCACTGGCAGGTTGAAAGTGCTGACCTGGCGTTGAGTCACCCGCTATTCGGGCACGTTTCATTTCCCTGTCGCATAAGCGCCTGATCTCTTCTAGTGCTTGCTGGTACTCATGTTGATACTGTTCCGGCAAGTTTGTCTGTTGCAATGTAAGGCGTTGTAGATGGCGCTTGAGTTCATGAGCCAAATTACCCATTGCTGTTCGAGAACGGCTGGTCCGCTGCTGTAAACGTTCTAATAGCTGGTTGATCTCTTCGGTCAGAGGCTGGATTTCAGTAGGCACCTGCTGTGACAGGCTAGATATATCGCCTTGCTTGAGCTGGTGAATGTCATCACGCAGCTGGTCAAGGCTGCTAAAACCTTTGCGGATCTGTCTTTGTTGAATCCAGAGTAACAGCACTAAAGCGAGGCTCATGACACCGTAAAGCAAGTAACTGAATTGCCGCCACTGGCGCTCAAAAGGTGCTATGTCTTCCGCTATCCATAAATTGATCGGCTGGCCTCGTTTGTTGATTCCTTGCTGCCAAGCCAGCCAGTGCTCATCCTGAGCATTTAAATGGAGCAGTCGGTTAGCTCCGGTGGTGATGGGCTTAAGCTCTGGCTGTTGCTCCCATAACGAGCGCGAACGCAGCCTCTGGTCGCCAACTTGTACTTGGTAGTAATGCCCCGAACGGACTCGCTGATAGATAAGGGGGAGATTCTGGGCATTGATCTTCCACTCTCCAGCAGGCGTGAGCTCCAACGCTTTGACCAAATTATCCGCGTCATGCTCAAGCCGAGTAGTCACAAAATTCTGGCTTAACTGTTTAACGCCGTAGTCAGCCAGTAATGCTAAAACGATGAAATTGATCAGTAGTGACAGCAGCAGGCTGCCTCGGATACCTGATTCAATCGACTTCATGGCTCGATACACCCGAGTTTATAACCCTGGCCACGGTGTGTTTCGATCAATGCTTTGCCAAAGCGCTGCCGTAACTTATTGACATATACTTCGACGACATTGCTGTCTCGCTGGAGCTCTTCTTCATAGATATGGTCGGTAATTTCCGACTTGGACAGGATGCGATCAGGGTTCAGCAACAGTAGTCGCATCAACCGGTACTCGATACCTTTGAGCTGTACGGGATCGCTACCCTTGGTGCTTAGCTGCTGGCTGTCGGTATTGAGCGTCAGGCCCGCATGGCTCAGGGTGTTTTCAGCGTAACCATGATGGCGACGGATTACCGCTTCAAGTCTCGCCTGAAGCTCCTCAATATGGAAAGGCTTGCCTAGGTAATCATCAGCGCCTGCCTTGAGGCCATCCACCCGTTCATTCCAGCTATCCCTAGCGGTCAGAATCAACACCGGTGTCTCGTTGCCACTTTCTCGCCAATGCTGAAGCACTTCTAGTCCAGAACGACTGGGTAAGCCCAGATCAAGCACGATGAGATCAAAGGTCTCTTCATTACCCATAAACTCGGCATCGAAACCATCATGACTGAGTTCAACCGCATAACCCGCTTTATTGAGAACAGCTTTGATTCCAAGTGCCAGCGGTTGATCATCTTCCACTAACAGTATTCGCATTCCGTGCTCCTATGACCCTACTTAGCCCCAAGCCATCAATGCTCTTCGCCTAACCACTCGTTGGTCTTGGCATCGATCAAGAATTCTCGAACGACACCTCGGTCATCGATAACCTCCAGTTCATAAACCAGCCGCCCGTGCTCATGTTCCAGTTCCAAATCGATCAGTCGGCCTTTCAAACGTGACCGATGGGTCTGGAGAATTTGCTCGAGCGGTAGCACCTTGCCCTGTTCGACCATCGGTACGACATCATCTTGATCCAACGGGCTGGCATTCGCTGTAGATGAAAGCCAGCCCATAAAAACCAAGCTAGTCATCCCAACGCCCATAACCTGGAATATGGATCTGATCCTCATCAAAGCGTCCTCGGCTAGCCTCAGTATGGCAGGCATCACATTGACTGAAGGAGCCTACCTGCTCATTTCCCTCGACCATGCGCTGCGGCACTTCGTCATGCTCTCTAATGAAAAACGGTAACTCTGTGATCCGCAACGGCACGGCAAGGTTTCCGTCGATAGTAGCGGCATAGCGAAGGTTCGCATAGCGCCCATTATCGGCGGCATTACCAACCAGGTATTGTTCAATGGCTTGCTGGTCCTGCGGCTCTAGCTCTGCGTTCTCGCCAAAATGATCTTCAAGACCGTTCATCATCGCACTCCAACTGCCTGCGGGGAGTAGATAGGCGGGATAGGCCAAATGGCAGCTACCACACTCCTCATTGTAGAGCGGAGATGGCTGCGATTTCGTTTTGCTGTAACCATACTCCTCATATTCATGCTCACGTTCATATTCGTCCCGATCAGCGCGGACATCGCTAGTGGACAGACCCCAGATCCCCATAGCAAGTGAGCTACTCAAGAGCACACCGCCAAGAGTCCAACGCCAGGTTGATAGTTGCTCGGTCATGACTGTATCTCCTTTATTGAGTTTGTAGCCAAGTTAAAAAATCACCTTTCTCCTGGGCAGAACACTCTCGGCCCAGGGTCCATTTGCAGTTGCGCTTAAGCCATTTCTTAATCGTTTTTGCGTTACTGAGTCGCTCAGAGTTGATCGATGGCGCTAATGGTTTAATGGGTTTGCCCGTTTTCTGGTGCTTACCCTGTGCTTTGGGGTGCTCGGTGTGGCAGTTGCCACAGCTTCGTCCTCCGTATTCTGTCATCCATAATTGCTCACCACGTTGGATCGAGAACTCCTGAGCGCCTTGGCTGCGATAGGATTCCAATAGCCCCTCGACCGTAGCTGCGTAACTAATGGGCGCCAGTGTTAGCCACACGCTACTCAGTAGGGTGACAACAATCGGATTTTTCATGATGCATCTCCTTCAGTGCGTTTTTTCCGGCCGGTCAGCATCGCCAAAATCAGGTTTTCGCGATGCAAAAGGCTACTTACCAGAACCCCTGCTACATGAATGAACACGAAAAGCAGCATGCTATTGGCAAAGAACTCATGGCTTTCTTCAAGCAAGTCCTCTGACCACTGAGAAAAGAATGTTCCAGCCAACGGCCCAAGCCCCTCAGTGGCGAGCGTTGCCATACCGGTAAAGGCGGTCAGTGATAACATCAGCAACATCAGCAGAACCATGGCTCCACCCGCTGGGTTGTGCCCGAGGTAGTGTTTAGGGTGGGTGGTTAATAGCGATCTTAGATAGGCTGCGATACTACTTGGGCTAACAACAAAACTGCTAAACCGCGCATAACGGCTACCGATCAGTCCCCAGCAAACGCGGAAAACAATCAGTCCTGTGACCGTATATCCGGCAAAGCTATGCAGCCTTAACCAGTCATCCTCGGTGATGAAAGCTAGGGTAAAGAAAAACACCAGTGACCAATGAAACACCCGGACATAGGGGTCCCATACGCTGATGCTATGGGAGTGGGGTTGTTGAGTATTCATGGCTGTGCTCCTCAGTTGTCTGAGTACAGCCTAAAAGGGGAATGATTAAACCAAGCTTAAAAGCTTTGAGAATGTCTTAAATGACGCATCGGGGTGACTGCTTTTGGGTGTGAAAGGAGCGGCTGCGCAAGTTCGTATTCAGAGTCCCCTTTGGAGAATGAAGCGCCCCCTAGCTGGTGGGAAAGGCAACTGAAAGCCCTGGGTGCGACTCAGGGGGCGCTTACCAACAGATACTGTTGAAAAACTCAGTAGCTGCGGATTCACACGGCATCCAGGAAAATTCGACTGCCTGTAATCGCTTCTAAGCAATGTTCACGGTATAGGTAATGCGTTTTGATACCCCCGAAAATGGGTATTGCTTCAAAACCGGGAGTTTTTCAACACTACCAACACAAACCGGACACTCAGCTCACGTCACCAAAGGGCTGCTGGGCTAATTTTGGCGATGTTATAGTATTGTCCCTCTGATGGACGAAATTTCTGATAGCGAACATTCCTAGAGAGCTTCGGGTAGTAGCAAGCTAGTGGCGATTCACTCACTTGCGACTTGGGAAGACATCATGGGTCTATATTCTCAACATGCAAAGACATGTCAGTGATGGCGAGCCAAAATAGCAGTAATGATGGATTGAAAGTTACCTTTGGTCTGTTTGAAGGGTACGCTGAACAACCGAGCTAACTCTCGGACAGAGATCACTCCAATGAATTTATCAGTGTTATTCGAGTGAAAAATGACCAGAACATTTTGGGCTTCAATAGGCTCTAGCGTTCGCAACAGGTCGCCGATGGAGGAAACCCTAAGGTCAGCGACACTTAACGCGAACATTTTCTGTTTGGGAGTCATAACGTCTCGAACGATGAGGCCATCTCTTAGTGAATAGTTTTTTTGCTTTGATGTATCAAGGTCACTACGGCAAACCCCACCACAAAAGTTGCCATCATCATCACATACCATTGCAAAATCAGTTTGGTTTTCTGCCATTTTCTCTTTTGCTTTCTTTATAGCAGTACGGTGCTCAAGCGTGAGTGGCGGATGTGAGAGAAAGTCAGTGACAGCTTTTGTAGCTGGATCGGCTAAATGGGGTATGCGCCAGTCATAGAGACCTAATATACCTGCTACAGACGCTGCTGGACGGAAACTTATCGTATTGTATGCGCTTAACAAAACTACACCTTCATATTAAAAATATCTTAATGATTTAGAAAAATGCTTCAGCACTATGGAATCCTATCTGGCGAAGAAAAGAGATCGCCTGGCTGAGATCCATCTGCCGCACCTTTTCCTGCTCATCAACGATAAAGTGCGTCTTTCCATCCATGGTTTTTATCATGACTATCCAGTATTTCATATCGTTAGGGCTTGGATATATCTCAGCCTCATCTAGCAGATTTGTTTGATACATCTGTTGTGCTGTCGATAGCTGAATCTGTCCTTCCTCCACACTTAACGAAACTGAAGCAGTACTTTTTCGAAACCAATGGATGCAACGGCATTTATGGCATCTTCTAACGGCATCACTCGCTCCTGTAGCTCACTCAATATTAGAAACTCCCGAAGTCCATTGGCACGCGTTATCACAATCATCCAAGAATCGCTTTGACCTAGGGTAGAAACCAATTCAGCGCTGCTAAATGGACGCTCTTGATGCTCTCTTCTTGCTTCCTCTAAGCGCATGTTGTGTTTTCACGATCAGATGTCATCTTTATTGCTGTCGGGTTTACTTCCCCTGCCAGAACAACAGCCTCAGCAAGTGTAGAGGTAAACTCCAGACGTCCAGCTATAGGCTGTAGCTGCGCTCTGGCAAGGGTCTTGAGGGGCTGAAATTGAAGGTCCGCAATAATAAGTTGAACGCCTTGCTCTAGCTTATCTTCGATAAAATTTGTCAGAGCTGATAGGCCACCCGCATCAATAATTGGTACAGCATCCATATATAAGATCAGACAGCTTTTACTGCTACATTCATCTTCCAGTGCATCAAAGGCTCTTTCAGCAGCGGCAAAGAAAAGGGGGCCATTTAGTTTATATACCCCCCATTTCTGGGGTAGAGCCACAGGGACATGCTTGCGGTTCTGCGTGATCTCATTGACTTTGGTCATCAGGGCGATGTCTCTCATGAACAGCAGAGAAGCCAGTACCACGCCAACGGATATAGCAACGACCATATCGACAATAACAGTCAATGAGAAACAAGCTAGCAACACCAATATATCGCCTTGCGGAGCTCGCTTTAGCAGTTCAATGACTTTGTGAGCTTCACTCATATTCCAAGCCACCATAAGCAATAAGGCTGCCATCGTAGCCATTGGAATATATGAAAGAGCGGGGGTTAAAAGCAGCAGGCTCGCTAAAACGACTAAACCATGAATAATACTGGCGATTGGGCTTTTAGCTCCGGCTTTGAGGTTTGCAGTCGATCGAGCTAACGCGGCGGTTGCAGTAATGCCTCCAAACCAAGGAGTTATCAGGTTGCCTAGTCCTTGGCCGAGCAGCTCCCCGTTCGAGTGGTGTCGAGTTCTAGTCATGCCATCCAGCACAACAGCGCATAATAGAGACTCAATCGCACCTAACATTGCAATCGAAAATGCCGCGGGTAGTAGCGAAAGGATTCGCTCCATATTCCAGTCTATAGGAACACCATCTGGCCCTGGCTGGAGCCAAGGTAAGGTGAATTCCGGCAAAACTGGCGGAACACCTTGGCCGCTCGAACCATCATCAAGCATGTATGTGAATCTAGAGCCGATTGTATCGATATCGCCTCCATACGCATTGATGATTAAAGCAATACCAACACCGACCAACACCGCAGGTAAGTGCCCTGGTACTGAAAGTTTTAGACGCGGCCATATGATAAGAACCAGTAGCGTTATCCCTCCTACCAATGCATCAGGAGCGCTAATAGAGGGAAGGCTGTTGGCCAGTAGCTCTATCTTGTCGATGTAAGAACTAGGCATCTCTTCAATGTGAAGCCCAAGGAAATCCTTGATTTGTAGTGTGGCGATGACAACAGCAATTCCTGAAGTAAACCCCAGTGTCACGGATTCAGGGATGTACTCGATTAACCGACCTAATCTTGCTTGAGCCATACAGACGAGCATGACTCCAGCTAAAAGAGAGGCGATTAACAAGCCGCTTAAGCCGAACTCTTGGGCAACAGGATAAAGAATGACAACAAAGGCGGCCGTAGGTCCCGATACGCTATAACGTGACCCGCCAGTCAAGGGTATGAGGACTCCCGCAATTATGGCGGTATAGAGGCCATACTGTGGAGGAACGCCACTTGCAATAGCCAGCGCCATTGCAAGGGGTATAGCAATAATGCCTACCGTTATCCCTGCCAACGCATCCTGCTTGAAGTTCTTTCTACTGTAGCCCTTTGCAAAACACTCTAAAAGCGCACTGGATAGGAAGGCGTTGGATAGATATCTAGATTGACCCACCAGACCCTCCTCTTAGATAACATTAATTTAACATCCATATATATTTCTTTATAATCCAGTGTAATGTCAATGTTAATATGATTAACATATGCTTATGCATTACTTCATTTTAAGTCTGATTTTTGTGGTGGTTATGACGATGATCTCTCGATGAGGCAGGAATGACTTCTGTAGCAGCATATGTTAATCTGATTACTATTCAGTGCATATTTTATAGGAACCAGCGTGGAACAACGCACCGCTAGATTGACGTTACTTATTGACCCTAAAAAGAAAGCAGTTTTTGAAAAACTGTGTGGTTCAGAGGATGTTACGCCATCACAGATGGTTCGAAAATTTATCCGTGAGTACATCGAAGGTCAGCTAGGACCGGACTGGCAAGATGAGGTCTTTAATCCTGATGAAAAAAAATAATGGTTTCCTAGCGCATGGCATAGCTACAAGGAAAAGCGGGTGAATTCTCTTCGGCTCGCCTTGCGCGCTCTTGTTATTCTTTTGGCCCTTGCGGGCTTAACTAGCCCTACATTTGCCGCACCTATCGACAATTGTGTATCCGTGCTTGTCGATCTGGACACTGAAGAGCAGGAAGATGATCAAGGCCCTGCTCAGCAAGCCAAACGCAAGAATACGCCTTGCCTCTTACTATCAAACAGTTATCAAAGCCTTGCACTAGCCTTTCCTTTCACTTCGTATCACTCTCAAGCGCCACCTGTACGTTAGCCCCCTTCGTTTCTTTACCTTGCCACACATTTTTATGAATCAGTGGCAAAAACTCCTCTGTCACTGCTCGCCTCTGGTTTGTCAGCTGAAGAGGAGGCATTGGCTTAGTTATGAGAAGTGATCATGAAATCCATGTCTTTACAGGATGCGTTCCTGCGTAATTTCTTGGGAAATACACCCCAATGGTACAAAATCGCCATTATCGGTTTCCTAGTGTTTAACCCCATGCTGCTAGCTACCTACGGCCCTGTGCCCACAGGTTGGCTATTAATATTCGAATTTATTTTCACCTTGGCGATGGCGCTTAAATGCTATCCCCTTCAACCGGGAGGCCTGCTTGCGATAGAGGCTGTTGTGATCGGGCTTACTCATCCTGAGCAGGTTTATCATGAAGTTTCAGCAAACCTGCCCGTAATTTTGCTACTGATGTTTATGGTGGCGGGCATCTATTTCATGAAGGACATGCTGCTCTTCGTCTTTACCAAGTTGCTGCTCAATGTTCGTAATAAAATTCAAATATCGCTGCTGTTCTCTTTCATGGGTGCCTTCCTGTCGGCCTTTCTTGATGCCTTAACGGTAACAGCTGTGCTTATTAGCGCCTGTATTGGCTTCTATGCGGTTTATCATAAAGTCGCTTCAGGTTCTCATCACCATGATGAAGGCCATGACCACTCAAATGACGAGAAGGTTCAAGCCGATCACCGGCAAGAGCTGGAAGACTTTAGGGCTTTTCTAAGAAGCTTGTTGATGCATGGCGCAGTGGGTACGGCCTTGGGCGGCGTCTGCACACTGGTAGGAGAGCCTCAAAACCTGCTCATAGGGGAAAAAATGGGGTGGCACTTTGTAGATTTTTTCATCAACGTTGCCCCAGTCTCTTTGCCCGTTTTCTTCATGGGGCTGTTAACCGTGATTGTGGTCGAGAAGAAGAAGCTGTTCGGCTATGGTTCGTTGATTCCTCAAAATGTATTCAACATATTGAAAGATTTTGACCGCGACCAAGAGACGAAGAGAACCAAGCGAGACACGTTGGCGCTGTATGTCCAGTTTGGCATGGCGCTGTTTTTAATTATTGCCTTAGCAATGCACTTGGCTGAAGTCGGTCTGATTGGCCTGTCAGTGATCGTTTTAGTCACCAGCTTCAATGGTATTGTTGAGGAGCATCAGATAGGCAAGGCCTTTGAAGAGGCAATGCCTTTTACAGCTCTTCTGGTTGTATTCTTTACGATCGTATCGGTAATCCATGATCAGCATCTGTTCAAGCCGATCATCGATTATGTTCTCACCATGGAAGAATCGGCACAGCCCGCGATGTTCTTTATCGCCAATGGGGTACTGTCTGCGATAAGTGACAACGTGTTCGTGGCCACTGTCTATATCAATGAAGTCGCTGAAGCTTATGCTGCAGGTTTGATTTCACGAGAGCATTTCGAGACGCTTGCCGTTGCCATTAATACCGGCACCAACCTCCCCAGCGTTGCTACCCCGAATGGCCAAGCGGCCTTCTTATTCTTACTTACTTCTGCTGTCGCCCCGTTGGTCAGGCTCTCCTATATGCGGATGGTAGTGATGGCTTTTCCCTATACCATAGTGCTCAGTATCGTTGGCTGGGCCGCTACCGTTTATCTGCTGTAAGGGCTAACTACTGAAGCTTTGGTAAGCTTATTCAGGGTCATAAGATTGCGTTAAGAGTGAGCACATAAACTCTGGGTTAATGATGCAGGCACCCTCACGGTGCCTGCAACTACCGGAGCTGAAGTAATGTATGCACCCAAGCCGAAACCCAACTTTCAGTTCAGCTTTCTAGAAGTTCGCCAACCCCACAACCGCTCTGTCATTAAAGCGTTCATCAAGCAACGTTATCAAGAGGTCTATGGAGCCTCAATCGCTCCCTATAGTCGAGAGTTGCTCGCATTGGCAAACCCATCACGGCAAGTTCAAGCGGCTGTCGGTTATCAAGGGGCTGAACAAGGAACATTATTCTTAGAGCAATACCTAAACCAGCCCATAGAGGCTCTACTTTCTAAAACCTACCAAACCACAGTCAACCGCAATCAAATTGTTGAGGTTGGCAATCTCGCCTCTTTAAACAACGGCTGGACACGTCGACTCATCTTTTCCCTATCGAGCTATTTCCTTAACTTGAATTACCGCTGGCTCGTCATGACAGCAACCCCACAGGTTATCAATAGTTTCTTCAAGCTTGGTTTGGGGATGGAGTTAACGGCTCTTGCCAGCGCAACGGAAGATCAACTCAGTAGCAATGATGACTGGGGAAGCTACTACGATGAGGAGCCGTTAGTGGTTTGTGGCTCAATCGCCAGAGGAGGTAAAAAGATTGAGCGGCTATCGTCACACCCCATAATGTCATTACCAAATTCTGATCAAGGAATTGACCTGTGTTTGGAGGGTGTTCTATGAAAGTTCTGGATCAAATTGCAGAACATGCTGAGCACCGAGGCAGTGAAATAGCCCTAGTCGGTACGCATTACCAATTGAGTTACCAGGAGTTACAGGAGCGTATCGAGCTACTAAGTCGGCAACTTCTAAAAAGTGACTGTAAGCGGCTGGGCATAGCTTTAGATAATGAGCCCGATTGGCTGGTGTTTCAGTTAGCTGCATTTAAAGCGGGTATTTGTGTGGTACCGATACCCCCATTCTTCACCGCATCACAATGTCGGCATTTATTTGAGCGATCTGGTGTCGATACGATAGTTGGTCGCCTAAACCAGAAAGATATTGATGACCTGCATTTTTCACCTTTATCTGAAGTTCACCCTCATGCTTACCAACGGCACGTTGATAAGCAACCAGAGATACCGACCGACTGTATTCTCATCACTTTCACATCAGGAACTACCGGACACCCTAAAGGGGTTTGCCTAAATGCTGACCTGATTGACCAGCGTTGTGAAGCCTTGCTCTCGCAAATCGACCACTCGGAGATCAAGGTACACGCCAGCCTATTGCCCTTATCCGTTCTACTGGAAAATCTGGCTGGTTCTTTACTTGTTTTGATGGCAGGTAAAACATGTGTCATGAAGTCCATGGCTGAGCTTGGGTTTACTGGTGTTAATCAAGTTGATCCCATGCGACTTCTGGCATTTTTGCAAAATGCGCAGCCAGAAAGTCTGATCCTCGTTCCTGAACTACTGCAGCTCATTCTTCAATTTATCCGCACTGGCGCTTACGAACATCAATTGAAATTTGCTGCGGTAGGCGGGGCTCGTCTATCTGAAAATATTATGCAACTGGCCCAAGCGTTTGAGGTGCCAGTGTATCAGGGGTATGGCTTATCAGAGTGCGGTTCTGTCGTATCGCTGAATACAACAACCCATAACCGTATTGGGTCGGCAGGAAGACCTTTGCCTGGAAGTTCACTTCATATAGCACAGGACGGCGAGGTCTTTGTTGAAGGGCCTTGTATGCTCGGCTACTTGGGCGAAGCTATTGCACTGTCAGAAATGGTGGCCACGGGCGACTTGGGGTTTATTGATCAGGACGGGTTTCTTTATATCCAAGGTCGGAAGAAAAACCTAATCATAAATAGTTTTGGTCGCAACCTCTCACCTGAATGGATTGAAGCGGAGTTGAACTCAAGCCCGTTGATCTCGCAATCCTGTCTGTACGGCGATGCAAAACCCTATAACGTTGCTCTGGTAACCCCTAGCCCTGAGCACACGCTAGATGACATTAATCTATGGCTAGCTGATCTCAACTCCCTGTTGCCAGGCTACGCCCAGATCAGATTGTGTATTGCAACGAGGGAGCCTTTTTCAATTCAGAATAATCAACTGACCGCTAATGGTCGTCTTAAGCGTGATGTTATCTACGGAGACTATAACGATGAACTCGAGCGTTGCTATGAGCACTTTGAATGTAGATTTCTACCAACGGCTGCTGGAGCAAACGTCCAAAGCGCGTTATGACCTTATGGCCTTGCCTGTCGTGCAGCAAACACTGACAGGCGATGTGACACTGGCTCGTTACCGAGCCTTTTTGACTCAGGCCTACCACCACGTTCGCCATACCGTGTCTTTGATGATGGCATGTGGCAGCCGACTGAGTGCAGAGCAGCATTGGATACAGCCATTATTGATTGAATATATCAATGAAGAGGCCGGGCATGAGCAGTGGATTTTAAATGACCTAGCAGCGATCGGAGCAGACCCTGTCGAAGTGATATCACAAGGGCCTTCTTTTGCAACAGAGTTGATGGTCGCCTATGCCTACGACAGCATCCATAGAGGAAACCCGATCAGCCTATTCGGGATGGTGCATGTACTTGAAGGAACCAGCACCGCGTTAGCTTGCAGTGCCGCTGAAAAAACCCAGAGCGCCTTAAGCCTCCCTGACGAAGCCTTTTCCTACCTGAAATCGCATGGCGCTTTGGATCAAGAACATGTCCAGTTCTTTGCTGACTTGGTCAACCGGTTAGATACCGATGATGATCGCCAGGCCGTGATACATAGCGCAAACCATCACTACAAACTCTACGGCAATATCCTTAACAGCCTGCCCTAAGCACGGAGAAGTTATGAATCTTTCAGATATGCATATAGTCCTAACAGGAGCATGCGGCGGAATCGGTCAACAAAGCGCTAAGGCACTGGCTGAGGCCGGTGCTCGTATAATAGCGGTCGGACGCGATCAAAGCCGGTTAAGAAGGCTCATAGATAAATTGCCGCGTTATCTATCCGACCATGCTGAGCACGATTATCTAGTAGCCGATATTAATGACGATAAGCAGCGCATACGCTTGGTTCAGCAGCTTAAAAATCGAAAATGCCCACCTAATACATTAATAAACATGGCGGGTGTCAATCAGTTTCAACTGTTTGAACGCCTGCAAGAGTATGAAGTTGATCAGGTTATAAATACCAACATTTGTTCGGTTCTGCATTTAACCCGGCTGATGATACCGCTGCTCAAGCAGCAACCAGCGGCTCGAATCCTCAACGTCGGCTCAACTTTTGGCAGTATCGGTTATCCGGGCTATGTCAGTTATTGCACCAGCAAATTTGCCTTGCGTGGATTTAGTGAAGCCTTAGGCCGTGAGTTAGCTGACAGTTCTATTCGAGTTCAATATTTTGCCCCGCGTGCGACTTCAACGGCACTTAACAGCGGTGAAGCAAACGCTCTTAATCTGGAGCTTAAAAATTCAGTTGATGAGCCATACAAAGTTGCCAAAGCGTTGGTTTCTTTTCTCAACACTAAAGAGAACAACCGTTACCTAGGCTGGCCAGAGCGACTGTTTATTCGCATCAACGCACTGTTTCCTTCTCTTGTTGGGCTGTCGATCGTAAAGCAGCTTGGCACCGTCAAGGCGCATGCTCCCAATGAAATATGTAAGGAGGTATCCTAATGAAACGTTTACTCATGACTATTGCATTAACTGTTATTGCGACCACCACCTATGCCGAGACGGCTATGGAGTATCGGCAATCGATCCAGTCGCGCTGGTCTGAAATCAAGTACAGTACGACAGAAGATCAACAAGAGAAGGCTTACGAAGAGCTAGCCGGGTATGCCAGCACCGCCGTCTCACGCTACCCTCAATCAGCAGAACTGTTGATCTGGAAAGGAATTGTATTAAGCACCTATGCAGGAGCCAAGGGCGGCTTAGGGGCTCTGTCTTTGGTAAATGATGCCAAAGATAGTCTTGAACTAGCCCTAGAGCTGAACCCCAGAGCATTGGGCGGATCCGCTTATACCAGTCTTGGTGCGTTGTACTACCAGGTTCCAGGTTGGCCATTAAGCTTTGGTGATGACGCTATGGCTGAAGAACTATTGACTAAAGCTCTAGAAATCAACCCCAGCAGTATTGACGGCAATTTTTTCTATGGTGACTTTTTGCTTAACCAAGAACAGTATGGATTGGCAAAGAAGGTACTTCAACATGCACTAGAGGCGCCTGCTCGCCCCGATAGAGAGGTCGCTGATCAAGGTCGGCGTGCTGAAATCCAAGCTTTGTTAAGAAAACTTTGATGAACTCACGATGCGCTTACTATTAATCGAAGACGACCCGTTATTGGGGCAAGGCATAAAAGACGCCTTAGATCGCGATGGAGATACCCTGGACTGGCTAACACAGGGTCGACAGGGTATTTCTGCTATCAAAACCAGTGAGTTTGATTTGCTGATATTAGATTTGGGGCTTCCTGATATAGACGGGTTAGAGGTGCTTCGACAAATACGGGCAGGTCAAATTGATCTGCCTGTCATAGTGCTGACCGCCCGAGACCAGGTCAGTGATCGGGTGAAAGGACTAGATTCTGGTGCAGATGATTATTTGATCAAGCCATTCGATCTCAATGAACTCCGAGCTCGTATTCGAGCGCTACTTCGACGTCATTCAGGCTTCAGTTCTCCTGTACTTAAGCATGGCGAGCTAGAAGTCGACCCTTCAAGCCGAGAGGTCCTTCACGCGGGTCAACCTATCCAGCTATCTAGAAGAGAATATGCTTTGCTGCTGGAGTTTATGCATCACCCCGGCCGAGTGTTTACCAGGGACCAACTCAATGAAAAGCTGTATGGCTGGGGCGAGGAAGTTGAAAGCAACAGTATTGAAGTACATATCCATCACCTAAGAAAAAAAATAGGTAGTCAGTTCATCAGGACCATTCGAGGCGTGGGTTATCGGATAGAGGGATCGCATTGAAATCGATAAGCCGTTTTTTGCTGATAGGTTTATTGGTATCCGTTACAAGTATTGCAACGGCAGTGGCCTTATGGAGCTATCTTGATTCTAGTCATGAGGTCGAAGAACTATTTGATGCAGAACTCGCACAAATGGCTCGGGTGTTACAAAGTCTGTTAGAGGCGCAGCTTAATAACGTCCGTGTTGAGCCGCTTATTGATTCATTTCAATACCGTCCTTTTCAGCCCAGTGATTCTGGAAATAGTGATGAGGCTCAACCGCTTGGACATAAATATGAGCAAAAACTCGCTTTCAAAGTCTGGAACGATAGTGGCAAGGAACTCCTGAGCTCATCAAAGGACCCCTCGTTACTGAGTTTCTCCTCTGAAATAGGTTACCGAAACGAGCAGATTGGCGGCGAGCAGTGGCGAACCTTCACTCTTCACGATCGCTCAATACAAATATGGTTAACAGTTGCTCAACGGCAAGATGTTCGGCAAGAATTAGTTTCCGAAATTGTCCGTGACCTGTTGCTGCCTTTAGCGTTGATGATTCCAATATTAGGAGCAGTTATTTGGCTGGTTGTTAATCTAGGGCTAGCACCTCTAAAGAAACTCTCCAGACATGTACGTAGCAGAGGTTCGGACAACCTCAATCCTATTTCCCCTAAGAACCACCCTCGCGAAACCCTTGTACTGGTTGAAGCCGTTAATGATCTATTATCACGACTGGAGCAAGCCTTTGAGCGCGAGCGTCGATTTTCGGCTGATGCGGCTCATGAACTGAGAACACCTTTAGCCGGAGTGCGCATACACGCTCAAAACCTCAGTGAAGAACTAGTGAATAACGCAAAGGTACGACCGCTTCTGCAGGGCGTTGACCAAATGACCCATGTGGTTGAGCAACTGCTGGCATTAAGCCGTGTTGAGCATATCGATGCACAGCGACGTCAACATAAATCCAGTTTGCGTACTGTTACCCAGCAGTGCATGGCTGAACTGGCTCCGTTAGCTTTAGAAAAACAACAACAACTGGAGTTGCTCGCCGAGCACGATGTTGACGTCAAAATTTCTTCAGATTCGTTAAAAACTACGCTGCAGAATATTCTAACGAACGCCATTCGTTACACGCCTAAGCATGGCCGCATAGAGGTCTGTATCGTTACCATACCCCAAGGGGCGATGGTACAGATAAGTGATAATGGTCCTGGCATACCGAAAGACGATAGGTCCAGAGTATTTGAACGCTTCTACCGGTTAGCCGATCAATCGATTACAGGCAGCGGTCTGGGGCTATCCATAGTTAAAGAGGTCTGTGCCCGAGAGGACATTCGTATTGAATTACTCGACTCTCAAATCGCCCCCACAGGACTCGCCGTAAGGCTTACTTTTAATGATGAATTAATAGAGCCTTAAGTTTGTTTTTCTATATTGGCTCCAGCTGAATCACAAGCCGGAGCCAATATGAAAAACTATCGCATCACAGCCAATATCGAATGGACAAGCAAGTGCAACGCTAAGTGCGCCATGTGTCCACGACACGTCATCGATAAGCCAAAACTGATGACTGAGGAAACTTTCTATCAGCTAATGGAGCGGCTTGATGAAAAAGACTTAGTCAGAGCAATCATCGCGGGCTACGGAGAACCGACGACTCACCCCAAATTTTCGTCCTTCGTAGACAGTGTACGAAAACATCCTCTTCAGTTTGATATGGTAAGTAACGGGCAGTTACTTGATCAGGCTAAGCTAGAGCACCTCGACGGCGCGCTAGGTATGCTGATGGTCTCGTTTTCCAGTATCGATCCAGAAGTCTACAGCCAGGTTCATACTAACCTGACACAGCAGACAGTGATGAAGAACTTGATCACAGCAAAGAAAACGCTCAAGCAGACGCAGCTATCGGTCAGCCTTACGCCTATGCCTGAATGCTTAGATAGCCTACCCGAAACGATCGAATGGTTTCACCAACAAGGAATCACCGACCTGAGAATGTCGCCCAACTTCTATAACAGAGCGGGCACTCTTGAACAGCAGCAAGATCAAACTCGTCGTTTACGGAGCATTATCGATAAATACAAGTTAAGGGCTTTGGATTTGGATTTTGTACCTGGGACGCTAGATGTTGTTCGTCAGCTACGTTCAAACAAGTTCAAATGTATTCCCCGAAATAGCTCTCTGTTTATTTCCTCAGATGGTGAATACCTATATTGCTACAACGATATGGCCCACAGTCACTCTTTGGGTAATGTGTCATCGGTCAGCGTTCGAAAAGCCATCCAGATAAGAGAACAACTTGCGGATGACAAAACGCTGTGTAGTGATTGCAATATGAGAGGTCGATATCAAGGCTTGGAGTTGGCCCAAATGGCTGTCAAACATTTGGGTAACCAGCTAATTGCCAAGGCGAGTTAAGCGCTGAAAGCGCCCGATATGGCATTAACCAGATGCTATATCGGAGGCGAACGCTAAGTAGGATTATTTGTCACTACACATAGACGACCTTAGGGTTGGGGGTAGGTCAAAAGTATTCATCGATCACGTTTCAATGTTTTTGATTTAAGTCTGCCATTTTCTGCCAGTGTTAGAGCTACATAATCTCCGAAAACAAAGAGTCCACGGCCGCTAAACTACAAGCTTTTAAGAGACAGATTTAGGGTGTTCCTTGCCTCTAGTTGTACTCAGATTAACCTCGATCTGAGTGACCGCTAAGGAGCAGGAACCGCCGCTTATCCTCCCCACACAAGGATGCCCCTTCTGTGCCCTGGGCAGCCGTTCGCACCATTAAAGAAAATGATTTGTACCGGCAATGAAAGGGAGCTTTCAAAACAGTAAGTAGGCTTGTGGTCGCTAGTGCGAACACTACAATTTAAGAAGGGTGTTGATCAGCTAGTCTCTGGCGCACTCCATACACGCTGCCAGTGTTCGTGGGTTTGGGCCTTTTCAAATTCATCTTGAAACCACTGCCACTTTTTCAGAGCTTCGTGAACAGGAGCCGCTTCACTGCCTGTCTTGGCATTTTCAAGAACCCCTTCAAGCCTTGAAATGCTCGCATCGGTGTTGTTTTGAATAGCCCTTAAGGCGCATTTTACCTCTTTCCACGCCCCTGAAGGGGTTCCGGTATTAAAGTGGAAATAATCCCACCAAACCCCTCTGTGAAACCCTAGAGTGTTCAAATAAAACTTCCCGTCTTCTTCGACGACAACGTCCCTTCGAACATCATCTGGTAGTAATTCTCTGCCTTGGATATCGGTTTTATCGATTAGCTCAGATGCGATCTCAATTCTTGGGAAGCGAGTGTCTTTCTCTAAATTCACCGCCCTAACCAGAGCATCGCCAGCAACTACGTTGCTGCTGTGGTAAAGGCGGCCAGTTGTTATTCCACCTCGAAACAAGAGCCCTAAATGCAGTCCCTGCCAAAAGATACTAATAATGGATTGAAGCAACTGCATAACAAACTGAGGAGCCGGATGAAGCATAGTTCGGCCAAAGCTTTCATACTCAACATCTGCTACTGGAACCGAAAGGACAACGTTATCTGAGAATGTGGTTACTTCAGCGCTGAAAAATACTTGCTGCCCTATGCCAAGACTTTCAACCTCGACCCCGTGGCTAGAACCGTAGCTTGCAATTCTTTCTAATAGCTGAAGAGCTTTTTGCCTGCGTTCATCATCATCTGAGGTCATGACTTCGCTGAAGCCGAGCACGTCGATAAATGCTACTATCCGATCCTCTTCCAGCATTGGGATCCTTTCCGTCACTTTGCTAACCCTTCGTTATTTTTTATTACTCGACAATTTGGTGGCAATCTCTGAGATTAGAGCCTGACGCTGCTCTTCTGACAGTTTATCCAGTAAGCAAACCAACTCTGCGAGTGAGTCCTTGTCGCAAAAGAAGTAGGCAATAGGTTTGTCTAGCTCCTTAGCCAGGCGCTCCAGAGTCTCGTAATCCGGCATATGCCGGCCTTTCTCATAGTGATTCATACGGCTGCTCGCGGAGCTTGGCTCTATGCCGACACGAATGCCCAGCTCTTTTTGGCTAATACCCACTTCTGCGCGGGCTTGGTGTAAACGCTGAGGGAAAGGGTTATTGCTCTGCACTGGACAGTCATCTGAAGTTGCCTCGGGGCTTAGATTGTCTAAGTTTTATGCGTTTAGGTATACTTAGGAATCCTAAGTCTTGCTGCAGGTGATGTCTACAGAACACCAACAGAAAGATGTTTTGTCAGCGCCCCGCGTACCAGGGGCTTAACGGCCTGATGGTGTGAGATGAAGCGAAGAAAACTGAAAGTCATCCGAGAGTTACGCGAGATCCTGTCGGATAGCGCATTTAATGAATTCACGATGACGAGCCTACAGGGCGGTTATGAGTCTCGATTTGGACTTGGCGAATGCGCGACCAGCACTGAGTTACGCCGATGGCTCTACCGCAGAATTCTTCCACTGACAAAGAAGGGCTATCTGGTCAAAAGTGATCAGGCTGATGGGAAGTTTTCGATTTACAAAGTGACCGATGCTTTCAGAAAGGACTACCCCTTTCACAAGCCAACTAGGCCATCCAAACGGCCCAAAGACTCTGCTGAGAAATTGCCGCAGGTCAGCAACCTCAAATCAAAACTGAGTCAGTACCAGGTCGATATGTTGGCCTGCGCAGGTGAATGCAAAGAGTATCAGCAGCTGGCTACCGACTACCCGCACCTAAAGAAACAGATTGAGCCGATGTACCGCAGTGCTCGTGAACGCAGCTCCGAGCTGATGGGCCAGGTCAGAGCGATCAACAACCTGCTGAAACAATCAGGCCTACCCGAATGAAGCTCCGTGATTGGCAAAACGCTTGTGTCGCAAGCGCTATGGAATTTTATAGCAGGAAAAGACACTTCCTGTGCTTGGCTACACCGGGGGCTGGCAAAACCACCATGGCAGCAGAGTTGGCGGCGAGACTGATAGAAAGTGACCGGATTGACTTTGTGCTTTGTTTTGCTCCTTCCGTAGCGGTAACTACAGGGTTAGAGAATACGTTCCAGCTGAGACTCAATAAGCGGTTTGACGGACGTATCGGCGCAGTTGGTGGTGCCTACACCTATCAGAGCATGCGAACGCTGGGCGGGGACTTCTGGAGTCTGTTCGAGACTCATCGCGTCTTGGTTGTTTTCGACGAAATACATCACTGTGCTGGTAGTGACCAGGGCGGAGTCAATGCCTGGGGCCAAGAGATTCTCGTCAGAATCCAGCACCAAGCAGCGTTCACGCTTGCGTTGACGGGAACGCCTTGGCGTTCTGATAGGCGGCCTATCGTGCTGGCAGAATACAGCGATCCGGCCGGTGATATTCAGTGTGATTATGTTTACGGCCTGCGAGAGGCGGTTCGAGATGGCGTATGCCGTGAGCCCTCAATAACGCTGATAGACAATGATTGTTTGACGCTCAAGCAGGATCAGGAGGAGTCTTTGTATTCAGATCTGCATGAGCTTTTTACCAACAGCGATGTTCGTTATCAGCAGCTACTCCATAACTCGGATGCTTTGCGATTTTGTCTATCGCTGGCATGCACTCAACTGGATAGTCTTCGCACTACAAACCCTGAAGCCGGCGGGTTGGTTGTTGCCTCCTCGATTGCTCATGCCGAAAAAATTGCAGCGTTGCTTCGTAATGGCTTCGGCAAATCAGCGAGCATTGTGACCTACAAGCATAAGAATGCGGGTGTGATCATTGATCAGTTCCGGCATAGCTTTGAAGAATGGATTGTTAGCGTTGGTATGATCAGCGAAGGTACCGACATTCCGCGCCTGCAGGTGTGCTGCCACCTCAGCCGGATCACCACCGAACTCTACTTTCGGCAAGTGCTGGGCCGCATCTTAAGGACCACAGAGAAATGTGGAGCTGATGCCTGGCTGTATACCTTTGCAGAACCGCAATTGGTTCAGTTTGCAAATCGGGTGGCTGAAGAGATCCCGTCGGGGAGCGCGCTTCGATTTGAAGCTCTTCCCGAAAAAGAGCATCAGAGCCCGAGGGGGCTGGCTACACCTGACGATGATGTCTTCGAGCTTGAATGGGGCGTTCAGGCAGATTATGAATCTTTCCTAGAGAGTGTTAGCTTGCTCAGCGATAATGCGCTCTACTCATCCAGCAACTACGGGCTGCTGGGTTGCCTCGGAGAATTCCGGCAGAGATTGATAGGTATCTTTGAAAAGGATGTCGGTGCGGCGTTGGCGCACGATTCGGAGTGTTGTGAACGGCGAGCCATCGAGGGGCTGGTTTTGTAAAGTTTCGAAACTAAAAGTAGCGTAAATGCTACGTTTCCTTACATAAAAAAGATTGTTTTTAAGTTTTTGGAGTGTTTTTGGTGCGGCGAAATTGCTACGTCGCATTAATTACGCGGGTTTTAGGGAGGGTTTGTTGATCTTTACATAATTCCAAACCGGATTTAAGACGGACTGTGCCATGAAATATTGACCTGTCTTTAGGGTTAAACAACAGCGCAGTAGCAACTGCTGCTAGATGGAAAAAAACGATTGCCGGAATTCTAGCCGATGCACGGATTTAAGTGCAGTGCAATTTAATGGCAATTAAGATGCAAATTTTTCAATAACCACTTTTTATGTGCTGTTATAAAATTTAAATGGAAGTCAAAGAGGAGCAACTGCTAGTTCGATGCTTTGAGTCATTAAGTTCTTTTGCAACCACGTAGGAGGGCTGGCCATGAGCAATTTAACTCGCTTTAACCGTATGTTCGGGGACGCTTTTTTTGATGACTTCTTTAGGCCGTTGTCTCAGACCTCATCTGAAAGGCCCCCGGCAATAGACGTCCACGAATCGGACAATGATTACGTTATCAAAGCAGACCTGCCGGGTATCAAGAAAGATGATATCCAGATCTCGCTGGAAAACGGCATTCTATCCATTCGGGCAGATACTTCCGATGAATCGAAAGAGGAGGAAGACGGCAAGATTATTCGGCAGGAACGTCATTTTGGACAGTTTCTGCGCCAGCTATCAGTAGGATCCGATGTCGACCCTGCAGCCATCCAAGCCACCTTTGAAGAGGGTGTGCTGAGGCTCGAGCTTCCCAAGGTACGGGAAGAGCCCGCAAAGGGTTATAGTATCAAAGTCAACTGAACTGGCTCCATTGCCATGCCAACAAAGCCCTCGCATTGCGGGGGCTTTTTGCGATCTGGAGAATCAGATTTTGACCAGTAACTAAGATGAACCATTCTTGATCAAACTATGATCGACTTTCATGTGATCTCTGGTATGGAAATAGGCTATAATCCCCGACCTTATTTTTCAGAGCGTCCGGAAGCCCTAAAATCAGGAACCTTCCGGTACCGTCGGTTTCCAAATAAACCAGACGTTGACCTAGCACTTTTCGATATCTCCAGGAGATAGTGAATGTTAAAGAACGATTTGACGATTGCCGAGTTCGATCCAGACCTTAACGCCGCCATCGAGGCCGAGCAGAAACGTCAGGAAGAGCATATTGAGCTAATCGCATCTGAAAACTACGCCAGTCAGCGTTCTATGGAAGCCCAAGGCTCCTGCCTGACCAACAAGTACGCTGAAGGCTATCCCAACAAGCGTTACTACGGTGGTTGCGAGCACGTTGACGTGGTTGAGCAATTGGCCATTGATCGCGCCAAAGAGCTGTTCGGCGCCGATTACGCCAACGTACAGCCACACTCCGGTTCTCAGGCTAACGCTGCTGTATACATGGCACTGTGCCAACCAGGCGACACCGTTCTGGGTATGAGCCTGGCTCACGGTGGTCACCTGACCCACGGTGCATCCGTTAGCTTCTCCGGTCGTATCTACAATGCCGTTCAGTACGGTCTCAATCCTGAAACTGGCGAGATCGACTACGACGAAGTTGAGCGTCTAGCCCTTGAGCACAAGCCTAAGATGGTTGTTGCCGGCTTCTCTGCATACTCTCGTGTTGTTGACTGGCAGCGTTTCCGCGACATCGCTGACAAAGTTGGCGCTTACCTGTTTGTCGACATGGCTCACATCGCCGGTCTGGTTGCTGCAGGCGTCTACCCATCTCCAATCGATATCGCTGACGTTGTGACAACTACAACCCACAAGACTCTGGGTGGCCCACGTGGCGGTCTGATCCTGGCCAAGTCCAACGAAGAGTTGGAGAAGAAGCTGAACTTCGCGGTATTCCCTGAAAGCCAGGGTGGCCCGCTGATGCACATCATCGCCGCTAAGGCCGTGTGCTTCAAAGAAGCGATGTCCGACGAGTACAAGACCTACCAGGCGCAGGTTGTTACCAACGCCCAGGCGATGGTTAAGGTACTGCAGGATCGTGGCATTAAGATCGTTTCCAACGGCACCGATGATCACCTGTTCCTGGTTGACCTGATCGACAAAGACATCACTGGTAAAGATGCTGACGCAGCCCTGGGTCGCGCCAACATCACCGTGAACAAGAATGCGGTTCCTAACGACCCACGCTCTCCATTCGTTACCAGTGGTCTGCGTATCGGTACTCCAGCCATCACCCGTCGTGGTTTTGGTGAAGCCGAAGCTACCGAGCTGGCCGGTTGGATCTGCGATGTTCTTGACGACATCAGCAACGAAGACACCATCAACCGTGTCAAGCAACAGGTACTGGAACTCTGCTCACGCTTCCCCGTGTACAGCTAAGCCACTACCCTTAACGGCGTGACTCGCTCGCGCCGTAGACACAGGAGCCCTGATCTGGAGATCGGGGCTTTGTTGTCTAAAGCTCTACCGTATAAAACAGGGTGGCCAGGCCTTTCCAGTCACCCAATAACGCTCTTTAACGCAGCACCTAAAGGTGTACAGAACCAGGAACCGACGCGATGCATTGCCCATTCTGCAAAGCTACCGATACCAAGGTAATCGACTCCAGACTGGTAGCCGAAGGCGAACAGGTTCGCCGGCGCCGGGAGTGCCTGGCCTGTAATGAGCGTTACACCACCTTCGAGATCGCCGAACTGGTGATGCCCCGTGTCGTCAAGCAAGACGGCAGCCGCCAACCCTTCGACGAACAGAAATTGCGTGCCGGTATTCTTCGCTCACTGGAAAAACGTCCGGTCAGCATCGAAGAGATCGAATCCGCCATCAACCGCATTAAATCGACCCTGCGTTCCACCGGTGAGCGAGAACTGAAATCGATGATGGTGGGTGAAGCGGTAATGACCGAACTACGCCGCCTAGACGAAGTGGCCTACGTTCGCTTTGCCTCCGTCTACCGCAGCTTCCAGGACCTGGAAGAGTTCAAGGCCGAGATCGACCGTATATCCTCCCAAAACCAGGACGACTGCGAGGTCGTCGATGGCTGAGTACGACCGCGACGATTACCGCTTTATGGCCCGAGCTATCACTTTAGCTAAGGGCGGGCTCTATACCACCGAGCCCAACCCACGAGTGGGCTGCGTGCTGGTAAGGAATGGTCAGATTATCGGTGAAGGTTTTCATCGTAAGGCTGGCGAAGGCCATGCCGAGGTCAACGCGCTGGCCGACGCTGGCAATGCCAAAGGCACTACCGCCTATGTCACCCTGGAACCCTGCAGCCACTTTGGCCGTACCCCTCCCTGCGCCCAGGGACTGATCGATGCTGGGGTATCCAAAGTAATTGCCGCCATGGAAGATCCTAATCCACTGGTAGCCGGCCGTGGACACCAGATGCTCCGCGACGCGGGGGTCGAAGTTGCTTACGGCCTGCTGCAAACCGAAGCCGAAAATCTTAACCCTGGTTTTATCAAGCGCATGTCTCAGGGCCTGCCCTTTGTGCGAATCAAGCAGGCTATGAGTCTGGACGGCCGAACTGCTATGACATCGGGTGAATCCCAGTGGATCACTGGCCCTGCCGCCCGTTGCGACGTACAGCGTCTGCGCGCCCGCAGTTCTGCCATCATTACTGGCATCGGTACCGTATTGCACGATGATCCCGCCATGACCGTCCGTGCCGAACAACTGGGTTTAGATAACAGCGAAGCGATCTGTGAGCAACGACCGCTACGGGTGATTATGGATCGCAGCCTGCAGACCCCGCTGGATCGTCAGATTTTGAAGCCGGCGGACAATACTGTGATTTTCTATAGCGAAGCCAGCGCTGATCGCATCCAGGCATTTCAAGCACTGAGCGTCACCCTGGTGCAGCTCGGCCAACTGGAGCCAGAAGCCGTTCTGCGCTGGCTGGCCAAAGAACGCCAGTGTAACGAAGTGCTGGTGGAAGCCGGCGCCCAGCTTTCCGGAGCCTTTACCCAGTCCGGCCTGGTGGATGAGTGGCGCATCTATATCGCTCCCAAGCTACTGGGCAGCGAAGCGCGACCATTATTTACCCTGCCTGGCATGGAACGCATGGAGCAACAGATTCCATTGCAACAAACCGATCTACGCATGGTAGGAGATGATATTCGCATCACCTACCGCGCCAAGTCCGAGGAAAACTGCTGATGTTTACCGGAATTATCGAAGCCTTAGGTGAAGTCGCCGAAAGCCAGCAACAGGGCGGTGATCTGCGGTTGCGAATCAAGACGGGCAAGCTTGATCTGGCCGACGTTAAACTCGGTGACAGCATCGCCGTTAACGGCGTTTGCCTTACTGCAGTGGAACTGCCCGGCGACGGTTTCTGGGCCGACGTATCCCGTGAAACCCTGGCCCACACCGAATTTGAGCAATTTCGCCCCGGTGATCCAGTCAATTTGGAAAAGGCTCTCACCCCCAGCAGCCGCCTGGGTGGCCATATCGTCAGCGGCCATGTGGACGGAATTGGGACTATTATTGATAAGCGAGACGATGGCCGCTCCATTCGCTTCACCATCCAGGCTCCGAAAAACCTTGGCCGCTATATCGCTGCCAAAGGGTCGATCTGTGTGGATGGTGTCAGTCTGACCGTCAATGGCGTATCAGGTGACTGCTTTGAATTGAATATCGTCCCTCATACCCTAGTAGAAACCCTTATTAAGTATTACAGTGTCGGCCGTATCGTGAATCTGGAAGTTGACCTTATCGCCCGCTACTTAGAGCGGATGCTACAGGGTCAAGTAGAGCAATCCCCTTCCGACTCCAGCGACGACAATAACGATGAAAATCAGGCCGAGGGATTAACCCAGGCCTTTCTGGCTCAACATGGATTTACTGGCCGCCGTTAGCACTGCTCCGGTCATGCTATGAGCACGTCAAAGAAGAGACAACAGGTAAACCAATGCCGTTAAACACGACTGCTGAAATAATCGAAGATATTCGCCAGGGAAAGATGGTCATCCTGATGGATGACGAAGATCGCGAGAACGAAGGCGATCTGATCATTGCCGCCGATATGGTGCGCACCGAAGACATCAACTTTATGGCTACCCATGCCCGTGGCTTGATCTGTTTGACCCTCACTCAGCAGCACTGTGAGCGTTTGAAACTGCCGTTGATGGTGCAGGATAATGGGGCCCAGTACTCCACTAACTTCACCCTCTCCATTGAAGCGGCCGAAGGCGTTACCACAGGTATTTCTGCGGCCGATCGGGCTCGCACTGTACAAACAGCGGTTGCCGAGAACGTTAAGCCCGAAGATATTGTCCAGCCCGGTCATATCTTCCCACTGATGGCACAACCCGGTGGGGTATTGAGCCGTGCAGGACACACCGAAGCGGGCTGCGACCTGGCTCGCTTAGCCGGAAGAACTGCTGCTTCTGTAATCGTTGAGATCATGAACGACGACGGTACCATGGCCCGCCGCCCGGACCTAGAGAAGTTCGCCGAGAAGCACGATCTGAAGATCGGCACCATCGCCGACCTGATCCATTACCGCACCCTCAACGAGCATACCGTCGAGCGTGGTGAGCAGTATGAACTGCAAACCGAGCACGGATTGTTCCAGGTAACCTGCTACCGCGACAGCATTCAGAACTGCACCCATATTGCCTTGGCGATGGGCGAGTTCAACGAAGAAGATCCCACCCTGGTACGGGTCCACATGTCCGATCCCGTCCGCGACGTTATCGGCATCTGCTCCAAGACCGAGCCGAAGTGGTCTCTACGTACAGCGCTGGCTCGGGTGGCGGAAGAGGGTAAAGGCGTGGTGGTGCTGCTGGCCGACAACAATACCGATGATATCGGCACCAGCCTGGACTCTTACTTTAATAAGCGCCCGGCCAAGAGTGTTAAAACCGACGGCGCAGGTGCTTACCTGACCATCGGTACCGGCTCCCAAGTTCTGCGTGATCTAGGCATCGGCAAGATGCGCCTGCTTAGCTCACCGATTAAATTTAACGCACTGTCCGGCTTCGACCTGGAGATCGTAGAGTTTATCCCCTACGAAGCCTGAACATCTAACCTAACAGGAAAGATTCAATGACAATCAAGACAATTGAAGGCACTTTCACTGAAAATGACGGCAAATACGCTATCGTTGTCGGCCGCTTCAACGCCTTTGTAGTAGAGAGCCTGCTGGAAGGCGCTATCGACACTCTCAAGCGTCACGGCATCAGTGAAGACAACATTCGTATCGTTCGCGTCCCTGGCGCTTTCGAAATCCCACTGGCGGTGAAAAAACTGGCTGAACAGAAGCAGGATGATGCCATCATCGCCCTGGGCGCTGTGATCCGTGGCGGAACCCCCCACTTCGAATACGTCAGCGCAGAGAGTTCCAAAGGCGTAGGCCAGGTATCTCTGGACTTTGGCGTCCCTGTTGCCAACGGTATTCTGACCGTTAACTCTATCGAACAGGCGATCGAACGCTCCGGCACCAAGGCCGGCAACAAGGGTGCTGAAGCGGCCCTGACCGTACTGGAAATGGTTAGCGTATTGCGCCAGCTTGAGGGCTGATCGGGTGAGCGAAAAAACTAACACCCCAAAGCCTAGGAAGAGCAAAAAGCCGTCCAAGACGGAAATGCGCCGTGAAGCTCGTAACTTCGCGTTGCAGGCCCTGTACCAGTGGCACATTGCGGGCGCTGGCATCAATGAAATTGATGCCCAGTTCCGGACCGAACAGGATATGGGCCGAACCGACATGGATCTGTTCAGCGAACTGCTGCACGGTATTCCCGGCAAGGTATCCGAGCTGGACGAACTGATCGCCCCCTGTCTGGACCGTGATATCAAGGATCTGGACCCTATCGAGCTGAACGTGCTGCGGCTTGGCACCTTCGAGCTGGCGGATAGAATCCAGGTTCCTTACCGGGTCGCCATCAACGAGTCAGTCAATCTGGCCAAGACCTTCGGCGCCACCGACAGCCACAAGTACGTTAACGGTGTATTGGACAAGCTCGCCAAGACCCTGCGTAGCGCAGAAGTTAACGGCAAGTAACAGTTCAGCTGATGGCGCTGTCCGAATTTGATCTGATCGCCCGCTACTTTGCCCCCCTCGGCCAAAACGGCCGCGGGGTCAGCTTGGGTATCGGTGACGATTGCGCCATTCTTGATGTTCCCCCCGGACAACAACTGCTGGTCTCCATCGACACCTTGGTTGAAGGGGTGCACTTTCTACCTGGCACTGCTGCCGACAATCTTGCCTATCGGGTTGCTGGTGCCTGTCTCAGCGATCTTGCTGCTATGGGGGCAGAACCGGCCTGGATTACCTTGGCCCTAACCCTGCCAGAGGCTGAAGAACTATGGCTGAAGAGTTTCAGCGGCGCCTTGGCAGAGATACTGGACCCTTGGAATATCTGCCTGGTGGGTGGTGATACCACCCGTGGCAAGCAGCTCACGATCAGTTTGCAGGTACACGGATGGGCTCCTAAAGGCAAGGCTCTGACCCGTAACGGCGCTCAATCGGGAGATTTGATTTACGTCAGTGGCACTCTGGGAGATTCAGCAGCAGGACTCGACCAACTGCAGCAGAAAGGCGACAACCAATATCTGATCGACCGTTTCTATCGCCCCACTCCGCGGATAGAAACGGGCTTGGCAATTCGTTCCTTTGCCAGTGCCGCCATCGATATTTCCGATGGTCTTCTGGCTGATCTGGGCCATATTCTTGAACGCAGCCAGGTAGGCGCCGTCGTTGATCCAGCGAAGCTGCCGTTATCCGCAGCACTGAAATCATATCCCGCCGAACAGACCCTGGATTGGGCACTACGGGGCGGTGAAGATTTCGAATTGGCCTTTACCGTTCCACCCCAACAGCAACAGGCATTCGAGTCGGCGCTGAAAGACCATTTGGTCCCCTGCACTCAAGTCGGCCAGATAACCAAAGACGGAGGGCTGCAACTGCAACAGCCCGACGGTTCACTCACTGCCTGCACAAAAGACGGCTATCGCCACTTCTAACCCATTGCAAACACAAGGAATCACCCGTGTCTGAAACCGCCAGCAACTCTATCGCCAAACCCGATATGAAAAACCCTGTTCACCTGCTGGCTTTCGGGTTTGGTAGCGGGCTGGCGCCCAAGGCACCGGGAACCTGGGGCACTCTGGCTGCGGTTCCTCCCTACCTGCTACTGGCTGAGCTGCCACTGCTACCCTATCTAGCCATCATCTTGATCAGTTTCGTTATCGGAATTTACCTATGCGGGCGCACCTCCGAAGATCTTGGCGTACACGACCATGGCGGCATTGTTTGGGATGAGTTTGTCGGTCTCTGGATCACCCTGATTGCAGTACCTGCCGGCTGGCAATGGCTACTGGCGGGCTTTGTATTGTTTCGCATTTTTGATATCGCCAAACCCTGGCCGATCCGCTGGGCCGACAAACAGGTCAGCGGCGGTTTCGGAATCATGCTGGATGATGTCTTGGCAGGGGTCTACGCCTGGGCCTGCTTACAACTCGCGGTGTATTGGCTGGGTTAGTCTTTACGCCGCCATTTCATACCCAACACCCGCAGCCAGTGACGACCATCCAACAGGTTACCCATGGCATAGGCTAGGCGACTGAACGCGCAGGCGATCAACAACTGGCGCACCGCCGGTTTATCCTCTTCCCGAATATAGCTTCCTTCGTTCAGCAGCGGCATGGCAAACAAGAACCCCGCTTTCCATTCGATCGGCAACAACATCAGATGGACTGCGGCCCCGGTCAACATGCTGACCACTGCAATAAAGATCAACAGCATCGCAAAAGGCGGAAAAACCAGAGCGATCAGCGGCGCTGAAAGAAAAGCCCCGGAGCCCACCTGTTCGCCCAATCGCGCCAGTCGCAGCACACCCTCTCGAAATCTTAATAAGGACGCGTCTTTAGCATCCTGCATAGCATGCCCAACCTCAAAGGCGGCGCGCACTACAGCGGTCAAACTGCGGGTATTCATGGTCTGCTCTGTCAGGCAAACCGACTTGGCTGTGGAGTTATAATGACTCCGATAACGAGCACGCTTTAGCTTAACCCGCGCCAATTTCAGTCGACGCAGAAGATGGGTAACCAGCTGTCCACCGGTACCGGGGATATCCTTCCTCTGGATGCTATGTTTGTAGAAGATATAGCGAGCCCAGATTTTCGGAGCGGCCAGCATCAAAGCAAATGCCAGCATAGAAATGAGCAGATCCATAATACCGTCCTAATTTGGCAGGGAAGTGGCAGAATCCGTCATTGATAAAATAACAGTTATAGGTTTATGTATAGCAAAGGGCCGTCACCTTTTCCTACCGCATTGCGAAGCGTCTGAAGTGTTCGCCAACAACCAAGCAGACTGATAGAATGTGCAGCCCACTTTTCAAGGATAAATGTTTGTGACCGTTCGCTACGTAGCATCATCCCAACTACCCACTCCCTGGGGTATCTTCCAAATGCATGGTTTTGAAGATGGGTCCACAGGCAAGGAACACCTTGTCCTTAGCCTGGGTGAATTTGATGATGGAACTCCAGTACTGGCGCGGATCCACTCAGAATGCCTCACCGGCGATGCTTTGTTCAGCATGCGCTGTGACTGTGGTTTTCAACTCCAGGAAGCGCTAAAGCGGATCTCTGAAGAGGGTCGTGGCGCACTGCTATACCTGCGCCAGGAAGGTCGCGGCATCGGTCTGCTTAACAAGATCAAGGCCTATCACTTGCAAGATGGCGGCGCCGATACGGTAGAAGCCAACGAACAGCTCGGTTTTGAGGCGGATCTGCGAGACTACAGCATGTGCATCACCATGCTGGAATACTTGGGTATCAAAGAAGTTCGCTTGATGACCAACAATCCGCGCAAGATGGATGCACTGAAAAAATTTGGTGTTCCTGTGACTGAGCGTGAACCGCTACAGGTCGGCAAGAATCGCCACAACGAAGAGTACCTGGCCACCAAAGCCGGCAAGCTCGGTCATATGATGACCGAACACCACTTTAAGGATGAATCCAGCTAGGCTTCAAGTCGCTGGCGAATCTGACGTTCAACACCTTCTCCATCCAACCCCTGCTCTGCCAATAAACTGGCTGCATTGCCGTGACTGATAAACTGATCTTTCAGTCCTAGATTCAGCACCTGAACATTTAGCTGCTGGGCCAGCACAGTGCTATTCACCAAAGCACCTGCACCACCGATCAGGGCATTTTCTTCCAGGGTGACCAGCAGATCGCAGGTTTCGGCCAACCCCACAATCCGCTGTCTATCCAGCGGTTTTACAAAGCGCATATCCACCAGCGTGGCATTCAGTGCCTCCGCCGCTTCCCGCGCTGGCACCAGCAAACTGCCAAAATTAAGAATCGCTACTCGCTCACCCTGTCGCAATAGCCGGCTCTTGCCAATCTCCAGTGGCTGCAAATCATCCGCCGGGACTGCACCAGGACCGGTGCCACGGGGATAGCGCACACAGGCAGGCCCCGAGTATTGATAACCGGTAGACAGCATCTGCCGCGCCTCAGATTCATCGGCTGGCGTCATCAACAACAGATTGGGGATACAACTCAAGAAACTAAGATCGAAAGCGCCATGGTGGGTTGGACCATCTTCGCCCACCAGACCAGCACGGTCGATAGCAAAAAGAACATCGAGATCCTGCAAGGCGACATCATGGATCAACTGATCGTAGCCGCGCTGGAGAAAGGTGGAGTAGATCGCCAGCACCGGCTTCTCACCCTGGCAAGCCAAGCCGGCAGCCAAAGTCACCGCATGCTGTTCGGCGATAGCCACATCGAAAAATCGCTGGGGAAATTCTTTAGCGAATTGAACCATCCCAGAGCCTTCACTCATGGCAGGAGTAATGGCCACCAGGCGCCGATCACTGCGTGCCTGATCGCATAACCACTGACCAAACACCTTGGAGTAGGAAAGGCCTTTCGCGGGTACCCCCACGGGCTGCTGTTCTTCCGGACTGGGCAACTTGGTAATGGCGTGGTAGCCGACGGGGTCGGATTCAGCGGGCTGAAAGCCCTTTCCTTTGGTAGTCCGTAGATGTAGAAATTGCGGCCCCTTCGCTTTTTTCAGTCGCTCTAGTTCGGGGATCAACTGATCGAAATCGTGACCATCTACCGGACCGGTATAGTCAAACTCCAACGCTTCGAACATTGCCGCTGCAGTGATCGCTTCGGTTCGCTTCACTTTGAGATTCTTGGCCAGATAGGTGGCCAGACCGCCCTCGTTGTGAGAGATCGACATATCATTATCATTGAGGATCACCAGCAGATTGGTGTCGGTGTGAGCGGCATGATTAAGGGCCTCAAATGCCATCCCTCCAGTCATAGCACCATCTCCGATAATAGCCACGGTGCTGCGGGATTCGCCTTTGAGCTTATGGGCTAGCGCCATCCCCAGGGCGGCACTGATGGATGTACTGGAATGACCGACACCAAAGTCGTCATAGGGGCTCTCATGACGCTTCGGAAATGGAGCCAAACCATCCTGCTTGCGAATACTGAGCAGTTGTTCGCGCCGACCGGTAATTACTTTGTGAGGGTAGCACTGGTGACCCACGTCCCAGACCAGATGATCATCCGGGGTATCGAAGATATAATGCAGCGCCAGGGTCAACTCCACCATTCCCAATCCGGCACCAAAATGACCGCCGGTCTGGCCCACCGAATAGAGCAGAAAATGACGTAACTGACGAGCGAGTTCGGGCAGTTGATCAACCGCCAAGGTGCGCAATTGCTCTGGGCAATCGATTTGATCGAGTAACGGCGTAGCAGGCCGCGAAGTGGGAATCTCAGTAAACATCAATGTGGCCAATCCGGATAGTCTTATAAACCTGGCAGATAAAAAGTACGGATCAGTGATTTCGTTGGACCACGTAATCTGCCAGTTGGCGCAACAGCTTGGCCTGATGCATACCGTCAAGGGCAGCCAAGGCTTGCTGATGCAGCTCCTCGGCCTTCTGCTTAGCCATCTCCAGTCCCAACAATGCAGGATAGGTGGCCTTGTCAGCTTCCAGGTCAGATCCTTGGGGCTTACCCAGGGTTTCAGTGTCGCTCTCTATATCGAGGATATCGTCTTGAACCTGAAAAGCCAGACCAATTGCGCTTGCGTATAGGTCCAGTTTTTCCAGAGTAGCCGCATCGGCATTGGCAGCCAACGCCCCCATACGCACACTGGCACGAATCAGCGCACCGGTTTTCAGACCATGCATGCGCTCCAGACCTTGCAGATCGGTCTCGGCCTGAACCGCGCAAATATCGATACTCTGGCCCGCAACCATGCCTTTATCACCAGCAGCAAAAGCCAGGCTTTGTAGCATTTGCAACTGCTGTTCAGCAGCAACCACGCTGGAAGGAGAGGCAAGAATTTCAAAGGCCAGCGCCTGCAACGCATCCCCTGCCAGGATCGCCGTAGGTTCGTCAAAAGCGATATGACAGGTAGGCTTACCACGACGAAGGTCGTCATCATCCATGGCGGGCAGATCGTCATGGATCAAGGAATAAGCGTGTATACATTCAACTGCGGCAGCAGCAGGATCGGCAGCAGCCAGATCCCCTCCAAGGGCTTCACAACTTGCGTATACCAGCACCGGACGTAAGCGCTTACCACCATTGAATGTGCTGTAATGCATGGCATCGTAGAGTTGCGGAGCAGTTGCCGCTTGCGCTAGATACTGCTCAAGATGACGGTCAACCCGTTGACGAAGTTGACTGACGGAGTCCTTAAAACTAACCGCGTTTTCTACGTTCATGCCTGCTGTTCCGGCGGCAGCTCCTGGGCAACCACCTTACCATTTTGCTCCATCAGCACCTGTACCCGCTGTTCGGCCTGGTTAAGACGTTGCTGACACTCACGGGTCAGCCGGACGCCCTGCTCGAAGGCCTCCAGAGACTGCTCCAGACTCAGGTCACCCTGTTCCATCTGGGTTACCAAAGTCTCCAGCTCGGCTAGGCTGTGCTCAAAATCGGGTTCTTTTTTCTTACGCGGCATATCCAACTTCTTGTTACGAATAGTCAAAGGCTCAACCCTACCTGAGGGCATGAAATCGGTCAATCCAGCGACCGGTCTGGCACCTATAAATGGTTTTTAATCTAAAACTTTGTAATTAATTGCCGAAAAACACTCCTGTAATATGAATATAAAAGCTATTTATTTGCTATGATTCTCAGTCCCTTATCGGTGATGCTCTAAGCAAGCAACAATAACTCCCGTCTGAAATTGTTTATTGAGGGAAATCGGTGGATATCGCAACACTCGTCGGCATTTTAGGATCGTTCGGCATCGTAGTATCGGCAATCGTGCTGGGTGGCAGCGCCGGTGTTTTCGTTAACCCCCCATCCATGCTGATCGTAATCGGCGGCGCGCTAATGGTGGTTTTGTCGAAATTCACCCTGGCGGGCTTCCTTGGTGCTGGCAAAGTTGCCGCTAAAGCCTTCATGTTTAAATCCACACCTCTGGATGATCTGATTGCCGAAGCGGTAGATCTGGCTGATGCTGCTCGAAAAGGCGGCCTGCTGTCGCTGGAAGAGAAAGAGGTCAGCAACGACTTCATGCAAGGCGGCATCCAGCTACTGGTCGATGGCCATGACCCAGAAGTGGTAAAAACCCTGCTCAGCAAAGACAAAGCCGAAGCCGAAACACGTCACGCTTTAGGTGCTGAAGTCTTTAATGCCTTAGGCACGGTCGCACCGGCCATGGGAATGATCGGAACCCTGGTTGGTCTGGTACAGATGCTGTCCAATATGGACGACCCCAAGTCGATCGGCCCCGCCATGGCGGTAGCCCTGCTGACTACGCTGTATGGAGCCATGATCGCCACCATGGTCGCCGAACCCATCGCCGACAAGCTGACCCGCCGAAAAGAGGAAGAGGCCACCGCCAAAGCCCTAATCATCGACGGTCTGCTGGCTATTCAAGCAGGCCAGAACCCCCGAGTTATCGAATCAATGCTGAAGAACTACCTGCCTGAAGGCAAACGCGGCGCCAGCGCTGCGGATGACGGCTAAGGTAAGTAGACCGAGATGGACGAAGAAGAACATAAGTGCGACTGTCCCCAGGGGTTACCCCCCTGGTTAGCCACATTTGCCGACCTGATGTCGCTGCTGATGTGCTTCTTCGTGCTACTTCTCTCCTTCTCGGAAATGGACGTACTGAAGTTCAAACAGCTTGCCGGCTCCATGCGTGAAGCCTTCGGTGTTCAAAACCGTATCAAGGTTAAAGATATCCCCAAAGGCACCAGCATCATTGCCCAGGAGTTTAGCCCAGGCCGCCCAGAGCCCACACCGCTGAACGAAGTGCGCCAATTTACCACCGAAACTGCTAAGCAGAATCTCGACGTTCGCCGTCAGGAAGGTCAGGCCCAGCATATGGATCCCAAAGCAGGCGAACTGCAAGAGATCCTCAAACAGATGGAAGCGGAACAGGAACAGAGCAAAGCCGAAGCCCGCAAAGACGCCATCACCATGGCCATGGCGCTGCAAAAAGAGATTGGCGAAGGAGCCGTGGACGTAGAAACCCGAGAGGGTAAGGTCATCATCCGAGTCCGGGAGAAAGGCTCTTTCCAATCGGGTCAGGCCGAACTTAACTTCGAATTTATTCCGATTATCGGCAAGATCCGTGACGTTCTAATCAATGTTGCTGGCGGCGTTTCCATAGAAGGGCATACCGATAACATCCCAATTTCCACCGCCCAGTTTGCCTCAAACTGGGGACTCTCCTCCTCCCGTGCCATCTCAGTAGCGCAGGAGATATTTGCCGATGGCCGCATCGACCAGAGCCGTTATCAGGTGACCGGTTATGCCGATACCAAGCCGATCGCCCCTAACGATACCTCCGAAAATCGCGCCCTCAACCGTCGCGTAGAGATCGTGATCCAAAAAGGCAAAGACCAGGAGCTGCTGAACCGCTTGCCTGCCTTGCCTGACGGCGCCACCATCGATAGCGACGAGCTCTCTCCTAGCGAAATCTTCTGATCATTTATTGAACGACCGATAGCCTAATCCGCGGCTACTGTTGTAGAATGGGCGCCCTTTTTTATTGCTAGAGTAGTTAAACAAACATGTCGAAAGATGGTGGCAAGGTCGGTTTTGTTTCGTTGGGATGCCCTAAAGCGCTGGTGGACTCAGAGCGAATTCTCACCCAATTGAAGATGGACGGTTACGACGTCGTACCCACTTATGACGATGCCGATGTCGTCGTGGTTAACACCTGCGGCTTTATCGACGAAGCCAAACAGGAATCCCTCGATGCCATCAGTGAAGCGATGCGCGACAACGGCAAAGTGATTGTTACCGGCTGCATGGGCAAAGGCAAGGACGCCGAAATCATCAAGGAACAAAATCCCGGCATTCTCGCCGTTACAGGCCCTCAAGCCTACGAAGAGGTAGTGGGAGCGGTCCACAATTGGGTACCACCCAGCAAACCTCAACATGATCCCTACACCGATCTGATCCCGGACGCCGGCGTTAAGCTTACCCCACGCCACTACTCCTATCTGAAGATTTCCGAAGGCTGCAACCATGGCTGCACCTTCTGCATTATTCCCGATATGCGCGGAAAACTGGTCAGCCGGCCAATAGGCGACGTACTGTCCGAAGCTCAACAGCTGGTAGAATCCGGAACCCGAGAACTGCTGGTTATCTCCCAGGACACCAGCGCCTACGGAGTTGATCTCAAGTACCGTACCGGCTTCTGGAACGGCCGCCCGGTTAAGACCCGCATGCACGAACTCTGTGAAGAACTGGGGGAACTTGGCGCTTGGATTCGCCTGCACTACGTCTACCCCTATCCCCATGTTGATGAAACCATCGAGCTGATGGCAGAGCGCAAGATCCTGCCTTATCTGGACATCCCCTTCCAGCACGCCAGCCCCGACGTACTCAAGCGCATGAAGCGCCCGGCC
>JAPHRD010000016.1 GCA_026196225.1 Motiliproteus sp.
AGGCGCACCGGTTTACCGGTGATCACTCCAGGGCTACGAACCCGCTTGATGGCTTCGAACTCATCCATCATCCAGCCCATAATTCGGGCGTTGGTATATACATCCGGTGCCGGTATATCGACTTCTGGCCCGATAAAATCAGCCATCGCCCGCACGTATGCGCGGGACAAGCGCTCCAGTTCCATCGGCGAAAGCTCTTTGGGTTGAACGATGACACCGCCTTTGGCGCCGCCGTAGGGCAATCCCACCAGAGCACACTTGATGGTCATCCATAATCCCAGGGCCTGCACCTCCGCTTGCGTCACCTGCGGATGATAGCGAATCCCCCCCTTGGTAGGCCCAAGCACATCGTTATAGCGACACCGATAACCGGTAAAGTAACGGGTCGAACCATCGTCCATCCGTACCGGCAGTGCCGACTTGATCACCGCCTTAGGATGCAACAGCGATTCCACCACCTCCGCACTCACCCCCGCATCGGCACCGATCTCCCGTACCCGTTCCAGCGCATCTTCAAACACATCCGTCGTAGCCATATCCACACCTATCCATCATTGTCAGGAGCCGATTACTAACTCCTTAACGTTGCAGTAACTTTAGACGCTTCTATAGTTGATAATGTTACTAATCGCCTTGGATAACCTTATGGAACTGCTCTATCCGGACATCTACCACAGTGCAAATGATCATCCCTTTGGTGATGAAGTCTGTACCCGTGCGTATCTGGTTACCCGATCGGAAGGTAATTTGCTGTTTTACAGCTCGGCCTCTATCGAAGAGTCCTTTGAATTTATTCACAACCAGGGCGGACTCTCTGCCCAGTATCTAAACCACCGTGACGAAGCCTCAGCTCATTGTGACCGAGTCAGAGAGCGCTTTGGTGCCCCCTTGAGCTGCCATCAACTGGAAGCTTTTGCTGTATCCCAACAATGCCAGGTAACCCACACATTTGAAGAACGGCAGTTGCTGAAATCAAATCTTGAGGTGATCCCGACCCCTGGCCATTGCCCCGGTAGCAGCTGTTATTTATTGACGTTGAATGACCGTCGCTATCTATTTTGCGGTGATACTCTCTACCCCGACCAAGGTCAGTGGACGGTTTTTGTCGATGATAGCCGTGACGGTGATAAGAGTGAGATGATTAGTAGTCTGGAACTGCTCCGGGAAGTTCCAGTAGACGTTGTTCTTCCCGGACTATTTGTTGGCAATACTGCCTTTGAGGCGGTTTCTAAAGAGCGCTGGTCCAGCATTATCGACCAATGTTTGCGGCAACTGGGGTGAGCAACATATAAACAGAGTAAATCTGTTGGTCTTTCTCTATTGTTTGACAATTATCAAGTAATAGCCCGGGCAGCCTCCTATAATCCTAAAACCTCCGTACTCCAGACTCCGTCCAGCAGGCATACCCGTTATGAAACTTACTTCCGGCCACTTTGAATCCAACTCTCAGCCAATCCTCAGTGTTCTGCAGCAGGAGCTGAAACAAAGTGCCGATGTACTGGAAGTTGCCAGCGGTTACGGTCAACATGCGGATTTCTTCTGCCAACAGCTACCCGGTGTCAGCTGGCAACCCTCAGAGCTGAATGTCGAACTGCTTCCCAGCATCGTCGCCTATGCTCAGGACAGCCTTAACCAGAATCTAAAGATGCCGATCATTCTCGATGCTTGTGGCGATTGGGAGGTTGATCCGGTTGATGCAATTATCAGTATCAACTTGCTGCATGTCTCCCCAAAGCAAGCCTGTAGCGGCCTACTTCGCAACGCAGGAAAACTGCTCAACCCTGAAGGCCTGATATTTTTCTACGGCCCTTTTATCCGCCCTGATGTGGAAACGGCCGCCAGTAATCTGATGTTTAATCAGCGTCTGAAATCGATGAATCCTGATTGGGGTATCCCGGAACTGACTCAAGTTACGGAAGAAGCTGCAGATTACGGCATCGAATTGAAATCAATCTACGAGCTGCCCGCCAACAATGTGATCGTTGTACTAAAAAAATAGCACCAAGAAAATAGTACTGAAAAATAGACGACTGCTTTGTAATTTCAGACTGCCAACGATATTCATCCCACCCTATCTATTGATCTCGGTCTATAGATAGAACTATTTGAAAAATATCAATTTTGATTAATATCGCATTTAGTGATAATTATTCAAAATCGCTTATTCCATCGTCACCTGCAGCCATGTGTAGTTGTACTACACTTCAGTCTATGTGTCTGCCGGTCGGATATGATGATGTTTTCAATGGAGGGGATCGAAAATGCATGCTGTTCTGGCTAATCGCTCTATCAGGTTCAAATTGTTCCTGGCTGTATTGTTGCCATTAATCGGGTTTACCATTTTCGGTATCAACCATATCATCAACAACTATCGTCTCCAGCAGGAGATGATCTACCTGGACGGCATGACCCAGCTGGCCCGCTACAACAGTGCTCTGGTCCACGAGCTGCAAAAAGAGCGTGGTATGTCAGCTGGCTACATCGGATCCAAAGGCAGCGCCTTCAAAGACAAGCTACCCAAGCAACGCGAGCTAACCAATGGAGCCCTCGCTTCGCTGAACCAATACTTAGCATCAGCCCAGCTACCCCAGTCAATTCTCGATCTGATGTCTACAACCCAGCAATCACTGGACAAACGTAACGGGGTACGCGCCAAAATAGACAGCCTGGAGATGGGGCTGGGGGCGGCGGTTAAATACTACACCGGCATGAACGCTCAACTCCTCAGTATCGTCGATAAAGTTGCCAACGAGGCAACACAACCCGACTTGGTGCGCCAGGCCACCGCTTTCGGTAGCTTCCTCCAGTTCAAAGAGCGCGCGGGCATCGAACGTGCCGTGCTGAGCAACACCTTCGCCAAAGACACATTCACCGGCGGTTTATTTGCTCGCTTTGTTAGTCTGTTAGCCGAGCAGAAAGCTTATGAAGCTTCATTCCGTGCCCACGGCCTACCAAAACATATTGGGTTTATGGATCAAACTTTGGTGGGGAACGACGTCAACGAAGTTAAACGCTTACGGGACTTAGCATTGAGCAAAGGCGTTGAAGGTGGCTTTGGTATCGATCCCACCTATTGGTTCAAAGTTAAGACTGGCCGTATCAATTTGCTGAAAAAGGTCGACGACCACCTTTCTGGAGAGCTGCTAGATTTCAATGCCACATTAATCAATAAATCCACCTCGGCGCTCTATAGTGCTATTGCCCTGGTTGCCATTCCGCTGCTGCTAACCTTATTGATTTCGGTATTCGTTACTCGTCTGCTGAATCGTGACCTGCGCCAGATCCAGCAAACGGTTAACGAAGTTGCCACTAACTGTGATCTGACCCAACAGGCTGATGTTAAATCAAAGGATGAACTGGGTGAACTATCCGGTTCCTTCAACAGCATGGTAAATAGCTTCCGGGATATCATCAGCGAGGTACGAGACGCCTGCTCGCAGGTCAGCGAAGCTTCGTTACACACCGCTAAGGTCAGTCAGGAAGTGGTCAATAATGTCGACACCGGATTTCAGCAGACTGATATGGTCGCTACCGCAATGAATGAGATGGCCGCCACTGTCAACGAGATCGCACAGAATGCAGTAAGCGCCTCCGAAGCGACCCGCGCAGCCAATGAACAAGCCCAGCATGGTGACCACGAAGTTGAAGCGACTGTAACCATGATCTCCAATCTGGCAGATGAGCTGCGTACCGCTTCGAAAATCATTCAAAGCCTGCAACAGAATAGCAACGAGGTGGGGAGCTTTATCGAAACCATCGAAAACATCTCCGAACGCACCAACCTATTAGCTTTAAACGCGGCTATCGAAGCTGCCCGAGCCGGTGAGGCCGGTCGAGGCTTTGCGGTGGTTGCCGATGAAGTTCGATCATTGTCGATTCAGACCAAGGGTTCTACCCAGGAAATCGCCGCCATGACTGGCAAACTGCAATCGGAAGCCCAGCGCGCAGTAGATGCGATGAATAGAGGGTTGGAGCTGGTGGATTCCAGTGTTACAGAGATCAATGGAACCCGAGAAAATCTAAATAAAATCGTCACTCAAGCAGATCATCAAGCACAGATGAATGAGCAGATCGCCACCGCTTCGGAGGAACAATCCTCGGTGGCGGAAGACATCAACAAGAATGTAATGAGTATTCGAGATATCTACGAAGACACTCGCAACCACTCCAACCAACTGGAAGAAGCCAGCCGCAGACTGGGGGATCTATCCAATCGCCTGGAATCGGTCGTCAGCCGGTTTAAGGTGAATCGTTAGAAAAACAACTATCGCAATAAGTAGCGAGCCAGCATCTGGCGAAAAACCTGCTCCAGCTGCTGGTTATTCATGCCTGAAACCTTCTCGTGCCACTGTGTGGCATAGCTACAAAACAGCTCAGCCAGCTGTGGATCAAAATGGCTTCCTGCATCGTCTGCAATAATTTCCAGTGTCCGCTCCAGCGGATAAGGTTGTTTGTATGGCCGCTCGCTGGAGAGTGCATCAAAGACATCGGACAGGGCAAATATTCTGGCCTCCAACGGGATATCCTCGCCGACCACTCCTGCCGGATAACCGCTACCATCGTACTTCTCATGGTGGTTGGCAATAACTTGACTGGCACCTTCCAATGCCTGCTGCTGGGCAACCAGCTCCACTCCTTTGTCTACGTGCGTGCGCATTTCAGCCACTTCATCATCCGTTAACCGGCCCGGTTTCAGCAGAATGGAATCGGTAATCCCGATTTTGCCGATATCATGAAGAAGAGCCCCCTGGAGCAAACCTCGCATCCGATCTGCAGACAACTCCAGTAACTCTCCCATCCAGGCGCTATAGATCACCACTCGATAGTTGTGCTCGTTTGTATCGCTGTCTCGCAAAGCCACCGCTCGTCCCATGGATAGCAAGAGATTACTGTGGCTTTCCAAGAGCTGCTGCTGCTTTTCCAAAAGCGTCGAATACTGTCGACTAACTAATGGAAAAATCATAACGGCCAGCAACAGAGCAGTAATCAAAATAAACGCCAAAGTCACATCCCGATTACGCTTCAAATTGGCGATCATATAAGGCGGCAAATCAAAGGTGGTACTTATTGTCCATTCACTTCCCTCTGGCGTAATAACATGGCCGGAGAAAAATACCGACCTCATATTGCCGATATCGTAGAAGGGAGTAAAAAGGTGGTGGTCGGTGGGGGCAGGATAGCGCCATTGCAGTTGGTCCAAACGTTGAATCACACCGGCATCATCGACTGAAGCGTACTGGGTTCCATCAACCGTAACCAAGATGTCGTCCAGCTGGTGTGTTTCCGAGGCCTCACTGAGCAACACCGGTATTAATTGCGGATGCTCTTTCTCCGCTTTCATCAAATGCTCCAGCAGCTTAGTTACCGCACTGGCATTGTCCTCAAACCGCCTCTCCAGAGCACTATCAACAATCTCGCTATAGATTATCAATAGACCTACAGCAGAGATCACCATGGCCAGTAGCAGCGCCATAGCAACTCTTATTAAAAAGCCCGATTTTGGATTTTTGGGAAGATCCATTAGTACCCTCTTCCGTGATCGATCAGCGGAATCCCCTGTTCCTTAACGATACAACATCAGTCCCCCAAAACGGTAGGTAGTCGCGTCAATTCTAATTCTAAAAGGGCTATCAGATAGGTTTGTCACAAAATTAGCCAAGATCAATTCCAGCAACAATAAATCTAACAATCATATTTATCGTATTAATAATAATTATCATTTGCATTACTATCCGTTTCCAGATGTTGGATTCCCCATCATACATTCTGCAATTGCTCACCAATTTAGAGGTTTGAAAGACGATGATTAAGAAGGCCTGCTACGCCCTTTCCGCCGCAACACTGCTTACCAGCAGCGTTCCCGCCATGGCAGCTAACGCAGAGATCGAAGCACTAAAGCAGCAGATTGCTGCCTTGGAATCTCGCCTCAATGCTCAGGAAGAGAAAGAGATGAAGCGTGAAGAACAAAGCACGTCTTCCAGCTCTATCGCTGACCGAGTAACCATCTCCGGTGCGGTTGAAATCGAAGCTTCCGCCTCTGATAAGACCGATTGGGCCGACGACTCTAACAGCGATATTGTTGTCGCCACTATGGAGCTGGGCATTGCCGCTCAAATTACTGACACCATTGATGCCGAAGTCGTGCTGCTGCATGAAGAAGATGAGCCTGACGATATCGTTGTAGATGTTGCCGTAATCAACTTTAACGACATTGCTGGCAGCAACGCCCACGTCACTCTGGGTAAACAATACGTTCCATTTGGCGCCTTCGAAACCAACTTGGTAAACGACTCTCTGGTATTAGAACTGGCCGAGACGCAAGAAACGGCCGCACTGGTTGGCTGGGAAAACAACGGTTTCAGCATCGCTGCATACGCCTTTAACGGTGACATCGATACCAACAACGACACCGTAGAAAACTTCGGCGTAAGCATCGGCTACGGTAACGACGACTTCGCCGTAGGCATCGACTACATCAGCAACGTACTCGACAGCGACGGTATCAGCGGCACAGTTACCGCTAGTACTGAAGACTATGCCGGTGTCGCAGTGCACGGCATGTTCAATATCGGAGGCGCCAGCCTCATCGCCGAATACCTCAATATAGACACCCTGGACGGTAGTAAAGTAACAGGTGTAACAGGCAACATCGATCCTGAAGCCTTGCAACTGGAAGCTGCGTTTGCTGCAGGCGACTTCACCATCGCTATCGCTTACCAGGAAACTGACGACGCACAACAACTAGGCCTTCCTGAAGAGCGTATCTCTCTGGGTGCCAGCACCGACCTGGATGAGAACGTCTCTCTAGCAGTCGAAATCTGGCACGACGAAGACTACAGTGTTGCAGACGGTGGCACCGGCAAAGAAGCTGACAGCATTGTTGCTCAAGTCGGCGTTTCTTTCTAATCACAGACTCCCCCGAAGTCCGGCGACTGTTACCAGAACAGTCGTCGGCAATTAGCTGACGCTACGCGCCAAAGTGCCATCAGGTCCCAAGACTAGATCATACATACCAGCCCCCTCCTATTACCCGCACCCCAAAGTACAATTAATTTCATTATTATGACCACTCCAGCCTAATTACCCGTATAATTAGAATGGTTATAATAAAAACATTCAAATCATCTAATAGAAGTAGTAATGATTGATATTCAATGGGACTGCAAATTCGCGCTGGGTCACAAGAAGATTGACTTCGAGCATCAAATTTTTCTGGAATTGCTCAAGTCGGTAAGCGACCTGCCTGCAGACTCTGAAAAAATCCCCCGCACTTTGCAGGAAGTAGAGAAGTACGCTGAGTTTCACTTTCTCAGCGAAGAAAACTTGATGATAGATATCAACTATTCCCGCCTTGCTGAGCATGAACAAGAGCACAAACGCCTGCTGGCGGCCCTTCAAGACAACGTCCATAAATTGAATGACGGGGTTATCAACCTGGAGGATGTGATCGAATTTCTATTCGAGTGGTTTGCACTCCATACCACCCGTTGTGATGCAGAGCTAGCGAAGTACATTAACAATCGGGATTCGCTATAAATCAGTTCTGATCTTGCACTATTTCTCTGCAATAAAAAAAGGAGACGCTCTGCGTCTCCTTTTTGTTTCTAGCTAGATAACCCAGCAATCAAACCCCTTACAGGTGAGGGCCAGCCTCAACCAGAGCTTCACCTTCAGCAGTGTCGGTGAACTGGTGGAAGTTGGTGACGAACTGGCGAGCCAGGTCACGTGCTTTCTCATCCCAGTCTGCTGGATCTTGGTAGGTGTCCTGAGGATTCAGGATGCCGCTGTCGACACCAGGGATTTCCTTAGGAATAGCAATACCGAAGTATGGCAGGCTGGTGAACTCGGACTTATCGATAGAGCCATCCAGGATCGCATCGATAATGGCACGAGTAGCTTTGATAGAGATCCGCTTGCCAGTGCCGTTCCATCCGGTGTTGACCAGGTAAGCTTCTGCACCAGAGGCCTGCATACGCTGGGTCAGCACGTCAGCATACTGAGTGGGGTGCAGGCTCAGGAAAGCAGCACCAAAGCAGGAGGAGAAGGTTGGCGTAGGCTCAGTGATTCCGCGCTCAGTACCGGCCAGTTTGGCAGTGAAGCCAGACAGGAAGTAGTACTGTGTCTGCTCAGGCGTCAGCTTGGAAACCGGAGGCAGAACACCGAAAGCGTCTGCAGTCAGGAAGATTACCTTGTTGGCGTGACCACCCTTGGATACCGGCTTAACGATATTGTCGATGTGGTAGATCGGATAGGAAACACGAGTGTTTTCAGTCTTGGAACCATCGTCAAAGTCGATCTTGCCTTCTGAATCTACGGTAACGTTTTCCAGCAGCGCATCGCGGCGAATAGCGTTGTAGATATCAGGCTCGTTCTCTTTGCTCAGGTTTATGGTCTTCGCGTAGCAACCACCTTCGAAGTTGAATACACCGTTGTCATCCCAACCGTGCTCGTCGTCACCGATCAGTTGACGCTTAGGATCTGTAGACAGTGTGGTCTTACCAGTACCGGAGAGACCGAAGAAGATCGCAACGTCACCATCTTCGCCTTTGTTGGCGGAGCAGTGCATGGAAGCGATGCGACGCAGTGGAAGGAAGTAGTTCATCATCGAGAACATACCCTTCTTCATCTCACCGCCGTACCAAGTACCGCCGATCAGCTGCATCTTTTCAGTGAGGTTGAAAGCGACAAAATTTTCAGAGTTCAGACCCTGCTGTTTCCAGTTAGGGTTGGTCGCTTTGGCTCCGTTCATAACAACAAAGTCTGGCTCAAAGTTAACCAGTTCTTCATCGGAAGGACGGATAAACATGTTCTTAACAAAGTGAGCCTGCCAGGCCACTTCGGTGATAAAACGGACTTTCAGGCGGGTGTTATCGTTGGCACCACAGTAGGTATCAACAACGAACAAACGCTTGCTGGACAACTGAGTCGTGATAACGTCTTTCAGTTGGTCCCAGGTTTCAGTAGAGATAGGCTTGTTGTCGTTCTTACCCTGATCAGACCACCAGATAGTGTCGCGGGTGGTGTCATCTTTAACGATATACTTATCTTTAGGGGAACGCCCAGTGAAGATACCAGTGTCAACCGAGACAGATCCCAGTTCAGTCACAACGCCCCTTTCATAGCCACTTGCGCTCAGCTTGGTCTCTTCTTCGAACAACAGTTCATAAGAAGGGTTGTAGACGATCTCCTGGGCATTTTCGATACCGTATTTTGAAAGATCCAAATCGGCTTTAACTGTTGACATTTCTTCCTCCGGAGAGACTGCTCTCTCACGCCGCATTGCTAACAAGATAAATGATCCGAATTTTCGTAACGCCCTGATTAACCCAGTGGTGGATAACCGACCGAGTTCTAGCATTATGGCAATTTATATTATTGAGGTGTGCCGTTGTCCCTTAGCCACCCCTGATTTTAGTGATGTTACCAATACACGAAAATACGGGAACGCGAATGATAAGGCATTACAACAAAAATGTCCTCAGAAAATGCGATTTCTTACCGATTTTGGGGCAAAGTTTTGCACTGCCAGGCGATTCACAGCATTTTCGCCGCAGATACAGCAGATTCTATTCCAATTTGCACTATCGCACTGCGGCACCTGGAGCCAAAAATTCGTACAGAATAACCAATTTGGCACATCCAATTAGCCAGCGGAGCTCCCTGAAATACCCCACAGCGAAGCTAATATTCAACCGGATTGACTACAGCTTTCGAGCAAGGGCTTTGTTCAGTTTCTTGGTAATGGCTTTAACGTAGTGCTGTGTTTCATTATAAGGAGGGATTCCGCCGTAATTGTTAACCGCTTTTTCTCCGGCATTGTAGCCTGCCAGCGCCAAGGTAATATCACCGCGAAAATGATCCAGTAACCAACGAAGATAAGCCATACCGCCCTGAATGTTTTGCAATGGATCCCACACATTGTTCACACCGAATCGCTTTGCAGTCGCAGGGATCAGTTGCATCAACCCCTGGGCATTTTTGGGAGATTTTGCTCGCACATTAAAATTGGATTCCATCCGAATCACCTCAATCACCAGCTGAGGCGACAGTCGATAGTGGGGAGACAAGCGAGCCACCCATTGTTTTATCTCTTTTACAGAAGGGTTGGGTTTGGTGTGAATCGGCGGTAAAAATTCGTAGCCATTACTGAGAGGGCAGTGACTATGATCCTCTGCATCGCTGGGCGCAGTAAATCGCAATAATCGCTGCGCATGCTCGTCACCGTTTTTTGCAGCCCTGGACAACCAGGCAGCAGCCTGTCGATCGCTAGAGTGGCCATGACGGCTATTGAGATACAACCAGCCCAACTCATATTGAGCGCTGACCGAGCCTTTGCGAGCGGCAGTGCACAGCAAACCAATAGCCACATCCAGATTTTTCTCTACGCCGTTTCCATGTTGATAATCGGTGGCACGCTGCACCATCTTAGAAAAATCTTCAGAATCGATTAGCTTCATCAGTTGAGGCGGCCAGTCGGGATTGTGGCTAGCAAAAGCGGCAGGCGCACTAATTATACTTCCGAGCAATAGCCAATACTGTAGCGCTCTGAGCAAGCAGCTAGCTTTCGTGGTAAATAAGCAACCCCTTTGGCTCATTAGACGTCCAACGTAGTGAATCTATGGTTATGACTCAATCAACTGTTTAATTCTAGTCGTCGATCGTGACAATTAAAAACTGCCTACCGTTATAACCCATTAGGGAACTCTTTTGAGCAAGACAGATCAGATCAGAGCTGCCAACCTATTATCATATATATGCCATTTTTGTATCGAAACAGAGGCCCTTATGAAGATCACCCGAAAAACCACACTAGCCACGTTTACCTGTGTTGCACTATTGAGCGGCTGCCAGACGGCACCCACTGTACAATCAAACGATCCTTATACCGGCGACAAGAAAACCAGCAACACGGCGAAGGGAGCAGGCATTGGTGCAATTGCCGGTGCGGTATTAGGGGCGGCTACTTCCAGCAAGGGTGATCGAAAAAAAGGCATTCTCACCGGTGCTCTGGTAGGCGGTGCAGTTGGCGGAGGAATCGGCTACTACATGGATCAACAGGAAGCTGAACTGCGACGTTATCTCGAAGGCACCGGCGTAGGAATCCAGCGTCACGGCGATCAGATTCAGTTGGTCATGCCCGGCAACATCACCTTTGAAACCGCTTCTGCAAAGCTTGCTGCTAGCTTCTACCAAGTTCTGGATGCCGTCGCGGTGGTCCTGAAAAAGTATGATCAAACACAACTGAACATCGACGGCCATACCGACAGCCAGGGGGCCGACAGCTACAATCTAGGATTATCTCAAGATCGCGCTCTGTCGGTTTCTCACTATCTTTCCGGTCAGGGTATTGTCGATTCACGAATCAAAGCCAGTGGCTACGGTGAAAATGCGCCTATCGCCGACAATGGCACCTCCACTGGCCGCGCCGCCAATCGCCGGGTAGAGCTCTGGATTCAACCGCTTAGCTAACACACCAATACCATCTAGCCAGCATTAACTCTCCGGTAACCACTACCGGAGAGTCTCTTTCTCTACGATCTCCAGGCAGCGGTTATATCCGCTATGCCCGACCTTCATTAGCCTGCGCTATCTATCTCCCCCATCATGGCCCCAAGACATTTATCACTTTGTAATCACCAAGGAGATCTCGCCATGATTTCACCTCTTAAGCTTTCGATTCCCCTATTACTTATCGGAGTAGGAATGACTCCCGCTATTCATGCTGCCAATATGAGCTGTCAGCAGTTGTTGGACCAGGTTAAGCAGCATCCTGTGAACAGCATGAGTTACCAATATCAGATCAATCAGGCGATCTCTCCCAAGGCGATGAACCGATTTGAAACCCTGGGCGAAAAACGCGAAGTTCCCCGCGGATTGCACGATAAGATCCGTGCCACTTTCAACCATCACTTGATTAGCGACTGCAACAGCAATCCCCGTCAATATACTTACTCGGCCTCAGAGCAGGCGCTGACAAGAACCAAAGCGGTGGTTAAAGATTATCTCCGTCATCGCAGCTAATTCCCGCACAGCGATGACAACGGGGTAGTTTTGCCCTCTTAATACAACCACCTTGCTGATTCAGATCAACCGATCAGGTGGTTGTGATTGTAGAGCCGCTGGCAGCTGCCGATAATAAATCTATCCTAAGTAATGATGTATTAATTTGGCATACACGGATGGTATGCACTAGCGGGCCACACAGGGAGCCAGGTGGCAGGAAGTATCAGATGTCGGAGCTACGCCTATTTCCACGGGTACAAACCCAACTTCAAGTCGAGGTTAGCAATCAGCTAAAGGAGACTGCGCAGGCTTGGGTCCGTAATCTTTCGCCCGGAGGCATGATGATCGATGGAGATATCGCCTTCAAAGAGATGATCTCTGCCAATCTGGATAAGGACCCCTTGGTTAAACCGATCGAGGTTACCGTCACCCTTCGCCTACCCAATGACCCTGTTCCCTTTCGCAGCAGCTGCCGACTGGTATTTGTCAGACGACTGTCTCAGCTGGAATTTAATTTCGGTTTCCGTTTTGTGGATATGGGTGCAGAGATGGCGGGCAAACTTCAGCGCTATGTTTCCCGAAGCATCTCTCCTGCCAACGACCACAGCAGCCGCTCTGCCTAAACCCCAGCACAGGTTATAATCGACGTTTTCACTCGTTTATGATGACAAAAAGCGCATGTCAGCCAGCAACCAGTTCGACCAGCTATCAGATCATTTCGCCGATAAAATCTACAATTCAGATAAGGGCAGACTACGACTTCAGCTCCTACAACGAGACCTAGAAGCCATTCGCCAAAAGCCGCTGATGCGGATTCTTGATGCTGGCGGCGGCCAAGGTCATATCAGCCGCTGGTTCGCCGAACAGCATCATCAGATCGATCTGTTCGATGCCTCCCAAGAGATGCTCACCAGAGCCAAACAGCTGAATCAAGAGGCCAATCTAGACGCCACCATTAACCTTCACCATGCCACCATCGAACAGTTCTGCCAGCAGTCTGCGGGGGGCTATGATTTGCTGATCTGTCACGCGGTACTGGAGTGGCTAGAGCAGCCACAGCAGCTGTTGCAGACGCTACTCAAAAAGCTCAACACCGGCGGCACCCTGTCGCTTATGTTCTACAACCAGCACTCACTGGTTCTGCGAAATGCCCTAAGAGGTAACCTGCGCAAGGTCAAACGGGCCGACTGGCGTGGTGACGGCCAAGGACTCACCCCCTATCAACCCCTTGATCCAGACCTGCTTTATCAGTGGCTGGCAGATGAGGGATTTAAGATTGAAGAGCGCTCTGGAATCCGCTGTTTTTACGACTACCTACCGATTAAGGTACGCCAGACTTACGCCTTTGATGACATTCTCGAGTTGGAGCTTAACCACTACCGACAGCAGCCCTATATTCATATGGCCCGCTATATCCACGTTATCGCGACTAAAGCCGCTTGATGTCAGGTCTTGATTCCATTTAAATGTTCACAAGCGGTCTAAAAGAGAATAGCGATGTCATCACAGCACTGGGATGAAAAAGCGTTTTGTGAAAGCTACTGCAGCACCTGGGAAATCTCCCACGATCAAGTGCACTACGGCTGGCTGGCTCCCGGCGAAAATCAACTGCGGCTGATCGATATCGATCTTGCCAATGCTAACGTCTTGGATATCGGCTGCGGCATGGGGGAAAACCTGATCGCTCTGGCCCGTCAAGGCGCCAATTGCCACGGCATCGACATCTCCGGCTATATGCTGGAGCGGGCGCGGCAAAACATGAGCCGCTACAGCGACGAGATCGATCATATCCACTTCAAACAGCAGGATATGCGCCAGACAGATTTCTTCCCTGGCGTTAGCTTCGATCTAATTCTGTCGGCCTACTCCATGGAGTATCTGAATTCCACCCAGGAACTTAAAGACCTGTTATATAACCTGTTTAAACGACTGAAGCCCGGCGGCGTACTGATCTTTTGCTTCTCCCACCAGCTACAGCACTTCCGCCACAACATGCTGGCCAACGCATCTAGTAAAACCGGTGATGATGATTTTTCCACCCTGATCTACTCTTTCAGGGATGTGGTTACCACCCTCAGTGAAGTGGGTTACCTGATTGAACGGGTGGTGGAACAAGGCACCCGCAACCCATCCCGTTTAAGCTATGAAGACGCTCTGGGTTTCCCCTATCACTTTCACCGCGATAAGAACCCCTGTCACCCGCAGTTTGATTCTGAGAGCAATAAGACCCCCCACACCATTATCTACAAGGCCCGCAAACTGGACACCCATGGTCTGGAGCAAGATCATCAGCTGAATTTTCATTACGACCAGCAACAGGTCAAGATCTGGGGGCAGAACCGCAGCATCACCCGTTCAACCCCCTTTATGGCAGCCAATAAAGAGTTGATTGCCCATCAACTTGCCCCAAAAGATGCAGTGGTGGGGCTCTGCGAAGTACTGGCGATTACCGTCGCCGAATCAGATCTAATGGAATCGGGAGACACGGTTCTAACCATTGATTTGGATGGCTCCCAATCGCAACTGATGGTCAACAACAACTGCGTGCAGGCCCTGGTCCATCGCAAACTTCTCGATGCCGAGCTGACCCCCAGTTACGAGCGCAGTGTGTTCTCTGCTGCTGACGAGATTGAGAGCGGCCTCTATATCAAACGAATTGACCCGATATACGGCGAGATGGACCGCATATTCCCCCGTCGCCGACCGGGCATTCTGGTCTTTATCAATGGTGAGGAGCCGGCCCACGGCACCATCGGTTTAGAAGATATCAGTGTCACCCCCGGCGACCATATTCAGGTGATCTATATCGCCACCAGCTGGGGCAAACAGTGGCGCCCTAAAAAGAAAGGCGAACAACAGATGGATCTGTTCTAAATTCGTCTACGGTTTATCTTCTCCAAAAAAAAGCCCCGCAGCGCGGGGCAAAACTCAGTGTCTTTCTGAGTTGGGTTGGAACTTACTCTCGCCTTTAAACAGGGCACTAACTAGAACAGTTTTATGCTAGCAGCGTATCGATTTCGGCTGCGGCAGTTTGAACCCCTTGATCACCACTGGACACGCCCTCTGCATTGATCGTCGTTACATCCTCAATACCGATAAAACCCAGTACGGTTTTCAGATAGGTGTCCTGATGATTCATGGCCGCAGCCGGACTGCCGTCCCCATAACGTCCACCACGGGCACTGATAATGAACGCCTGCTTGTCTTTCAAAAGTCCCACTGGACCATTATCGGTGTAATTGAAGGTACGCCCTACCCGCGCTACATGATCAATATAGGTCTTTAGGGAAGAGGTAATGGAAAAGTTATGCATCGGCGATCCAATAACTACCGCATCTGCTTGCTCCAACTCATCAACCAACTGATCGGACAACGAGATCGCTTGGTTCTGAGCATCATTGCGGGCATCTTCAGGGGTATAGAAAGAGCCGATTGTCACTTCGTCCAGATGAGGTGGCGGAGTACGTCCGATATCACGCTGAACCACACTGACTTCAGATTCACCATGCTTGATTTTCCAGGCGTTAACAAAGTTCTCTACCAACTCGCGGGTGTTGGAGTTGTCGGTCATGGGGCTGGAGTTGATCACCAGTAGTTTGGACATAATAGTTCTCCTGAATTCGGCTTTGTTGGCTACTTGAATAGAGCTGCTTAACTGATGGATCTATTTTTATATTTATTTTTATGAGAATAAATTCCATAATTTTTACTTAATCATTCGATTTAATAGAATCCAGGTAGTCTTTATGCAACCCAAGCACCGAACAACACTGGAACAATGGCGTATCGTTCAAGCGGTTGTGGATTACGGTGGCTACGCTAAAGCCGGCGAAATATTGCACCGCAGTCCATCCTCGTTGAATCACGCCGTCGCTAAGCTGCAACAGCAATTAGGCGTGGCCATCCTTGAAGTCAACGGACGTAAAGCACAGCTCACAGCGGCTGGCGAGGTACTGTTACGCCGATCGCGACAACTCACCGACGATGCTCACCAGCTGGAAACCCTGGCGGAAAACCTGGAGATGGGCTGGGAGCCTGAAGTGGTTATTACGGTAGAGGCGATCTTTCCGCGCAGCTGCTTATTGCAGGCCCTGAAGGAGTTCTACCCCGACAGCCGTGGCACTCGTGTAAAGATTAAAGAGACCGTAATCACAGGGGCACAGGAAGCCGTTCTTGAGGGTACCGCGGACCTCGCCATCACCGGACAACTTCCAAAAGGCTTTCTGGGTGAGAGCTTGGGAACGGTTGCTTTGATTGCCGTCGCCCATCGAAGCCATCCGCTTTGCCAAATTGAACGCCCAATCAGTTCCGAAGACCTATCCAGCGAATTGCAGATCGTTATCCGCGACTCCGGCAAACACCCCCAGGAAACTATCGGTTGGCTAAAAGCAGAACAGCGCTGGACCGTGGACAACTTCGAAACCGCCCTCGACCTGCTATCCACCGGATTGGGTTTTTGCTGGGTACCCCTGCACAAGGCGCAAGCACTACTGGATAGCGGAGAGCTCCAGAGATTGAATCTTAGGGATGGCGGAATCAAAAAAATCCCTGTCTACCTGGTCGTCCCCCGCCCTGACCAACTGGGCCCCTGCGGTCGTGAACTGCTAATGCAACTCAGGGATCTGGAATCCGATGAGGGCAGTTGGTACGCGCCCATTATGGACGTATAATTGCCCACCCTGTCGCTCCCGATTACCCATGAAAAGTTACTGAATAGCTATGGCCACCGACCGCACTCCGGATAATATCTACGCCAACCCGCTAGAAACCATCGTCGACTTCAAGTTTGATGATCAGGTGGTCGGTGTATTCGCCGATATGATCAACCGCTCGGTTCCGGGCTACAGCACCATTATCAAGTCTCTGGGGATTTTGGCATCCCAGTACGCACAACCCGACAGCCGCTGCTACGACCTGGGATGCTCTCTGGGTGCAGCCACGCTATCGATGCGACAGCAAGTTAGCCAACCCAACTGCCGTTTTATCGCCATCGATAACTCAGAAGCGATGATCAACCGTTGCCGAGAGCACCTGCAAGTTGCCAACTGTGACGAACAGGTGGAGCTGATCTGCGGGGATATTCTCGATCAGAACATCGATGAAGCCTCGGTGGTAATTATGAATTTCACCCTGCAATTTATCGCTCCAGAACTAAGAGAACAGCTACTGCAGCGAATCTATCAGGGCCTAAAGCCGGGGGGGGTACTGCTGCTGTCTGAGAAGATCCGTATCGATGACGCCGAATCGGATCAACAATTGATCGATTGGTACCACCAGTTCAAACGAGCCAACGGCTATAGCGAACTGGAGATCAGCCAGAAACGTAGCGCCTTAGAAAAAGTGCTGATTCCGGAAACACTGGAAGCCCATCAGCAGCGCCTGCAAGGAGTTGGATTCAAACAGATCCAACCGTGGTTTCAATGCTTTAACTTTATATCTCTGGCGGCTATCAAATGACTGCGTTGCTCGATTTTTTTGATAATTTCTTTCAGGAGCTGGAAAACGACCAGCTAGCCCCTTTTGCACCGGTTCTGCGCCAACGTATCGAACATAAACTCAGGGCTGTGAACCACGGAGACCTGCCTGGCTGGCTTTACGCTCTGGATAATCTGCCAGATGTTAAAACCGAGCAGATCGATCTCGACCGTGGTTGCCTGCAAGTCGGTGACCCATCACAGCTGTCAGACAGCCAACAGCAACAACTGGAATCAAACCTCCGGGCATTAATGCCCTGGCGTAAAGGCCCTTACGATCTATTCGGTGTGCATATCGATACCGAATGGCGCTCTGATCTGAAATGGGATCGGGTAGCCCCCCACATCTCATCCCTCAAAAACCGTCTGATTCTGGATGTGGGTTGTGGTAATGGCTATCACTGCTGGCGCATGCTCGAAGCGGGTGCCCGCCAGGTGATTGGCATTGACCCCTCCTGGAAGTTCCTAATCCAATTCCAGGCACTCAAAAAATACATCGGCCAGCATCCCGTAGAGCTTTTGCCCCTAGGGGTCGAAGAGATGCCCGCCCATATGAACGTTTTTGACACGGTTTTCTCCATGGGGGTGTTCTACCACCGCCGCAGCCCTATCGATCATCTGTCGGAACTCTCCTCATTGCTGCGCCCAGGGGGCGAACTGGTGCTGGAAACCCTGGTCATCGATGGCGATGAGCACGCTGTCTTAATGCCCGAGGATCGTTACGCGCAGATGCGCAACGTCTGGTTCCTGCCCAGTACCGCAGCATTGCAAAAGTGGCTACAGCGGGTCGGCTTTAAAGAAGTTCGTTGCGTAGATGTGAATCAGACCAGCGCAGAGGAACAGCGCTCTACCGACTGGATGCGTTTCCATTCGCTGCCAGAGTTCCTCGACCCGGCCAACCCAGAGCTCACCATAGAGGGACTGCCAGCCCCGAAGCGCGCGGTATTTGTGGCACAAAAGTCCTACTGACAATCTACCTACTGACTATCGCTATTTTCAGCCAATAGGCGGACTTCGTCGGCTCTGAGATAGCGCCAGGGTAAGGGAATCAGTCCTCCTACACGCTGTTTGTATCGGCGGTAGGGGGCACCATAAAGGGTTTCCAGCTTTACCTCTTCGAGCCGCGATCCAACGATAAAATAAAGGGTGATGGCGCTATAAAGCAACAGCTGAAACAGGTCCATTTGCCGAGTCCATAAAATCACCAGCGCAAAGAAGTACCAAGGGTGCCGGACATAACGGTGCCAAAATCCAATCTTAAACTGCTCATTTAAAAGTTCATCCGCGACACCACTACGCCACTGTTTAGTGCCGCTGAACAGTGAAAGATCGTAGCTATTCAGGGAGTGAAAAAATGCTCCGATAGCCAATACCGCCATTCCATCCATCACCCAGTTCCAGGGCAGAGGCCAATGCCACAGCGGCTGCCCGTCAAATAGCTGTCGAATAAGTAGCAACGGCAATAATAATAGCGTCGCTAATATATTGAAAAACATCCGATATCGATGTTGATGCTGCGGCCACTTACGGGAGAACAAGCGTTTGCACGCCATGCTGGCCAGTACCGAATGCAAAACACAATAAACCAGCATGTAAAACAGCAGCATGCCCCCATACCCCAACAAAGTACCCTCAGTCATTAAATTTTCCTGCATAGATTGCGGTAGATCACCGTTTTGTTAGCAACTCTAGTCTACTATTACAGTGATGGAAGTAAGGGACTATTTCATAACAATCGCCGCCCCTTGAGGGCTTTCAGTTGCTATAAAAATCGTTGTCCTTTATGTCTGGTTATAAACAAACATCCACTACAGACGCTATATCGCTCGACCACCCTGTCGACATTCCTTCGACGTCGCTACTAAAAAAAGCTGAGCTGAATCTTTTTGAATGGAAGATTCCTCAGGACATGATCGAAGTCACCGATTATCAAAGCACCCTGTTTAACCTGTCCACCGGCCACTTTCTAGGTAGCACCCGCTCGTTCCTGAATCGTATACACCTTGAAGACCGAGAGAACTTGGCCCAGCAACTGCGCCAGGTTTCCCGCGGCGCAGACCCGCTACCTATCAGTTTTCGCATGAGGACCACCGACGGAAGCCTGCAAACATTGTCGCTCAGCGGGCAATTGGTCAAGTCCGAAGAAGGCATGCCCCTGCGTATGGTAGGACTGCTGCAATCGGTATCCACTCGAGAGACCTCTGAAGATCGTCTCCATCTCCAGCAAGCAGCGCTTTTGCAATGGGCTGTTTCACCTGCGGTGACTCAGGGAAACATGGAAGATGCACTCAGCCTGATCTGTTGTGGCGCAGCCCAAGTGCTGGCAGTGGATCAAGTCAGCGTTTGGTTTTTCGATGAGCAACAGCAAAGTCTAGGCTGCCAGTTGCGCTATCAACTAAGTAGCGACAGTTATGATCGCGGCAAAGAACTGGATTGCAGCCAGTTCCCTACCTATACCGAAGCGCTAAAACAAAACAAGGTAGTGGCGGTAACCGACGCCCGTACCGACAGACTCACCAGCGAATTATGCCACTCCCGTCTGGTTCCTGAAGGGATCACCTCCAAGCTCGATGTCACCATTTTCCGCGAAGGAACGGCGATTGGCGTTATCACCTTCGAACACACCGATCTACCACGGCAATGGCGGGTCGACGAACGCGGCTTTGCCATTTCCATTGCCGATATGGTGGCCCGAATTTTGGAAGTAGGCGACCGTAAAGAAGCTGAAACGGCCCTCGGTATGCAGCAACAGCTGCTTAAAGATTTGATGAACAACAGTGGCTCTCTGGTCTACATGAAAGATCTGCAAGGCCGATACATGCTGGTCAACGAACTCTACGAGCAGATCTACGGTATCAAGCAGGAACAGCTGATCAATAAATCACCCTGTGTCCTGTTCCCGGAAGAAATATCAGATCAACTGCTGGCCAATGATCGCCAGGTAGCAGACAAAGGCGAAGTTCAGACCTTTGAGGAACAGATACTCCGGAATGACGGTCTACACACCTACTTTTCGGTCAAGTTTCCGGTCCGTGATACCCAGGGAGAGATCTATGCCGTCGCTGGAATATCCACCGACATCACCGATCGGATCGACACCGAAACAGCCCTGAAAGAGAGCGAGCTTCGTCATCGCACTCTATTCGAATCAGCCCTCGATGCCATCCTGGTGATCAATAGCGGCGACAAGGTCATCGACTGCAACCCTGCTGCCTTTGCGCTTTTCGATAACGAACTGCTGGTGGGCATCGATATACTGCAACTGTTTTCCGCCAGCGACCAACTGCACAACGGTGTCGATTCAACTACCGCTTTTTCCCTGCAAAACGACCGACAGCAGTCTATTGAACGCCAGTGTATTCGCCTAAACGGTTCCAGCTTTGATGCTGAAATTAACGTCTCTTCCATGCTGCTTTCGGGCGAGCGTCATCGACTTCTGTGCATTCGAGATATCTCCGAGCGTAAAGCCCGTGACGAGCTGGTCATCCGCATTGCCAAGGGGCTCTCTTCTGAAACCGGTAAAAATTTCTTTCGCTCATTGGTACAGCAGTTATCAGAAGTGCTTTCCGCCGACTTCGCCTTTATTGGCGAGCTGGGTGGAGAAGACAACAACCAAGTAACAACCTTGGCAGGTTTTGCCGATGGCAAGGAGATGGAACCTTTCTACTATGATCTCGACCATAGCCCTTGCGAAGAGGTGATATCCGGCGATGTTTGTTTATTTACCGACAACGTCCAGGAATTATTCCCCAATGATCTGCTGTTACAGGAGATGAAGGTTCAAAGCTATGTAGGCGCGGCTCTGTCCGATGGGGACCGCTCTCTAGGTATTCTTGCGGTGTTGTTTAAGAAACCGCTGGAGACCCCGGAACTGTTCAAAAATCTATTACAGATTTTTGCTATTCGCGCTGCTGCTGAGATGCAACGGCAAAGCGACGAAGCAGCTCTGGTAGCCAGCGAGGAGCGTTACCGTGCCTTTATCAGCAACAGTGGAGAGGGAATCTGGCGGGCCGAACTGATCCCTCCTATCGACGTAACCCAGGCTATCCATCTGCAGGTCGAAGCGATCCTTAGCAACTACGGCATTCTAGAAGCCAACGAAGCACTGGCACGCATGCACAACACCACGCTGGAACAGCTCTACCAGACACCCCCTGAAGACTTCTTCGGGCCCAGCAATTACCGTGAACTGATCGCCGAATGGATCGACAATGATTACTTGCTCAGCGATCAGGAGTTCTGTATCGATGGCAGGCGCGGGGTAACCACATGGCTATCCAGTTCCTACTCCGGTGTTATCGAGAACAACAAGCTAGTGCGGATGTGGGGAACACGTCGGGATATTACCGAGAAGAAGGAGTATCTGTCCGCGATAGAATACCAGGCGGAGCACGATGCTCTTACCCACCTTCCCAACCGTTTCTGGCTAAACGATCACCTCAATAAACAGATCAAGAACAAAAAATACAGTCAGGGGATGATGGCACTGATGCTGCTGGATCTCGACCATTTCAAGGAGGTTAACGACAGTCTTGGGCACCAAACCGGTGACCAGTTGTTACGGCTGATCGGCCCTCGATTATCACCCCTGCTGGATCAGCATGACGCCGATCTGGCTCGCCTGGGTGGCGATGAGTTTGCTGTGGTGCTCAACAACGTTAACAGCCCAGAGGATGCACTGGAGTTCGCCGGCCAGATCAGCCAATGTCTACACCAGCCATTTAAATTGGAAGGCATCCAACTGGAGATCCACTGCAGTATCGGAATCGCCCTCTACCCAGAACATGGCGAAGAGCCATCGCCGTTGCTACGTTGTGCCGATGTGGCCATGTATCTGGCTAAAAAGAGCAGCAAATCCTACGCTCTTTACAACTCCCACCAGGATGAACACAGCCCCCGGCGTTTGGCGTTGATGAGTGAACTCGGCCAGGCGATTCGCGAGGATCAATTAGTCCTTCACTATCAACCACAGATGGATCTGGCCAGTCAGAAAATCACCGGCGTTGAAGCCCTGGTGCGCTGGAATCATCCCACCCAGGGTATGATTCCACCCGGTCAATTTATCCACCTGGCAGAGATGGGAGATCTGATTCGCCCATTGACCTTATGGGTCTTGGATAATGCCCTGGCGCAGTGGAGTCGTTGGCATGCGATGGGGCATGATTTAAAGGTCGCGGTCAACTTATCGACCCGAAACCTGATGGACGACGCTTGTCCCTCGCAAGTCCGCAAGATGCTCGATAAACACAAAGCACCGGCCCATTGCCTGGAACTGGAGATTACCGAAAGTGCCTTGATCGCCGATCCCGATCGAGCCCTGGCCTCCCTGAACGAGATCAACGAGTATGGTGTCGAGCTCTCTATCGATGATTTTGGTACCGGTTACTCGTCCCTAGCCTATCTGAAAGTCCTACCCATAGACCGCTTAAAAATCGATATGTCCTTCGTAAGGAATATGGCCCAAGACAAGCGTGATGAAAAGATCGTCAACTCCACCATCCACCTAGCCCATAGCCTGGGTCTCAAGGTGGTGGCAGAAGGCGTGGAGGACCAGCAATCGCTGGAAGCCCTGACCGCTATGAAGTGCGATATTCTGCAGGGCTATTTTATCGGTCGACCGGTACCCGCCGAACAACTTAAATTCTAGAGAATCGTTTTAATTACAAACGGATAATGGTCCGGGAGCGGCCATGGGAATCCAGAGCGACGAAGGTAAAGCGACCTTCGGTCACCTTTTCCGTCCTGTCTGAATGTTGACGCTGCACCCAGGTCTCTACATCCACGGTAATCGAGGTGTTGCCAATATCGACAGTACTGCAATAACAGCTAACCTCATCGCCAACATTAACCGGTTTGTGAAAGCTCATGGCGTTTAACGCCACTGTAGACACCCGCCCAGCTACCAACTGTGATGCGTAAGTCCCCCCAGCAAGGTCCATCTGAGACAGTAGCCAACCGCCAAAGATATCACCATCAGGATTGGTATCCGCTGGCATAGCGATGGTTTTCAATGAGGGAATCAAATCCGGTGGCGATGGATATTCTTCCGATGAAGACATGCATAACTCCTTGGTTTATTGGGTGATCCATTAGTCTTTCTGGATGTTAGCAAATATTCGACAGTTGCGGACAGCTAGATTGCCACACTCTTTGCTTTAGGCTAGTCGCTCTCACCAGCAGGTCAATGCTTGTTGATGGAAATGTCATCAATCATACGGAGCGCGGTGGGTGAAATACCGAAATCACTGTGAAATATAATTGACAAAACAAAACGTGACACCCAGAATCGAGCCGTTATGAATACACAAACGTTACCGACGATGACCAATATTCCCTTTTTGCTAGTGGCGATCCGCGACTGGCGGAAACGTCCTGCCTACTGGCACGTGGCGGATTCTTTGGGAAAACCTGATTAACTAAAATCATCGAGTAACCCTAAGGCCGCAGCGACAACGCTCTGCGGCCTTTTTCGTTTTAGGGCGCTGTCGTTGCAAATACTTTAACCGGAACACAGACGCCGCCATACCAGCGGTTCGATTGAAACCCTGAAACGAGGAAATACCATGTCTGTCCCAATCGCCTATTTGACCGTTATCGTAGTCTGGTCAACCACCCCCCTAACCGTGGTGTGGAGTAGTGAATCCATCAACCCGATTATGGCCGCATTTCTGCGTATGGCGATTGCAGCGGTCGTGGGTTCAGTACTGCTAAAGCTCTGGCGAATTCCTCTGCAGGTAAACCGCACGGCGCTAACCAACTACGCCTATGCGGTACTGGGTATTTATGGTGCCATGCTGATGTGCTACCTGGCCTCTGTCCATATACCCTCAGGATTGATCTCGCTGATTTTTGGTTTGACGCCGATGATTTCCGGTCTGATGGCTCGCTTTTGGCTGAATGAACCGGGGTTTACCCCCGTACGCTGGCTGGCATTGCTTATTGCTCTGACTGGATTGGGTTGGGTGATGAGTGATAGCCTGGTCATTCAGGGCGATGCGATGATCGGCGTGCTGCTGTTATTTATAGCGGTAGCCCTCTTCAGTGCCAGCGGTGTGTTGATCAAAGGTACCAGCAATGACATGCACCCATTGTCGCAAACTGTCGGTGCGCTTTGGCTTTCGTTGCCCTTTTATCTACTCACCTGGTATCTGATGGACGGCCAATGGCCTCAGCTGGATCCCAGCAATCGGTCGTTCTGGGCGGTGCTTTACCTGGCCATCTTCGGATCGTTGTTGGGATTCGTCAGTTACTTTCATGTACTGAAATCACTGTCGCCAACCACTGTAGCCTTGGTAACCCTGATTACTCCAGTTATTGCCCTGAGTTTGGGGAATTGGTTGAATCAGGAACCGATCACGCCCACTCTGCTTCAGGGGGCCGCTCTCATCTGTCTGGGCCTAGCCCTCTATCATTGGGGTGAGCGACTCGGCTTGCTGGGTTCAAATAGGCTAACCAGTAAAGAGTGGGTGGAAACACCGAATAGCAAATAAAGAAAAGAGCCCTGCCAGCGGTGACAGGGCTCAAACTACCAAGATATCTAAAGGGGGACTTAAATATAGTTCACGGTCCGCGACTGCTCATACTTTTTTGATGATTTTTTGTTATCAGTTTATAGCCAATTGCGCTATCCAATTTTGCTAAGCAAAAAGCTGATGATATGCAGGAACAGTGAGTGTAACGAAGCATGTTTATCCGCCGTCTAAAGTTACTCACCGCAGACAGGAATAGAGCCAATCGAGGAACTGATCAGGGATATCAGTGATCGAATTGAGCATTCCATCTTTATGATTTACAACAAGAGGTACCTGACATGGAAACTGCAACCTTTGCCGCTGGCTGTTTCTGGGGGATAGAAGCCCGTTTTGCCAAACAACCCGGGGTATTAAGCACCGCGGTGGGCTATATGGGAGGTCACACCGAGGACCCAAGTTACCAGCAGGTTTGTACCGATACCACCGGTCATGCTGAAGTTGTTCAGGTTGAATTCGATACACAACAGGTTAGCTACGAACAACTTCTAGACCTGTTCTGGAGCTCTCATAACCCCACCACCCTGAACCGTCAGGGGCCGGATGTGGGTAGCCAATACCGTTCCGCGGTTTTCTACCATACCCCTGAACAGCAGGTTCTAGCACAGCAATCGATTCAACAATTGGAAGCGAGTGCCACTTGGGGCCAACCGATTGTCACCGAGATTACCGCCGTTTCCACGTTTAATCGTGCCGAAGAATATCACCAACAGTATTTAGCGAAACGCGGCATGGGGAGTTGTCGTAACTAACGATAGCCACGGGCGTAGACTGCCTGCGACAGAAATCGCAGGCGTTAGTCTATTGATTCTGGGACTGACGGATGTAGAAACGTGCTTTATCAACATTGATCAAGCAGTTATCGTATTTTTCCACCTGCTGCTGGACCTTGGCGGCGGCTAACAAACTACCCGCTTTGGTATAGGACACGGTGCCGGAAAAGCCCTGTGTCTTGGCGTAGTTTAATGCTTGGTATGCTTGATCAATACTCTTCTGACAGGCCAAGTCTTTACGGGTAGCTGGTTGACCCGCGCAGCCTGCTATCAATACCGATGCAGCCAGCGAGGCTGTCAGCCAACGGTAACGAGCAAATTTTAACTTTGTTGCACCAAAACCACTGCCTGCGGTCATCGGGTTCTCCTCTGGATCTGTTCGAAAGATTGCCTTTGTGATCTACAGGGGTCAGTTAATACTTATCACCTTGTAGAATCGCCTTATAGATCTGTCAGCACTCTGACCTTCACCAAGGCTGATAGTTTCGGTCAGAGCAGCTAAAGTCTGCTACCCCTTCAACTCTACGGTATTACCGTCGGGATCTTCGATATAGATCGACGGGCCGTATCCTTCAGCACCGTATCGTTGCTCGGTTACTCCCGCCTGGACGCCCCGTTGTTTCAAATAATCTTGAATCTGCTCCGCATCAAAGTGCTTTAATTTCAGGCAGAAGTGGTCCAAATTCTCCCCGTAAATCGCTTCCCCCTCACTGCGTGGTAACAGATCGATCAGATGATTGCCCGCGCGCAGCTGAACTAAACCAATTGAATCCACCCTGCGCTCAACCTGACAGCCCAGCAACAGGCAATAAAAGTCGATACTGCGCTGCATATCCGCAACCCGTAATACCAAATGATCCAAACCTTCAATGTCAATCATGGCAATTCCGCGCAAATATCAGGAGTGCAATCAAAGACCGCAACCACCGCCGCCACACCCACCTCCGGTGGCGCAGGGTGGTAAGTCGGGATTCTTCAGAGAACCGGCTTTAACAACTTGGCCGCCAGTTGCTAAACGCTCAACCGGGCTGTCCAAGGGAACAGTTCCTGGATCGATACTGAGTCGATTACAAAGCTCTGCCCAGGTTGATAATTTTTCACTCATGCCATGGCGCACTTCAAAACACTCTCCGGTTTCACTGCAACGGTAATCGTAGGTGGGCATATGGGTCTCCGATATTTAACTTGTGAATAGTTTAACCAAGCTCAGCCAATGACAACAGAGCCAAGCTATTCAACTGAAATCATTAAATAAAATCTCCCTGGTCTATACTGCAATTGAACCATCGGCGCTATAAAAGAAATAAGAAGGCACCCTAAAACGCAACCGTCATCGGGTAACTACAGTCATGAATTCGAAGCCTAGTTTTATCGATCGGACGCTCAGTCACCTGCGTAAAGCCTGGCAGGATATGGGCCAAAGCTCCGTCTGTCCCATCGATCTGCAACTCAGCCCGGATCTCCCAGAGGAGGAACATTTCTGTCTTTTGGAACAGATGAGCGCCTGCCTGGAAGCCAAGGGGGGGGATGTGGCCGCTCGAGTCGGCGCGGCTCGACTGGGAAACGCCTACGTGGGCTTGAATGATACCGGCAAAATCCAGTTTTTGAGTCTGTTGGCCAGCCATTTCGATATTTCAAAGCCGGTACTGGAACAGACTATTGCAGATTACCAGCAGGCCACTGATCCTCATCAACGACGACGCCTGCAGCGACAGCTCAAGTTACTGTTGGATGCGCCTCGAAAGCAGCTGTTAACACAGTTCAATGCCTTGCCCCAAGGGATCAAATTCCTGGTGGATATGCGCGCCGATCTGCGCCGTCTAAGCAATCCAGAAGATCAGCCCCTGCACGACCTGGAAGAGGATCTCCAGGACCTGCTGGTATCATGGTTCGACGTGGGGTTTCTAAAACTTCAACAGATCACCTGGGATAGTTCCGCCAGCCTGCTAGAAAAGCTGATCGAATACGAAGCGGTCCATGAAATACGAGACTGGGAGGACCTGAAGCACCGTTTGGCTATGGATAGACGGTTATTTGCGTTCTTCCATCCCAGCATGCCGGACGAACCCCTGATCTTTATCCAGGTAGCCCTGGTCAGGGACTTAGCATCCAATATTCATCAGGTGCTGGACGATCGCGAGCTATCCCTGATTCCTGAGCAGGCCGATACCGCTATCTTCTATTCCATCAGCAATGCCCAGCGCGGACTGGCGGGAATCAGTTTTGGCAATTTTCTGATTAAGCGTGTTGTCTCGGTATTGAAAAAGGAGTTCCCCAACCTGGAAAGCTACGCCACCCTTTCTCCCATCCCCGGCTTCAGACGCTGGCTAAACAGTACCGTCAAGGCCAACAGCCGTGGGCTGGTCTCCACAGATGAGTGGCAGATGCTGATGGAGCTGGTTCCTGAGGGTACCGAAAAGCCCCTTCATTATTTGCTGGAACAACCCCATTGGCACCAAAACGAGGAACTATGTCTGCAACTAGAGCCGCTATTGACCCGCTTGTGCGGACATTATCTACTAATTGAAAAACGTCGTGGACACCAGGCATTGGATCCAGTTGCCCACTTTCATCTCAGCAATGGTGCCCGTATCGAACAGCTGAACTGGCTTGCAGACCGCTCCGACAAGGGGTTACAGCGCTCGGCCGGCATTATGGTCAATTACCTCTACGATCTCGACAATATTGAAGCTAACAGTGAAAACTACAGCGCCGACGGTTCTATCAACGCTCATGATCAGATCAATACGCTGATCAAAGACTAAGTGGAGTCGAGTCATAGCCGACAGTGATATCCCACATGCCTTGAAGTCCTTATTCATCGTTATCCAGGTTGCCTAAACTGCTCCCAATCCATAACCGGAGTAGAGGTAACCATGATTAGTTATTTAAAAAATCAGCAGATAACGCTCCCTGCCTATTGCGGAGACAGGCTTTGGCATCTGAACCTAGATTCCGCCAAAGCTATTGCCCAAGAGTTGCTGATGGAGGTTCGTTGTCATGACCACCGGGTGCATAAAAGCAGCTGCTTGACCCCAGAGCGGGAAGCAGTAGAGCAGACCGACTATGCCACTGAAGATTTTCGTACCCATATTGGCCGTTCACCCACGCAATTGGAGCAGTTATGCTTGAAGATTCACTTTTTGGAGCTGTCCCTGATCGAGGTCTATATCGGTAACAAATATGACATTGGAACAACCGATTCAACCGACTCATTAGACGTAGTATTGGTAAACTATCCGCCAGAGCTGAATTCATAAGCAAACATGCTTTTCTCAATTAGCTATCTGTGATTAGATGTTTTGTGCAGGTGCGAAAAGAATAGTTATGTTTGAAATACCCTGCCATAAATATTTGAAAAGGAATCTGCCCATGTCTGCTGACTGCCTGTTTTGTAAGATCAACGCTAAGGAAATTCCTGCCGATGCTCTCTATGAAGATGACCAGGTACTGGCATTTCGGGATATTAGTCCTCAGGCGCCTCACCATTTTCTGGTAATTCCCAAAAAACACATCAGCACCATCAATGACATCGCAGAAGAGGATTGCCAAATTGTCGGTCACATGCAGCTGACTGCGGCAAAACTGGCCAAGCAGTTAGGCTTCTCACAGCAAGGCTATCGCACCGTCATGAACTGCAATCAACACGGTGGTCAGACGGTTTACCACATCCATCTGCATGTCCTGGGCGGCAAGCCCATGGGTTGGCCTCCCTACCAGGAAACCCTGAAAACCCCTATCGAACAGTGATATTCACCAGGCCGTCATATTAGATCTCTAGGCTGAAGAAAACCTGCAGGCAACTTATCCAGCGGTTGCCGCAATCAGAGGAGTGACCATGGTTCTTGACCAACAACCCCCTGCCCACGATCAACTGGAGTTTTTTGTCGAGCAGGCCAGACATACTGAACCGGTATCTACTGCGGTTATCCATCCGGTGGACCACAACAGTCTTCTAGGAGCCGTTGAAGCAGCTCACAACAATCTGATTGATCCCGTACTGGTCGGCCCTGAATCAAAGATCCAGGCCGTCGCCGAGCAGGAAGAAATCGATATTCAGGGGCTGCGAATCGTTAACACCGCCCACAGCCATGATTCCGCCGAAGTGGCGGTAGATCTGGCCAGAAACTGCGAAGTGCAGATGCTGATGAAGGGTGGACTATCCACCGACGAGATGTTGCGAGCAGTGGTGCATAAAACCAAGGGCGTACGTACCGAACGACGTCTTAGCCATCTGTTTATGCTGGACGTACCCAATTACCACAAGCCGCTGATGATTACTGATGCTGCCATCAATATTGTTCCGGACCTGACTATCAAGCGAGATATTGTTCAGAACGCAATCTACTTCGCTCATGCTCTGGGCATCGAAACCCCCAAGGTGGCCCTGCTGGCGGCAGTAGAAAAAGTTAAGCCGCACATGAACAGCACCATCGACGCGGCAGCGCTGTGCAAAATGGCAGATCGTGGTCAAATCCAGGGAGGCATCATCGATGGACCTCTGGCCTTTGACAACGCCATCTCCCTGGAAGCCGCTCAAGACAAACATATCAACTCACCGGTTTCTGGAGATGCCGATATTCTGCTGGCACCGGATCTTGAAGCAGCCAACATGATCGCCAAACAACTCGTCTACCTGGCCAATGCCAAATCTGCTGGTGTGGTACTAGGTGCGCGGGTTCCCATTATTCTTACCAGTCGCGCGGAGAAAACACTTGGACGTCTGGCGTCCTGCGCTCTGGCAGCATTACAAGTCAGACATAACACCCAAATAGGCATTAAATGAACAACATTCTCACCGTTAACGGCGGCTCTTCCAGTCTCAAGTGTGGACTGTTCCGCGTTATCGACGAAACACCAGAACTAATCTTCAATTTCAAACTGGCCAATATTCTCGGCCAGGCCACCATGACGGTCTCAGATGATCATGGTCAGAAGCGAGACACACTAACACCAGACTTTTCCCAGATCCCCCAACAGCAGCGTCATCAGGCTTGTCTGGATCTGGTATTCAACTGGCTGCGTGACAATGCCCCGGACGATGACCTCACCGCTATCAGCCATCGGGTGGTTCACGGAGGCGGACATTTCAACGCACCGGTACTGGCAACCGAAGCGATTTTAGCGGAGCTGAAAGAGTTTATTCCTCTGGCCCCGCTGCACCAGCCCTATAACCTGAAGCTGATCGAAGCCTGTCACCAACTGCTGCCACAGCTGCCGCAGATCGCCTGTTTCGATACCATGTTTCACAGTGGCCAAAGCAAAGAAGCCAGCAATTTTGCCCTGCCTCGCAAATTTACCGAGGAAGGCATCAAGCGTTACGGCTTCCATGGTTTGTCCTATGAATTTATCCAACGACAGCTGGAACTTACCGCTCCGGATATGGCGTTGAAACCTACCGTAGTCGCTCACCTAGGGGCCGGTGCTAGCATGTGCGCCATTAAAAACGGTAAGAGTGTCACCTCCACCATGGGCTTTACCGCCGTCGATGGTCTGCCGATGGGCAGCCGTACCGGCGCGATCGACCCCGGCGTACTCCTCTACCTGATGCGCCACCACCATATGGATGCAGATCAACTGGAAAACCTGCTTTACAAAGAGAGCGGCTGGTTAGGTGTATCTGGCATCAGTAGCGATATGCAGGAGCTGCTGGCCAGCGATTGTCAGGAAGCTCGTGAAGCGATCGACCTGTTTACCTACCGTGCTGGCCGTGAGATCGGTAGCCTCAGCGCTGCCCTGCAGGGCTTGGAGCAGCTGGTGTTTACCGGCGGCGTCGGTGAAAACAGTGCCCCTGTTCGAGCGGCCATCGTCAATCGCTGCCGCTGGCTTGGTGCCGAACTAGACACTGATGCTAACAACCGTGGCGACGGCATTATCAGCACCCCAAACAGCCGTGTAGTTGTGCGAGTCATCGCTACTGATGAGGAAGCGATGCTGGCTCAACATGGACAGGAAGTGTTGGACGAACAGTAATAAGGAATTAACGGGCCCCGTCAGCAATCCACTGTTGGATCAGCTGAATCTCCTGCTCACTCAACTGAGCAGGTCCCGGGGGCATTTTGCTGTAGCGGCCAGATTTAGTGCGGACCAGGTTGATCAGCCAACCTTTTTCCGGTTGGCCGGCAATGACCGCCCGCCCCTGCTTGCCGCCTTCATGAATATTTTCGAGGGAATTCAAGCGAAGCCCACCGTCGGGAAACCAGCCGGAATGACATTCCACGCAATGTTTATCGAAGATCGGTTTGATATCACTCTGGTATCGCACCGGTTCGGCAGCTGCCAACGTCGGCAGAATCAGCATTAAGGCTGTAGCAGCCGACAAAAAAATTCGCATAACCAGACCCTGAGATAACGGAAATTTAACTTTCGCGGGGCAAGATTCTATCTCAGCTAAAGCAACCTCGCTATCAACAGCTTTTGATTGGACACAGAAATTATGACTTCAACACTTATGCAAGGGAAAAAGGTACTGATCGTCGGTATCGCCAACGATCAGAGTATCGCTTACGGTTGCGCCAAAATACTAAAACAGCAGGGCGCGCAGCTTTGCATCACCTATCTCAACGAAAAAGCCAGACGCTTTGTAGCCCCCCTGGCCGAAGAGTTAGAAGCAGAGCTCTTTCTGCCCCTGGACGTCAGCCAGGAAGGACAGCTGCAAACCCTGTTCAACGATATTGAACAGCATTGGGGGCAATTAGACGGTCTCGTCCACTCTATCGCTTTCTGCCCTATGGACGATCTCCATGCGCCGATCTCCCAATGCTCCCGCAACGGTTTTTTACAAGCCATGGACGTCTCCTGCTATAGCTTTATCGAAATGTCACGAATGGCCCAACCATTGATGAAAAATGGCGGTAGCCTGATCAACTTCTCCTATCTTGGTAGCGCCATGGCGGTAGAAGACTACAATGTGATGGGAGTCGCCAAGGCCGCACTGGAAGCATCCACCCGCTACCTGGCTCGCGATCTTGGCCCCAACAACATTCGTGTTAACTGCATCTCACCAGGAACCATTCAGACACGTGCCGCCGGCGGCATCAAAGATTTCGACAGTATGCTGCGCTACAACCAGGAGAAAGCTGTCGACAATCAGTTGCCTACCATCGATGAAGTAGGTAACGCCGCGCTCTACTACCTGAGCGACCTGTCTCAGGGTGTTACCGGCACTATCCACTATGTGGATCACGGGGTGAATATCGTCGGTTAACGACTCTCCCCATGCCATCACCAGTTGCGGTATGCTGTATCGACCCGGATAAATAAGGAAGTGTCGATATGGCTGATAATCCGTGGACCACGCTGAATTCCAGACTGGTCTATGAAAATCCCTGGATTGAGCTGCAGGAAGACCAGGTCATCAACCCCAACGGCGGGCGCGGCATCTACGGATTGGTAAAATTCCGTAACCGCGCCATCGGCATTATCCCGGTGGATGACGAAGGCTACACCTGGTTGGTGGGTCAATACCGCTACGCCCTCGACAACTACAGCTGGGAGATCCCCATGGGCGGGCACCCGGTAGACCAGGATCCGCAACAGGGGGCGCTGAGGGAATTGGCTGAGGAGACAGGATTGCGGGCGAAATCGCTGGAAGAGATCGCCCGCGTGGAGCTATCCAACTCTATTACCGATGAAATTGGTATCGTCTATCTGGCTCAACAACTGACCCAAGGTGAGACCGATTTTGATGAAACTGAAGACCTGCAACTGAAACGCTTACCTCTGTCTGAGGCGATCCAGTGGGCACTGGATGGACGGATACGAGATGCCCTCAGCGTTATCGGTCTGCTAAAACTATCGCAGCAACAAGTAGCAAATCGATGCTGAGTTTTCTGACAAAATTTCTCACCACCTGCATCCTGTTCTATGGCCTGTTGGCCCTGCTGATGTACAGTTTTCAACGACAGATGATTTTTCATCCACAAGATCTGGATGATCAGGACCGTGCCCAATTTCAGTCTTACCAAATCAGCTTTAGCAGCCAAGGGGTCGAACTTTATGGTTGGTACCTAGATAGCAATAGCAAAGACCTGAAAAGTAAGGACAGTTCAAAACCCCTCCTAATCTACTACGGTGGCAATGCCGAAGAGATCTCCTGGAACATCCCCTATTTCCAACAATTCTTCGATGCCTCTCTATTGTTAGTGAACTACCGGGGTTATGGCGTAACCGGCCGGTAAACCCATCTTCCGCGCCAGGCTCAAGCGGATAATGTAGGTGTCCACCCAGATTCAAGTGGACACCTGTTATGACCCTGATAATC